>NZ_JNXJ01000012.1:0-158303 GCF_000716625.1 Streptomyces bikiniensis | reverse complement strand
GCCCCCGCCCCCACGACCGAGCCCGCCGGCGACGCACGCCCCCACCCGGGCCCACCGGACAGGGCCGCCGCCGCCCTCGCCTCCGCCCCGGCCCCCGTGACCCGGCTCCCCGGCGTCGGCCCCGTCACCCACGCCGCCGTCCCCGACGGCACCTCCCAGGCCCTCGTGGTCACCGGCGCCTCCTCCGACTCCACCAGGTCCACCGCGACGCTCTACTCCCGCGACCCTGCCACCGGATGGAAGCCCCAGGCCGGCCCCTGGCCCACCCACAACGCGCTCCGGGGCTGGACCGCCGACCACACCGCGGGCGACCTGCGCACCCCCGTCGGGGTCTTCCGGCTCGGCGACGCGGGCGGCCGGCTGCCCGACCCCGGCGCCCTCCTGCCGTACGACCAGGACGAGCAGTTCGCGATCAGCGGCACCGGCTTCGCGGGCGAACCCCTCGAAGGCTCCTTCGACCACGTCATCGCCATCGACTACAACCGGGTGCCCGGCCGCAGCCCGCTCGACAAGGAGCGCCCCCTCGGCGCGGAGAAGGGCGGCGGCGTCTGGATCCACGTCGACCACGGCGGCCCCACCCAGGCCTGCGTCACCCTGGAGCGCGAGGACCTGCGCGAGCTGCTCCGCGCCCTCGACCCGGCCCGGGAACCCGTCGTCGTCATGGGCCCGGCCGCCGAACTGGCCCGCTGACACCGCCCGTCCACCGCGAACGCCGAGGGGCGCCCGGCTCTCCGCCGGGCGCCCCTCTCCGTCGTTCTCCGTCCCTCAGCTCCCGCCGGACGCGATCGCCCCGCGGAACGACGCCGTGTGGCTGCGGACCTGATCGGGCGACAGGTACGCGTCGGTGTACTCGAAGTCCTTCAGCGTCCCCGCCTTCGAGGCCAGGAACCCTGTCCTCACGTAGTCGTCACCGGCCAGGGCGTTGAGCACCCAGTTCGTCATCACCCGGGTCTTGGCCACGTTGGTCCGCAGCGCGCCCCAGTGGTAGGCGCGGGCCACGGCCTGCGCCGGCATTCCGTGCAGCTCCACGCCGAGCGGCTTCGACACGCCGTCCATCCCGCCGAGGTCCACCACGAGCCCCAGGTCCTTGTGCCGGTACGGGTGGAGCGGTTCGCCGCGCAGGGTCGAGACCAGGTTGTCGGCGACCGCCTTGCCCTGCCGCATGGCGTGCTGGGCCGTCGGCGGGCAGACCGCCCCCTCCTCGCCCTTGGCGAGGTCGGGCACCGCCGCCGCGTCCCCGAGCGCCCACACCCCGTCGAGCCCGGGCACGGCCATCTCGGGCGAGACCACGGCCCGGCCCTTGAGGGTCTCGGTGCCGAGCGTCCCGATGAGGGGGCTCGCCGCCACCCCGGCCGTCCAGATGAGGGTCCGGCTCGGCAGCACCCGCCCGTCCGTGAGCGTCACCGTCTTCTCGTCCACCGAGGCCACCGAGACCCCGAGCGACACCTCGATGCCGCGCCGGGTCAGGATGTCCATCGCGGCCTTGCCCAGCTTCTCGCCCAGCTCGGGCATGAGCCTCGGCGCGATGTCCACCAGGTGCCACTTGATGAGGTCCGGGTCGAGCCGCGGGTACCGCTTGACCGCGTTGTGGGTGAGCAGCTGGAGGCAGGCCGCCGTCTCCGTCCCGGCGTAGCCGCCGCCGACCACCACGAACTGCAGCCGCGCCGCCCGCTCCACGTCGTCGTTGCTCGCGTCCGCCAGGTCCAGCTGGGCGATGACGTGGTCGCGGATGTACACGGCCTCCGCGAGCGTCTTCATCCCGCGCGCGTGCTCGGTGAGGCCCGGGATGTCGAAGGTCCGGGTCACGCTGCCGGGCGCGAGCACGAGATGGTCGTACGGCTCGTTCACGTACTCCCCGGAGATCGTCCGCACCACGCAGACCTTCGCCGCGGTGTCGACGCCGACCACTCCACCGGGAACGATCCGGGTCCGGTGCCGCTCGCTGCGCCGCAGCGACAGGGCGACCGACTGCGGGGTCAGGACCCCCGCCGCCACCTGGGGGAGCAACGGCAGGTAGAGCTGGTACGAGAACGGCGAAAGGAGCGTGATGACCGCCTCCCGCTCCGCCAGCCGCCGTTCGAGCCGCCGTACGCAGGCCACTCCGGCGAAGCCGGCGCCCACCACGAGAATCCTCGGTCGCGTCACGCTGTCCGCCCTTCCGTATGAGCGTGCAAGGAGCCACTGGCTGTGGCCGGGTGCGACCACATGGCAACTTTTTGCCGACTACCCCTTGTTTACCCTTTTTATCGTCATTGCTGATGAATCGCTCTCCGGCGGGGCCGCCGTCTCCGAGTGGGGCCCACCCGGGCCCCGGGTGCGCCCCGGCACCGCCGGTCCCGCCCTCGGCTACCCCCTCCGGCCGTTCTCACCGCTCCCTCCCGCCACCGTCCCTTTCCGCCGCCGGACCCGCCGCCCCTCGGAGGACCGCGATCCCCAGGGGCCGCGACCCCGCCGCCAGCCGGCGGGTGCCGCCCGAGGCCAGGTCCACGACGGTCAGGCCGTCCCAGTACCCGTCCCGGGTGAACCCGCCGGTGACGTAGGCCGTGCGCCCGTCCCGCGACACGGCCACGTCCTCGTGCGGCCCCTCCAGCGGATACACCCGCTCCCTCCCGTCCGGCGTACGCACCGTCAGGGACGGCCCCCGGTCCGCGTCCGGATCGATCGGCCCCGTGCCCACGGCGAGGAGCGTCCCGTCGGCCGTCACGGCGACCCCGTGCTGATGGGTGTTCGCGGTCATCGGCTCGATCCCGGTCCGGCCCGTCCGGGGATCGACCACGGCCAGCCGCTCGCCCTCGAACGGAAGCAGCAGCCTCCCGTCCGAGGGCCGCACCGCCGCGTAGTGCGGCTTGAGCCAGGAGCCGAGACCGCCCTCCGTGCCGTACGGGGCGACCTCCACCCGCCGGGCCTCCAGCGTCCCCGCCGCGACGACCGTGACGTCGAAGGAGTCGTGGTTCGTCGCGTACACCTCGGTGCCGTCCTCCGACACGTCCACGTCGAACGGGCGCCGGCCGACCGGCACCGCGTCCGTCACCCGCAGCGCCGCCGTGTCGACCACCTCCAGGGCGCCGTTCCCGCCGGGCACGTTGACCCCCACGTACGCCCGGCGCCCGTCCGGTGCCAACGCGATGCCCATGCCGCCGCCCCGGTACTCGCCCGTGGTCACGGGCCCGGTGTCCGTCCGGTACGGGATCAGGGCGAGCCGTTTCCGGGCCGCGGTGTCCACCACCGCCACCCCCTCGGCGGTCGCCACCCAGGCGCGCCCGTCGGCGCCGAGCGCCAGACCGTACGGCGCGGTGCCCACCTCCACGGACCCGGTGGCCCCCCGTGCGGGGTCCACGAAGGTGACCGTGCCGGAGCCGAAGTCGGCGACGAGCAGGGTGCCGGGAGCGGGCCCGCCGCCGGAGCCGGGGGAGGACGGGACACCGGCCGCCGCCGGGCCTGGCGCGGCCCCGCTCCCGGAGCCCTGGGCGCACCCCGTGAGCAGGGCGGCGGCCACCGCGCCGGGCAGCAACGCCCGGGCGGTGCGGGACGGACGGCGGGACTTCGTCATGACGGACTCCTCGGGACGGCGACCGCGCGGACGACCCCCGGAGGCCCGCCCGGCGGATCGTGGCCGAGGGGGAGACGGGTCCGCGCCCTGCGTCGATCCTCCGCCCGCCCCGCCCCCCCACGGTCCGCCGGGCGGCCCCCGCCCCGCGTCGGAACGGACGACACCGGGGTCGGCCGAACGGACGACCCCGTTCCCGCCGCGGGAGGGCCGCTCCGGTGGTTACGGTGGCGCCATGACCGAGCTCTGGAACGAGTCCGCCCCGGGGGTCCTCCGGCTGCCCTCCGGGCGCCTGGTGCGCGGCAGGGGCCTGCGCCGCCCGCTGCCCGAGGGCCCCGTCCCGACGTACGCCGTCCACCTCCTGGGCCGGACGCCTCCCGGGACGCCCTGGGAGTCCGTCTGGCTGCGCTGGCCGGACTTCCGGCTCCCCGCCGACCGGGACACGGCCCGTTCCGTCCTCGCCGAGGCCTGGGAGCGCGCCGCCGGGGAGCGCGTCGAGGTCGCCTGCGGCGGCGGCCGGGGCCGCACCGGCACGGCCCTGGCGGTCCTCGCCGTCCTCGACGGGGTCCCGGCCGGGGAGGCGGTCGCGTACGTGCGCCGCCACTACGACCGGCACGCCGTGGAGACCCCCTGGCAGCGCCGCTACGTCCGCCGGTTCACGCCGTGACGCCCTCCAGGAAGGACAGCACCCGCTCGGCGCACAGCGCCGCCGCCTCCGGCGCGTAGGACGCCGTCCCGCGCTCCGCGAACAGGTGCGCGCTCCCCGGATACAGGAAGAGCTCCCGGTCCGCCGCGCCCGCCACCAGCCCGCGCGCCGCCGCCAGGTCCCCGTCGTCGGTGAAGTACGGGTCCGCGTCCATCCCGTGCACCTGCACGGGCACGCCCTCCGGCCACTCCTCCGCGAAGGCGTCCGCCGGCAGGCAGCCGCTGAGCAGAAGGGCGCCGCGGGCCCCGGGACGGGTCTGCGCCAGCTTCTGCGCGGGCATCACGCCGAGCGAGAAGCCCGCGTACACGAGATCCTCCGGCAGTTCCCCGGCGGTCCGGGCGGCCCGCTCCGCGAAGCCGGTCCGCGAGGAGTGGGCGACCCCCTCCGCCAGGTCCTCGAAGGTGCGCCCTCCGTACAGGTCGGGCACGTGCACCGTGTGTCCGGCACGCCGCAGCCCGTCCGCGAAGGCGCGGACGCCCTCCGTCAGCCCGAGCGCGTGGTGGAAGAGCAGAACCTCGGCCATGTCGTCATCTCCTGGTCGCCGTGCGCGGCCCGCCCCTTCCGCTGAGCGAGCCGTCCCGGGAGGCAGCATGGCGCACGGCACCGACAACGCCCCCGGGCCTGGGGAGCCGGACCCGGAGAGGAGCCGCTACCGCTGCGGCCGGTGCGCGACGACCGCGCCCGCCGCCTGGCCCACGACGCCCATGGGACCCGTGACGCCCATCGGGCCGCCGGAGCCGCCGGGACCGCCCGGGCCCATCGGACCCCCCGGGCCCACGGGGCCGCCCGGCCCCATGGGGGCACCGGCCCCGGCGTGCGGCGCGGGAGCGCCCTGCGGCGGAACCTGGATGACCCGGCTCAGGTCCCGCAGGACCTCCTCCGCGGTCTGGCGGACGTCACCGGGAACATCCCCCCGTTCCCGTATGAGCTCGGCGTAGATCGGTGCCGTGCCGTCCGAGTGGCTCATGGGGCTCGCTTCCTTCGTCTGCGCCGGCGTCCGTCACCGACAGGGCGACGGCGAGTCTACGGGGCACCACCGACACGACCGGGCCCGGGAGCCCGCTCGTCACCCCGGCGGACGCCCCCCGGTCCGATAATCACTGTTCTCCGCCCCCCTTCCGTCCGAGAATGGATCATCGAACACCACGGGAGGGGACCCCATGAGCCAGGACACCCTGACTCTGCACGACCTGATGACGCCCGACGAGCTCGCCGCCGCCCTCGCCGACGGCCACGTGACGCGGAAACCGCACCCCGAGCTGCCGCTGTCGATCTACACGTACACGCGCGCGTGCCAGTACGCCCAGCACTGGAACCGGGCCACCCTCCGCTGCCGCGGCCTCGTCGCCGACGACACCACCGGGCGGATCGTCGGACTGCCCCTCCCCAAGTTCTTCAACCTCGCCGAGCACGCCACCGGCAGCCCCTACGCGCCCCCGCTGCCCGACGAGCCCTTCGAGGTGTACGACAAGGTCGACGGCAGCCTCGCCGTGGTCTTCCACTACGCGGGCCGCTGGCACGCCGCCTCCAAGGGCTCCTTCACCAGCTCCCAGGCCGTCTGGGCGCAGCGCCGCCTCGACGCCGCCGACACCGGGGGCCTGGTGCCCGGCACCACCTACCTCGCCGAGATGCTCTACCCGGGCAACCGCATCGTCGTGAACTACGGCGAGCGCCGCGACCTCGTCCTGCTCGCCGCCTTCGGCCCGGACGGCACCGAGGTGCCGCTCGCCGAGGCCGCCGCCTCCTGGGCGCCCCTCGGCAGCGTCGTCCGCACCTGGTCCGTCGCCACCCTCGACGAACTCGTCGCCCTCACCGAGTCCAACACCCTGCCGGGTGGCCACCGGGCCACCGGCACCGACGCCGAGGGCTTCGTGCTGCGCTTCGCCTCCGGCCTGCGCGCCAAGGCCAAGCTCAGCGAGTACGTCCGCCTCCACAAGGTGCTCACCGGCGTCACCGAGCGCGACATCTGGCGCGGCCACGGCATCCAGCGCTTCGCCGGCCTGCCCGCCGGCCAGGTCGCCAAGGGCCTCGGCTGCCCCGTCGCCGACGTCGAGGCCTCCGGCGGCAAGCCCCTCGACGCCCTCCTCGAACAGGTCCCCGACGAGTTCGACCAGTGGGTGCGCGGGGTGATCGCCCGCCTGGAGGCGACCGCCGCCGACCGCGAGCGGGCCGTGGACGAGGCGTACGACCGCCTGGCCCACCTCGCGGGCGACCGGGCCGCCTTCGCCCGCGCCGCCGCCGCGCTGCCCGACAAGGGCCTGCGCGCCGCCCTCTTCCAGCGCCTCGACGGGCGCCCGACCGACCTCCTCCTCTGGCGGCAGATCCGCCCCGAGGCCACCGACCCCTTCGCCCACGACCAGGAGAACTGACCGTGCCCGTCGTCCACCTCATGACCGGACTTCCCGCCTCGGGAAAGACCACGGCCGCCCGCGCCCTCCAGGCCGACGCCGAGGGGCGCATGCGCCGCGTCAACCTCGACGACCTGCGCGCCATGCTCGACCTGCCCGACCCGGAGCGCGGCCGCTCGCACACCCACGAGCAGACCGTCCTCGCCGTCCAGGACGCCGCCGTCCGCGCGGCCGTCGACGGCGGCTTCGACGTCGTCGTCGACAACACCCACCTGACCCCGCACGTCCCCAAGCGGCTCAAGGCCGCCGTCGCGGGCCTGGACGTCACCTTCGCCGTCCACGACTTCACCGGCGTGCCCGTCGAGGAGTGCGTCCGCCGCGACGCCGCCCGCGAGCGGCCCGTCGGCGAGGAGATCATCCGCATCCTCGCCGACAAGCACGCCAAGGCCACCCGGAACGGCTGGCGCCTGACCGCCGACTGGCTGAACGACCGGCCCGCCACCGAGCCCTACGTCGCGGACCCGGCGCTCCCCACCGCCGTCATGTGCGACATCGACGGCACCCTCGCCCTGCGCGTCGACCGCGGCCCGTACGACTTCACCCGCTGCGACCGCGACGCCCTCAACATCTCCGTGCGCGACGCCCTGCGGGCCTTCCGGAACGCCGAGCGCGACCGGATCGTCCTCCTCTCCGGACGCAGCGAGGACCACCGCGCCCTCACCGAGGAGTGGCTCGCCCGCCACGAGGTGCCGTACGACGAACTGTGGATGCGGGCCTCCGGCGACGGCCGGGGCGACGACCTGGTCAAGGCGGAGCTCTTCGACTCCCACGTACGCCACCGCTACGCCGTCCGCGTCTCCCTCGACGACCGGGACCGCGTCGTGGCCCTCTGGCGCCGCATGGGCCTGCCCACCTGGCAGGTCAACTACGGCGCCTTCTGACGGGCGGCCCGGGGGCGGCGCCGGCCGCCCCCGGCGCCGTGTCAGGATCGTGGGATGGTGGAAAAGATCATCGCGGCGTGCGACGGCGCGTCGAAGGGAAACCCCGGCCCCGCGGCCTGGGCGTGGGTCATCGGCCGGGCCGACGGCTCGGTCGACCGCTGGGAGGCGGGCCCGCTCGGCCGGGCGACCAACAACGTGGCCGAACTCACGGCCCTGGAAAGGCTCCTGGAGGTCCTCGACCCCGACGTGCCCGTCGAGGTCCGCATGGACTCGCAGTACGCCATGAAGGCGGTCACGACCTGGCTGCCCGGCTGGCGCCGCAAGGGCTGGAAGACCGCCTCCGGCAGCCCGGTCGCCAACAAGGACCTGGTGGTCCGCATCGACGCGCTCCTCACCGGCCGCGACGTCGACTTCGTCCACACCCCCGCGCACTAGGTCGACGGTGACCCCCTCAACGACGCCGCCGACCGCGCGGCCAGCCACAGCGCCCGCACCCAGGAGGCAGCGGGCTCCGCCGCCGGCAGCCCGCTGCCCCCGCCGGAGGCGCCCGCACGGGCCTCCGCGCCCCGCTCGCGCTCCTCCGCGCCCTCCGGCTCCCGGACCGGGACCGGGGGCGCCTCCGCCACCCGCCGGACACGCCCGTCCGGCGGCACGCTCAAGGCGAGATTCGCGGGCCGCTGCCGCTGCGGCAAGGCCTACGACAAGGGCGAGACCATCAGCAGGAACCCCGACGGCTGGGGCCATCCCACCTGCGTCTGAACGGCCGGGCCGTCCGACTGGCGGGCGGCCCCGTCCGTTGCGTGAGACCGGCGCGTCCGGGGCGCGCGAGAGGCTTCACCCACCCGTGTACGCGGGTTCGTCCGGGGTTCTGTTCTCGGGACGGCCGGGGCTGCATACTGTCCTCCTCGCACCGGTGACGAACCGCTCTCACCTGCTCATTCGTCGTTCTCACGACATGGTCGGCACCGGCGAGAACCTCCCTCCAGCTACCGCCGCGGACCTCCGTGACGGGAGCCTCCCCTGCCCGTGAAAGACCCGAGGTTCCGTGCCAGTACCTGTTCTCCTGACCGGGCGCTCCGTGCGCCTGGAGCCGCTGGCGATGCGGCACGCCGAAGCCCTCGCCCGGGCCGGCGGGGCGGACCGATCGGCCTACGCCTTCACCCCCGTGCCCGACGGCCTCGAATCGGCCCTCGACTACATCGCCCGCGCCCTCGCGGACCAGGCCGCGGGCCGCTGCCTGCCCTTCGCCGTGGTCAGTACCGCCGACGAACGGGTCGTCGGCTCCACCCGCTTCCTCGAACTCGACTACTGGCGGGGTCCGCTGGTCTGGCCGCCGGTCCCCGGCATGCCCCACGGCGATCCGCTGACCGCCGTCCCGGACGCCGCCGAGATCGGCAACACCTGGATCGCGGGAGCCGCCCGGGGCACCGGCATCAACACCGAGGCCAAGTACCTCATGTTCCGGCACGCCTTCGAGGTCTGGGGGGTCCGGCGCATCACCCTGCGCGCCGACGCCCGCAACACCCGTTCCAGGATCGCGATCGAACGCCTCGGCGCGACCTGCGAGGGCGTCCGCCGCGCCCACTCCCGCGGCCTCGACGGCGCCGTCCGCGACACGGCCTTCTACTCGGTCCTCGACGACGAGTGGCCCACCGTCCGCGACATCGTCGAACTCCGCATGTCCGCCCCGCGCCAGGTCCGCGTGCCGCAGGACCTGCTCCCGGCCTGAGGCCCGCGACCGCCGCACCGGCTCCCCGGGGCGGCGGTCGCACGCGCCCCGGTACGGTGGCCGGGACAGCGAGCCGTACCGCCCGAAGGGACCGAGTGACCGTGCCGACCGGAACCGCCGACGTACTCCTCCGGACGGAGGGCCGCGCCGGGTTCGTCACCCTGAACCGGCCCCGCGCCCTCAACGCGCTCACCCACGCGATGGTCCTCGCCGTCGACGCGGCCCTCACCGCCTGGGAGCACGACCCGGCCGTGGAGACGGTCGTGATCGAGGGGGCGGGCGAGCGCGGCCTGTGCGCGGGCGGAGACATCCGCGCCATCCACGACGACGCCCGCGCCGGAGGCACCGCCTCCGCCGCCTTCTGGCGGGACGAGTACCGGCTCAACGCCCGGATCGCCCGCCACCCCAAGCCGTACGTGGCCCTCATGGACGGCATCGTCATGGGCGGCGGCGTCGGAATCTCCGCCCACGGCTCCCACCGCGTCGCCACCGAACGCTCCAGGGTCGCCATGCCCGAGACCGGCATCGGGTTCGTCCCCGACGTCGGCGGCACCCGCCTCCTCGGGCGCGCCCCCGGCGAACTCGGCACCCACCTCGCCCTCACTGGCACCCCCGTCGGCGCCGCCGACGCGATCCTCACCGGCCTCGCCGACCGGTACGTCCCCGCCGCCGAACTCCCCGCCCTGGCCGACGACCTGACGCGCCTGCCCGCCGACGAAGCCCTCGCCCGCCACGCCGCCGAGCCCCCGGCCGGCGTCCTGGCCGGGCAGCGGGAGTGGATCGACGCCTGCTACGCCGCCCCGACCGTCGAGGAGATCGTCGAGCGCCTCTTCGACACCGGCCTCCCCGCCGCCAAGGAGGCGGCCGCCACCCTCCTCGCGAAGTCCCCGACCGCGCTCAAGGCCACCCTGGCCGTCCTCCGCCGCTCCCGCGCCCTCGCCACCCTCGAAGAGGTCCTGGACCTGGAGTACCGCGCCTCCTGCGCCGCCCTGACCACCCCCGACCTGGTCGAGGGCATCCGCGCCCAGGTGATCGACAAGGACCGCGACCCGCACTGGACCCCCGCCGCCCTCGAAGCCGTCACGGACGCGGACGTCGCCCGCTACTTCGCGCCGCCGCCCGGTGGAGACCTGGGCCTCGCCGCCGCCGCCGAGGAGGAGACCGGACGGGACCCCGGGGCCCGCGCGTGACCACGACCACCTCCTTCCAGCCGGTGCTCGACCGCATCGCCGAGGAGATCGCGGGACTCGCCGAGCGGGGCACGCCCGCCGACTACATCCCCGCCCTCGCCGCCGGCGACCCGGCCGACTTCGGCATGGCCGTCGCCGAACTCGACGGCACCGTCCACGGAGTGGGGGACTGGCGGCGCTCCTTCTCCACCCAGTCCGTCACCAAGGTCTTCACCCTCGCGCTCGCCCTCGCCGGAGAGGGCGACACCCTCTGGACCCACGTCGGCCGGGAACCCTCCGGCGACCCGTTCAACTCCCTCGTCCAGCTGGAGTACGAGAACGGCATCCCGCGCAACCCGTTCATCAACGCCGGCGCCCTCGTCGTCACCGACCGCCTGCACCGCCTCACCGGCGACGCCTCCGGGAGCCTCCTCGCCTTCCTGCGCGCCGAGAGCGGCAACCCGGACCTCGCCTTCGACCCGGACGTGGCCGCCTCCGAGGCCGCCCACGGTGACCGCAACGCGGCCCTCGCCCACTTCATGGCCTCCTACGGCAACATCACGGGCCCCGTCCCCGACCTGCTGCGCGAGTACTTCCGGCAGTGCTCCCTCGAAGCCTCCTGCGCCGACCTGGCGCTCGCCACCGGCTTCCTCGCCAGGCACGGCCTCCGCTCCGACGGCACCCGCCTGCTCACCCGGAGCCAGGCCAAGCAGGTCAACGCCGTCATGCTCACCTGCGGCACCTACGACGCGGCCGGCGACTTCGCCTACCGCGTCGGCCTCCCCGGCAAGAGCGGCGTCGGCGGGGCCGTCGTCGCCGTCGTCCCGGGCCGCTGCACCCTGTGCGTCTGGAGCCCCGGCCTGGACAGCCGGGGCAACTCGGTGGCGGGCGTCGCCGCCCTCGACCGGTTCACCACCATCACCGGCCTGTCCGTCTTCTGACCCGGAAGGACCCCGGGGCCGACCGTACGACGGGGTCTCAGGCCCGGCGCCGGCGCGCCCGCGGCGCCTCGACGGACCGCCCGCAGCCACCCTCCAGGGCCCCGGCCGCCGTCCGCCAGGCCTCGGTGACCGCCCCGTGCGCGAGCGCCGTCGCCTCGGCCACGTCGGCGGGCAGCGTCAGCGGCGCCCCGATGTGCACGTGGAGACCCGGCCTGCGGACGGGCGCCGTGAGCACCCCGGCGAGTTGCTTCGCCCGCCCGCCGGAGGTGATCCGCCGGGCTCCCGCCTGACCGATCGGCACCACCTGCGCCCCGGTGGCCAGGGCGAGCCGGGCGAGTCCGGTCCGGAACGCCTCGGGCGGGCTCTCGGCGGAGTCGCGGCGCGGCGGGATGCGCCCCTCCGCGTACAGCATCACGTGCCGCCCCGACGCGAGCGCGACCGCCGCCCGGTCGAGGGCCGCCGCCGCGTGGGCCGTGCCCCGGTGCACGGGCACGTGCCCCTCGCGGGTCAGGGCCCGGCCGAGGACCGGGACCCGCCAGAGCCCCGAGGTGGCCATCAGGACGGGTTCGACCGCGAGCCGCCGGCGGAGCGCGGCGAGCACGAGCGCCGGGTCCGCGAGCGAGGTGTGGTTCACGACCAGGATGCTGCCGGGCGCGAGACGCGTCCCCGGGTCGGCGGTGACGGTCAGTCGCCCGAAGAACGGGACGACGCGGGCGGCGATGCGGCTGAGCACGGGCGGGCCCCCTGGAGCCGAGGACGACGGGCTGACCCCGTCATCGTCGCGGGGCCGGGGCGGCCCCGGCATGGGCGGACGTACTCAGCCGCCGTGCTCCGGCGTACTCAGGACGGGAGCCGGTGCCCCGGTACGCTCCCCGCCGGTCTACGCTGAGCCCGGACGGCCCGGTACGACGGGCCGGAACGGACGGGGGAGGTGCCGGGCGGTGGAAGGTTCCGCACGGCGCCTCGCGGCCCTCGTCCCCGCGCTGCTCTGCGCGATCTGGTCCCTGATCCTCACCCCGGCGGCCTCCGCCCCGGCGTCCGTTCCCGTCCCGGCGTCCGCCCCCCTCCCGGTGTCCGCCCCCGTTTCCGCCCAGCGCCTCGTGCCGCCCGAGCCGCATCTCGCGCCCGCCGCCGTCGCGGGGCTTCCGGCCGTCGTCGAGCACTCCGTGCGGTTCCCGGCGCTGCCCGCCGCCCCCGCGGCCGCGCCCGTCGACCTCTCCCTCCCCCTCCGTGGCCTCCTCGCCGGCGATCCCCGCCGCGAGCGGGCGCCGCCCGGCGGCCCCCACGTCCCGAGGGACCCCCGGGGCCCTCCCTCCACCCGGCACAGCTGACGTTCCCCCGCGTCGCCGTCCGGGCCCCCGGCATGCCCACGGGCCGGCCGCCGGCGCGCATCCGACCGTACGTCCGGCACGGGAACGGCCCGCGCGCCCTCCGGGGCGGCGCCCGCCGGCCCGTGCGCTGCCTGTGGAGTACCCATGTCCTCTCGTGCCGTGCTGTGGCGCGCGCTCCTCGCGCTCGCCGTCGTCGCGCTCTCCCTCTGGATCACCCTGACCACCCCGCCCCGCCTCGGACTCGACCTGCGCGGCGGCACCCGCATCGTCCTCCAGACCGAGGACGGCCCCACCACCCGCGCCGACGCCGCGGCCACCGACCGCGCCCTGGAGGTGCTCCGCAAGCGCGTCGACGGCCTCGGTGTCGCGGAGCCCTCCCTCGCCCGGTCCGGCGAGCGCCGCATCGTCGTCGAACTCCCCGGCCTGCGCGACCCGCGCCGGGCCGCCGAGACCATCGGCCGCACCGCCCAGCTCACCTTCCACGCCGTCACCGGGGAGGCGAAGGGACCGGAGGGACCGGCCGCCGCCGACGGCGCCCGCGTCCTCGCCGACCCCGACGCGCCCGGCCGCTTCCTCGCGCTGGCCGCCCCCGCCCTCACCGGCGACGGGGTCGAGGGCGCGGAAGCCGTCCTCGACACCACGAGCGGCCGGGGCTGGACCGTCGACCTCTCCTTCCGCGACCGGGCCGCGGGCGACTGGGCGCGGATCACCGGTGCCGCAGCCTGCGCGTCCCCCGGCGACCCGGCCCGCAGGGTCGCCATCGTCCTCGACGACCGGATCGTCTCCGCGCCCGGCATGCAGAACGGCGTCCCCTGCGGGGCGGGCATCGGCGGCGGCTCCGCGCAGATCACCGGCGGCTTCTCCGGCCAGGAGGCCCGCGACCTCGCCGCGCTCGTCCAGGGCGGCGCGCTGCCCGTCCCGGTGACGACGGTCGAGCAGAGCACCGTGGGTCCGACGCTCGGCGCGGAGGCGATCCGGGCCAGCGCCCTGGCGGCGGTGATCGGCCTCGCCTGCACCGGCCTCTTCGTCATCGCCGTCTACCGGCTCCTCGGCCTCCTCGCCACCGTCGCCCTCCTCCTGTACGGCCTGATCTCGTACGCCGCCGTGGTCGCCCTGGGCGCCACCCTCACCCTGCCGGGACTCGCCGGCTTCGTCCTGGCCGTCGGCATCGCCGTCGACGCCAACGTCCTGGTCTTCGAACGGGCCAGGGAGGAGTACGCCGCCCTGGGCGGGAACGCCGCGCGCGATCCGCGGCGGCCGGTGACGACGGCGTTCGGCAAGGTGTGGAGCGCGGTCGCGGACTCCCACGTCACCACCCTGCTCGCCGCCGGACTGCTGTTCGTCTTCGCCACCGGACCGGTCAAGGGCTTCGGCGTGACGCTCGCCGTCGGCGTCGTGACCTCGCTCCTCACCGCCATGGTGGTCACCCGCCTCCTCGCCGACCTGACGCTCCGGCTGCCCGCCGTGCGCAGGCGGCCCGCGGTGACCGGCATCGCGGGACTCGGCCGGCTGCGGACCCGGCTCACCCGCCGCGTACCGCGTCTGACGGCCCGTCGCCGCCGCTGGCTGACGGGCTGCGCCGGGCTCCTCCTCGTGGCCCTCGCCGGAATCGGCGTCCGGGGCATGGAGTTCGGCGTCGAGTTCACCGGCGGCCGGGTCGTCCAGTACGCGGCCGACCGCCCGGTGGACGCCGACGCGGCCCGCGCGGCCGTCACGGCCGCCGGCTTCCCCGACGCCGTCGTGCAGACCACCGGCGAGGGGGACGTGTCGGTACGGGTGAAGGAGACCGGCGACGGCGAGCAGCGGGAGATCAGGGAGGCGCTCACCGGGGTCGCCGGGCCGGTGACGGTGGAGCGCGACGACCTGATCGGACCGAGCCTGGGCAGCGAGCTGCGCACCCACGCCCTGCTCGCACTCGGTCTGGCGGTCGCGGCCCAGCTCCTCTATCTGACGGTCCGGTTCCGCTGGACGTACGCGACGGCCGCCGTCGCCGCCATGACCCAGGACGTCCTCCTGGTGATCGGCCTGTTCGCCTGGCTGGGCAAGCCGGTGGACAGCGTCTTCCTGGCCGCCCTGCTGACCGTCGTCGGCTACTCGGTCAACGACTCCGTCGTGGTCCTCGACCGGCTGCGGGAACTGCGGCGGCGCGGCGGCGGCGTACCGCTGACCGACCTGGCCGACCGGGCGGTCGCCCAGACCCTTCCGCGTACGGTCAACACGGGCATGGGCGCGCTCTTCGTCCTGGTGGCGCTCGCCGCCCTGGGCGGGGACTCGCTCACGGACTTCTCGGTCGCGCTGCTCGCCGGCGTCGTCCTGGGCATGGCGTCCACCGTCTTCACCGCGATCCCGCTGGCCGTGACCCTGGAGACCCGTCACCCGGCTCCCGCCCCGGCACCGGCGCCGGCGAAGCGCCGCCGCACGGGCGCCGTCGTCTGACCCCGCTCGTCGCCCCGCCCGCGCACGGCGGGGCGACGGGACCACGGGGCGCGTCGTGGCCCCGCGGGACCGGGCGGAGAATCCGGGCATGACGACGAACACCCCGGGCACCGCCGTCGCGGAAGCGGCGTGGCGGGAGCTGCTCGCCTCCGACCGGGTGAGCGCCGACCTGGTCGCGGCGGCGTACGCCGAGCCGCGGCTGCGCCGGCTCCTTCCCCGGACCGGCACGTGGGAACTGCACTTCAGCCGCTGCACCGAGCAGCGCTGGACGGGGGACGTGCCCTGCGTCGGCCCGACGGCGGCCGGCCCGGACCACACCGGGCCGTACTACGTCGAGGGGCCCTCGCGGTCGCGGAGGATCGGTGTGGCCGGCACGGCGCGGGAGGCGGTCGCCAGGGTGGTCGAGCGCCTCCCGCCCGGCCGCGGCCCGGCGTTCGTCGGCACGCCCGGGGAACTCGCCGCGTACGAGGGCGGGAAGGGGACCTGACCGCCCGTCAGCCGGGCAGCTCGGCCTCGATCAGGTCGGCGGCGCGCCGCGTGCCGCCCTCGCGGGCCATCGACTCCCGGATCTCACGCGCCCGGCGGGCCACCTCGGGGTCGCCGACGAGCGCGAGGACGGCCTCCCGCAGCCGTTCGGGGGTCACCTCCTCCAGCGGCAGGTGCCGTGCCACGCCCAGGGACTGGAGCATGTCGGCGTTGCCGAACTGGTCGGTGGCCAGGGGCACGGCCACCATGGGGGTGGCGGTGGCCAGGCCCTCCTGGCTGCCGCCCGCGCCCGCGTGGGTGACGAAGGCGTCGGCCTGCCGCAGGATCGCGAGCTGGGGCACCCAGGAGTGCACCTCCACGTTGTCCGGCAGGGCGCCGAGTTCGGCCGGGTCGACGAACTTGCCGATCTGGAGGACGACGTGCCAGCCCGGCAGGCCGCCGAACGCCTCGACACAGGCCCGGTAGAAGTCGGGCTGCTTGGTGAGGGCGGAGCCCAGGGAGACCAGGAGGACCTTCTCCGCGCCGGCCGGCCGGTGCCACTCGCCCTGGTCGGCGCGGTCGCCCTGGCAGGCGCCGACGAAGGTGTAGACGGACTCGTCGACCCGGTCGGCCTGCGGCTGGAGGGCGCGCGGGATGAGGACGAGAGCGCGGCGCGGACGGGCGACGAACCGGTCGGGCGGGGTGTCGATGCCGTGCTCGGCGAGCCACTTCTCGAACCGGGCGTAGTACGCCTTGCCGCGCGGCGAGGTCTTGAGCTCGGCGTACATCGGCTCGGCGACCTCCTCCTCGTACCCCTCCCACGGCACGAGGTTCGGCCAGAGGGAGACGGCGGGGACGCCCCACGTGCGGGCGAGGACGCCGGCCGGGTACGAGGTGATGTCGTGGAGCACCAGGTCCGGGCGGTCCCCGTCGAAGGCCTTCGCGAGTTGGGGGAGCGTCTGCACGGCGTCGTCCAGGAACGGTTCGATGAGGTCGATCAGCTCGGTGCCCCAGGCGTCCGGGTCCTCGTCGGTCGGCAGCGTCGAGGTGTAGACGACGGGGGTGGCGCCGGTCTCCGCGACCTTCTCGGCGAAGGAGGCGGGGACGGCGTAGCTGACGCGGTGGCCCCGGGCGACGAGTTCGCGGACGACCTCCAGGCTGGGGTTCACATGGCCGTGGGCGGCGATGGAGAACATGGCGATGTGTGCGGGGGAAGCGGTGGGCATGCCCTCACCCTAGGCGAGACGAGACGTATCGTCTAGTTGGTTTTCCGGAAGCCGCTCCGGGTGCGGGCCGTCCCGTCGGGGCGGCACCTCCCGTCGGGGCGGCGTTCACCGCCGGGTGCGGTCGACGCCTCCCCATATTGATGTGCCCATGCCACGATGGCGCATGCCGTACGACGCCCCGCGGCGCCGTACGTCCTCGCACGCCCGCGCACGCTCCCGTACCTCCTCGCCCTTCCTCGCCGACCGCCCGTCCGACCCAAGGGGACGCAGTTGAAGACATCCGCGTACGCCGCCCGGGGCGCCCTCGCCCTCGCCGGTGCCCTCGCGCTGGTCATCGCCCTCCCGAGCAGCGCGCTCGCCGCACCGCCCGCCGCCCTGCCCGGCAGCGCCGACGCCCTGGAGCGGACCTTCCAGCCGGCCTTCGACTACGACAAGGACGGCTGCTACCCCACCGCCGCGATCGGACCCGACGGCACCCTCAACGGCGGCCTCAAGCCGTCCGGCGCCCTCAACGGGCAGTGCCGCGACGCCTCCGACCTCGCCGCCGTCAACGGCTACTCCCGCGCGAAGTGCAACAACGGCTGGTGCGCGATCCTCTACGGCCTCTACTTCGAGAAGGACCAGGCGGTGGCCGGCAGCGGCCTCGGCGGACACCGCCACGACTGGGAGCACGTCGTGGTGTGGGTGCGCGACGGCCGGGCGGAGTACGTCTCCACCTCCGCCCACGGGAACTTCGACACCCACGCCCGCGACCGGATCCGCTGGGACGGCGACCACCCCAAGGTCGTCTACCACAAGGACGGCATCGGCACCCACTGCTTCCGCCCCGCCAACGGCAACGACGAACCGCCCGAGAACCACCGGGGCACCTGGCAGTTCCCGGCCCTGGTCGGCTGGAACGGCTACCCCGCCGGCATCCGCGAGAAGCTCGTCGCGGCCGACTTCGGCAGCGCGCACTTCGGCCTCAAGGACGGAAGCTTCGCCGCCCACCTCGCCAAGGCCAAACCCGCCGGGATCACCTTCGACCCGAACGGCTGACCCGGCCCCCTCCGGGTGATCACGAAGGGATGAATCCACGGCGATGGCGCCCCGCCGGGCCCGGCGGGGCGCCACGCTGCCGACGTGCGCAAAGAACGCCGCAAAGAACGCAACGAACTCGTTCCCGGACAGCGGAACGCCGCAGGGGGAGCAGGACCCGACCGGATCGCGGACACCACGACCACCCGGCCGCCGTACCCCGCCCCCTCCGCGGAGGCACGCCTCCGGTACTGGTTCGACACCACCCTCGCCCGCGGGATACCGGCGCTCTGCGGCTGGCTCGCCCTCGGCTGCCTGGCCCTCGTCGTCCCCGTCAGCGCCCTCCTCGTGTGGACCGACCAGCGCGCCCCCGCCTCCCTCGGGGCGAGGATCGCGGCGGTCTGGCGCAGCACCGGGCAGACCATGCGCCTGGGCGGCGAGGTCGGACCGCCCCTGCGCGTCGTCCTGTCCGTGCTCCTCGCCCTCATCGCCCTCCTCTACGTCTCCACCCTGGTCAGCCTCATCACCACCGGTCTCACCGACCGGCTGATGGCCCTCGACCGGGGCCGGGCCGCGATCCTGGAGCGCGGCCACACCGTCGTCCTCGGCTGGTCCGAGCAGATCCCGACCGTCGTCTCCGAACTGGTCGCCGCCCGCACCGACCGGCGCCGCCGCGTGATCGCGGTCCTCGCCGACAAGGACAAGTCCGCCATGGAGGAGGGACTGCCCGACACCGTCCGCGCCACGGGCCACACCCGCGTCCTCTGCCGCACCGGCCGCCCCGCCGACCCCGCCGTCCTCGCCCGGGTGAGCCCGGCCACCGCGGACTGCGTCCTCGTCCTGCCCCGCGACGACCCCCGCGACGACGCCGAGACCGTCAAGACCCTGCTCTCCCTCTCGGCCGCCCTGGGGGAGGACCGGCGGGTCCGCGTCGTCGCCGCCGTGCGCGACGACCGCCACCTCGCCGCCGCCCGGCTGGCCGGCGGCCCCCGGACCACCGTCCTGGACGTGGACGACATCTCGGCCCGGCTCGTCGTCGACTGCGCCCGGCAGCCCGGCCTCTCCCTCGTCCACCAGGAACTCCTCGACTTCGCCGGACACGAGTTCCACACCCTGCGCGACTCCCGCCTGCCCGGCCTGACCTTCGAGGAGGCCGCCGGGGCCTGCCCGGAGTCCGTCGCCGTCGGCATCGCCCACGACGACGGCACCGTGACGCTCAACCCGCCCCTGGCCGTCCGTTTCCGACAGGACGACAGCCTCCTCGTGATCGCTCGGGACGAGCACTCCACCCGGCTGTCCGACCTCCCCGTGCCCCACGACCCGAGGGCCCTCACCCACGCGCCGCCCCCCGCCCCCGCCCCGGCCGAACGCGTCCTCCTCCTCGGCTGGAACCGCAGGGCGCCCCGGATCGTGGACCAGCTCTCACGGCGTACGCCCCCCGGCTCGACCCTCGACGTCGCGGCCGGGCCGCGCGCCGCGACGGCCGCCGCCGTCCGCTCCGCCGCCGAAGCCCTCGCCCCCCGCATGCCCGTGCGCCACCACCCCGGCGACCCCGCGCTGCGGTCCACGACGGACGCCCTCGACCCCACCGGCTACGACGTCGTGATCGTGCTCGGCCCCGACCCCCGGCCCGGCCGCGGCGACCCGGACGACCGGACCCTCCTCACCCTCCTCCACCTGCGGGCCGCGGAGGAGGAGAGCGGCCGCCGGGTGCCCGTCGTCACCGAGATGGCCGACGACCGCAACCGGCTGATCGCGCCCCGGGCCCCCGGGTGCGACTTCGTCGTCAGCGGCAGGCTCGTCGGGCTCCTCATGACCCAGATCTCCCAGAACCCCCATCTGACCGCCGTGTTCGAGGAACTCCTCTCCCCGGCCGGCAACACCCTCCACCTCCGTCCGGCCGCCCACTACGTCACCACCGGCCGGACGACCTCCTTCGCCGCCGTCGCCGCGTCGGCCGCCCGCCGCGGCGAATGCGCCATCGGCTACCGCTCCGTGACCGCCCCCGACCACGGGATGCGCCTCAACCCGCCCAAGGCCCGCGTACGGTACTGGCACGCCCGGGACCAGGTCGTCCTCATCGCACCGGGCGGCTGACACCCGGACCGCCCCCTCGCCCGCGCCGGGGACCACCTATGGTGGACACGACGTCATGGCGGGTGGACGCGCGTGAACACGGGGGAAGAGGATGACGACGAAGGCCGACGCCGACGGCGACGACCGTGCCGTGCCCGAGGACGACCTCATGCAGGTCGACCACGCGTGGAACGAGGGCGACGGGCTCGTGGCCGAGGCCCGCGACCACGCCGCCGCCTTCCTGGAGAAGGCCCGCACCGTCTGGGGCGTGCCCGTCTCCGAGCGCGCGACGGAACTGACGAAGCTGGTCGTCAGCGAACTGGTCACGAACGCCCGCAGGCACGCCCCGGGCCCGGTGCTGCTGCAACTGCGCATCGGCGCCGGGACCGTGGACGTCGTGGTCTGGGACAGCGCGCCCGCGGTCCCGGCGCCCCACGCCGCCGACCCGGAGCGGGTGGGGCAGCACGGCCTGGAGATCGTCGAGGCCGTCGCCCGGGACCTCCGCGTCCGGCGGGAGCCGGTCGGCAAGCGCATCACCGCCCGCATCGACCTGGACTGAACCCGCACCCCACGGAGGTTCCCTCCCGGAGGCTCCCGGGCGTCAGGGACGCGGCCGGGCGGCGGTGTCCAGGTAGAAGGCGTCGATGCTCTGGACGGCCTGCTCGAACTCCTCCAGGTTCACCGGCTTGGTCACGTAGGCGTTGGCGTGGCTGCTGTACGCGCCGGTCACGTCGTCGGGCGCCGTCGACGTGGTCAGGACCACCACGGGGATGGTCTGGAGGTCCTCGTCGGACTTGAGGACCTTCAGCAGCTCCCGGCCGTTCATCCGGGGCATGTTCAGGTCGAGGACGATGAGGTCGGGCCGTGCGGTGTCCGGGGCGCGCAGGTGCTCCAGGGCGGCGACCCCGTCGGTGACCTGGACCAGGTTGCGGGCCCCGCGCTCGGACAGTGCCTCCTCGATGAGCATGGCGTCGGCGACGTCGTCCTCGACGAGCAGGACGTCGAAGGGGCGGGCGGGGGTGGTCATGATCGGTCGCTCCGTGGGTTTGTCGTGTGAGTGGTCGAAGAGCCCCGGCCAGCGGCGGCGGGCCCCCTGTCGGGTCATGCCGCAGGCCGCGCCGAGCTGCGGATAGCCGGCCCCCGCGCGGGCGCCGGCCACGACCGCTTCCTGCTGGAGCCGTTCGGCGGCCTTCTGGACGTGATCCAGGACGTGGAGCAGGGCCAGGGCCCGCGCGCGGTCGTCCGGTGCCGGTCGTGAGGGGTCGTCCAGGAGCCGCTGGACGAGGCGCCGCGCGAGTTCGCCGACCGCCGCCTCCGCGGCGGCGGCCGTTTCCTGCGGAGTGGTCCGCAACACGAAGTCCTTGCCTGGCACACCCGGCACTCTAGGTCCCCGGGCGGCCCGGCGACAACAACCGTTGTCGCCCATTACAGTGATCGCGCCGCATCTCCGCGGCTGTCGCAGCAGAGGAGTCCGCACCATGACCGGCGAGGGGAAGCGACCGCGCGAGCGGGGCCTGTCCGCCTGGACGACCCGGCGGTGGCTTCGCATGGGCACGGCCGTGTCCCTGGTCGTCCTGGCCCTGCTCGGAACGACGGGGGCCTGGATCCTCTCCCGCACCGAGTCGCTCAGCAAGGAGCTCGTGGACGTGCGGTCGCCCGCCCTGACCACGGCGACCCGCCTGGAATCGGCGGTCCTCAACCAGGAGACCGGCATCCGCGGCTACGGCCTGACCGGCACCCCGGACTTCCTCACCCCCTACCGGGAGGGGGTCGCCGAGCAGGAGTCGCGGACCGCCCAGCTCTCCGGACTCCTCGCCGGCGACCGGGCCGCCCTGGCCGACCTCGGGGCCGTACGGGACGCCGTCACCAGGTGGCAGGAGAGGATCGCGCGCCCGATCGCCGCCGCGCCGCCCGGTTCGTCCTCGCCGCTGGCCGTCGAGCGGGCGGCCGAGGGCAAGACGGCCTTCGACGCCGTGCGCGCCGCCCTGGGCGGGCAGCAGGAGCGGCTGCGCGCGGAACGTGTCCGCACCAGGGACGAGCTGATGACCATGATGGAGGTCCGGAACTGGGTGTTCGGCACCATCGCGGTGCTCATCGTCGCCCTGACCAGCCTGATCTTCGAAGGACTGCGCCGGGGCATCAACGAACCCCTCGACCGGCTCGGCGCGGACGCCCGGACCATCGCCGGCGGCGACTTCGACCACCCGATCACCCCGTCCGGCCCCGCCGACCTGCGGCGCCTCGGCGAGGAGATCGACTCCATGCGCCGGCGCCTCGTGCGGGAACTGGCCTTCACCGAGGAGGCGCGCCTGCGCCTCGACGCGCAGGCCGCCGACCTCCAGCGCTCCAACGCCGAGCTGGAGCAGTTCGCGTACGTCGCCTCCCACGACCTCCAGGAGCCGCTGCGCAAGGTCTCCAGCTTCACCCAGCTCCTCCAGCGGCGCTACGGGGGGCAGCTCGACAGCCGGGCCGACCAGTACATCGACTTCGCCGTCGACGGGGCGAACCGCATGCAGGTCCTCATCAACGACCTCCTCGACTTCTCCCGCGTCGGACGCCTGCACAACGCCCACCAGAGCGTCGACCTGGACGACGTCCTGGAGCGGACCCTGTCCGCGCTGAGCGTCGGCATCGAGGAGGCCGGGGCGGTGATCACCCACGACCCGCTGCCGACCCTGGTCGCCGACCCCACCCAGATGGGGATGCTCTGGCAGAACCTGATCGGCAACGCCGTGAAGTTCCGCCGCCCGGACGAGGCCCCGCGGATCCGCGTCACGGCGGCCCGGGAGGGCGGCCTGTGGCGGTTCACCGTCACCGACAACGGCATCGGCATCGCCCCGGAGTACGCCGACAAGGTCTTCGTGATCTTCCAGCGGCTGCACACCAAGGACGTCTACTCCGGCAGCGGCATCGGCCTCGCCATGTGCAAGAAGATCGTCGAGTTCCACGGCGGCACCATCGCCGTCGACACCGAGTACCGCGAGGGGGCGCGCATCACCTTCACCCTGGCGCCGGAACCCCCGGAGACCCCCCTCCCCGCCGCCCTGCCGCCGGCCGCCGACTCCGGTACGGAGCGGACGCGATGAACGCCACCACGACCGGCCGGTCCGCGGTGCCCCACGAACCGACGTACCGCATCCTCCTGATCGAGGACGACCTGGGCGACGCCCTGCTCGTCGAGGAACTCCTCCACGACACGGGGCTGCGGTTCGAGCTGACCACCCGCACCACCCTGGCCGAGGCCCGCGCCGAACTGGCCGCCGCGCCGATCGACTGCATCCTCCTCGACCTGCACCTCCCCGACGTGTCGGGCACCGACGCGGTCACCACGGTCAGGAACATGGCCCCGCACACCGCGGTCATCGTCCTGACCGGGCTCGCCGAGGCACAGGCCGGCCCCGACGCCATGGCCGCCGGGGCCCAGGACTACCTCGTCAAGGGCAAGGTCGAGGCGGACCTGCTGCACCGGACGGTCCGTTACGCCGTCTACCGCAGCGAGACCGAGCGCGCCAGCTCCGAGGCCCAGGCCGCCCGGCTGCGGGCGGAGGAGAACGCGCGCCTGGAGCGCGGCCTGCTGCCCCAGCCGATCCTCGACACCTCCACGGTGCGGGTGACCTCCCGCTATCTGCCGGGCGCCACCCTGGCCCTGCTCGGCGGGGACTTCCTCGACGTGGTGGAGGGGGACGGCGGGCTGCTGCACGCCGTCGTCGGGGACGTCAGCGGACACGGGCCCGACGCCGCCGCCCTCGGCGTCTGCCTGCGGATCGCCTGGCGCTCCCTCGTGCTCGGCGGGCACCGCGGCGACGACCTGCTGCACCTGATGGAGCGCATCCTGCTCGCCGAGCGCGGCGGCCAGCACATGTTCGCCACCTGCACCCTCCTCACCCTCGACCAGAAGGCCGGCACCGCCACCCTCCACCTCGCCGGCCACCACGAACCCCTGCTCACCACGTCCGAGGGGACCCGGGAGCTGGAGGCCGCCCACGGCATCGCCCTGGGCATCTTCTCCGGTCCGCACCGCTGGCCCGCCACGGTCGTCCCGCTCCCCGCCACCGGAGCCCTGACCCTCTACACCGACGGCCTCACCGAGGGCCACAGCGGAACGGCGAACGAACGGCTCGGCGTCGAGGGGCTGCTGGAGCTGATCGCGACCCTGCCGGCGGAGGACCCGGCCGTCCAGGTCGACCTCCTCATCAAGGAGACCCACGAACTGAACGCCGGCCGGCACTCCGACGACCTCGCCGTCCTGCGCCTCGACTGGGGGAGCCCGCCGGCCCGCTCCTGAGCGGGGCCCGCGCCGTCACCCGGCGGGTCTGCGCGCCTCGACCAGGGTCCGGGCGGAGTGGGCGACGAACGGCCCCTCCGCCCGGATCAGGGCGTCGAGCTCGCGCAGCCGGGGCAGATGGGCGTCGACCGTGAACCCGGGCACGATCCAGATCACCTTGCGCAGGAACCAGACGACCGCGCCGACGTCGTGAAACTCCATCCGCAGCCGTTCGGTGCGCAGGTCCACGACGTCCAGCCCGGCCGCCCGCGCCGCCGCGGCCTCGTCGTCGGGGTGGCGTTCCCGGGCCGCCTCCGGCTGCGGGCCGAGGAAGTACTCCACCACCTCCCAGACGCTGGCCGGCCCGACGTGCTGGGCGAGATAGGTGCCGTCCGGCCGCAGGACACGGGCGATCTCCGACCACCACACGGTGGCCGGGTGCCGGCTGGTGACGAGGTCGAAGGCGGCGTCGCCGAAGGGCAGCGGCGGCTCGTCGGGGTCGGCGACGAGCACCACTCCGCGCGGGTGGAGGAGTTCGGTGGCCCGGGCGACGTTCGGGGGCCACGACTCGGTGGCCGCCATCGTCGGCGGGAGCACCGGCACCCCGGCCAGGACCTCGCCGCCGCCCGTCTGGACGTCGAGCCCGGCCGAGGCGGTGGCGAGGCGCTCGGTGAGGAGCCGGTGGTAGCCCCAGGAGGGGCGCTGTTCGGTCGCCCGTCCGTCGAGCCAGGAGAAGTCCCAGCCGTCGACCGGGGCCGCGGAGGCCTCCGCCACGAGTTCTTCGAAGGTGCGCGTCATCCCTTCATCATCACGTCCGGCCTCCGGACCACGCACCCACGTAAATAATTACGTGATTGCGCAAGCCACTTGAAAGGCCCTGTTCCGGCGGCGGGCGGCGCCGGGAGCCCGGGCGGGCGGCGGATCCGAGTGCGGTTGTGGGCGTAGACGACATGGCAGATCTCTGCAACTCTCTGATCGCTCGACGCAAAAGATGAAGATCTTTGCGACTGTTCAGCTGTGCCATCACACCGACAGAGCCGCGCCCCGCCACCGTCAGGGGTCGCGCGGGGCCGAGATCGGGGACAGATGAGAATCCAACGCCGACGGGCCCGGGGCCTGAGCGCCCTGCTCGTCACCAGCCTGCTGGCCCTCGGAGGGCCCGCGTTCACGGCCTCGGCGGCCGGGGGCCCGAACGTCGCGGCCGGGAAGCCGACCGCCGCCGCGAGCGCCCACGCCGAGTACGGCGCCCGCAACATCACCGACGGAGACCAGGGCACCTACTGGCAGAGCGCGGGAAGCGCGCTCCCGCAGTGGGTCCAGACCGACCTGGGCGCCACCACCCGCGTCGACGAGGTCGTCCTGAAGCTGCCGGCCGGCTGGGAGGGCCGGACCCAGACGCTCTCCGTGCAGGGCAGCGCCGACGGCACCTCCTTCACCACCCTGAAGAGCTCCGCCCCGTACGCCTTCGCCCCCGGCGCGGGCAACACCGTCCGGGTCTCCTTCCCGGCGGCGCAGACCCGTTTCGTACGCGTCGACATCACCGCCAACACCGGCTGGCAGGCCGCCCAGCTCTCCGAACTGGAGGTGCACGCCGCCGACGCCTCCTCCGCGAACCTCGCGGCCGGACGCCCCCTCACCGCGAGCAGCCACGCCCAGACCTACACCGCTCCGAACGCCAACGACGGCAACCGGGCCACTTATTGGGAGAGCGCCGCGGGCGCCTTCCCCCAGTGGCTCCGGGCCGACCTGGGCTCCGCCGTCCGCGTCGACCGGGTCGTCCTGCGCCTGCCCGACGGCTGGGAGGCCCGCACCCAGACCCTGAAGCTCCAGGGCAGTACCGACGGCACCGACTTCACCGACCTCACCGCCGCGAAGGCGTACGCGTTCGACGCCGCCGGCGGGCGCGCGGCGACCCTCTCCTTCGACGCCGTCACCACCCGGCACGTACGGGTCCTGGTGACCGCGAACAGCGTCCAGAACGCGGCGCAGATCTCCGAACTGGAGGTGTACGGACCGGCCACCGGCGACACCCGGGCACCGACCGCGCCCACCGGCCTCGCCCTCACCGAGCCCGCCACCGGACAGATCCGGCTCACCTGGAACGCGGCCACCGACGACACCGGCGTGACCGGCTACGACGTCTACGCCGACGGCACCCTGCTCAGCGGCGTGGCCGGGAACGTCACCACCTACACCGACAACCGGCCCGCGCACCAGACCGTCTCCTACTCCGTCCGCGCCAGGGACGCGGCCGGCAACCAGTCCGCCGACAGCAACACCGTCACCCGCACCGGCGACACCGGCGACACCCAGGCCCCGACCGCCCCGGCGAACCTGGCGCTCACCGAGCCCACGAGCGGGCAGATACGCCTGACCTGGACCGCCTCGACCGACGACACCGGCGTCACCGGCTACGAGATCTACGCCGACAACGTCCTGCGCGGCACCGTCGCCGGGAACACCACCACCTACACCGACACCCAGCCCGCCTCCGTCACGGTCACCTACCACGTACGAGCCAGGGACGCGGCGGGCAACCGGTCCGTCGCCGGCAACGCCGTCACCCGCACCGGCAGCGGCGGCACGGGCTCGGACCTCGCCGTCGGCAAGCCGATCAGCGCCTCCTCCACGGTCCACACCTTCGCCGCGGAGAACGCCAACGACAACGACGTCACCACCTACTGGGAGGGTGCGGGCGGCAGCTACCCCCAGACCCTCACGGTGAGGCTCGGCGCCGACGCCGACCTCGACCGGCTCGTCCTCGGGCTGAACCCCTCCTCGGCCTGGACCGCCCGCAGCCAGACCGTCGAGGTCCTCGGCCGCGGGCAGGACGCCACCGCCTTCACCACCCTCGCCGCCGCGAAGAGCCTCACCTTCGACCCGGCGACCGGCAACAGCGTCACCGTCCCGGTCTCCGGCCGCGTCGCCGACGTCCGGCTGCGGTTCACCGCCAACTCCGGCGCCCCGGCGGGCCAGCTCGCCGAACTCCGGGTGATCGGCGTCCCGGCGCCCAACCCCGACCTGCAGGTCACCGGACTCGCCGTGGCGCCCGCCGCCCCCGTGGAGTCCGACACGATCACGGTGACGGCCACCGTCCGCAACAGCGGCACCGTCGCCGCCCCGGCGAGCGCCCTCGCGGTGCGCCTCGGCGGCACCGAGGTCGCCACCGCCCGGGTCGGCGCCCTCGCGCCCGGCGCGCAGACCACCGTCAGCACATCGATCGGAGCGCGCGAGGCCGGTACGTACACGCTCTCCGCCGTCGCCGACGAAGCGGGCGCGGTCGTCGAGCGCAACGAGTCCGACAACACGTACACCAGCCCCACCCCGCTCGTGGTCAAACCGGTCACCAGCTCCGATCCGGTCGCCGCCTCGGTGACCACCTTGCCGTCCAGCCCGGCGGCCGGTGACCCGGTCTCCTTCAAGGTCACGGTCCGCAACCAGGGCACGCAGGCGAGCGCGGCGGGCGCCCACGGCGTCACCCTCACCCTCCTGGACTCCCGGGGCGCCACGGTGAAGACCCTCACCGGCGCGTACGACGGGATCCTCGCGGCCGGCGCCTCGGCCGAGGTGGACCTCGGCCCGTGGACGGCGGCCGACGGCTCGTACACCGTGCGGACCGTCCTCGCCGACGACGCCCACGAACTCCCGGTCAAGCG
This sequence comes from Streptomyces bikiniensis, assembly GCF_000716625.1. Taxonomy (NCBI): domain Bacteria; kingdom Bacillati; phylum Actinomycetota; class Actinomycetes; order Kitasatosporales; family Streptomycetaceae; genus Streptomyces; species Streptomyces bikiniensis. The sequence continues at coordinate 130,451 of NZ_JNXJ01000012.1, read as the reverse complement.
CGCCAACAACACCTCCACCCAGCCGCTCTTCGTCGGACGCGGCGCCGACATGCCGTACACCACGTACGAGGCGGAGGACGGCACCGCGGGCGGCGGCGCCACCGTCGTCGGCCCCAACCGGACCGTCGGCGACATCGCGGGCGAGGCCTCCGGCCGCAGGGCCGTCCACCTGGACGCGACGGGGGAGTACGTCGAGTTCACCACCCGCGCCGCCACCAACACCCTGGTCACCCGCTTCTCCGTCCCGGACGCCCCGGGCGGCGGCGGCATCGACTCCACGATCAACGTGTACGTCGACGGCGTCTTCGAGAAGGCGCTCCCGCTGACCTCGAAGTACGCCTGGCTGTACGGCGCCGAGACCGCGCCCGGCAACTCCCCGGGCTCCGGGGCCCCGCGCCACATCTACGACGAGGCGCACCTGCTCCTCGACGAGACCGTCCCGGCGGGCAGCAGGATCCGGCTCCAGAAGGACGCGGCCAACACCGCCGCGCACTACGCGATCGACTTCGTCGACCTGGAGCAGGTCGCCCCGGTCGCGAACCCGGACCCGGCCGCGTACACCGTCCCGGCCGGCTTCACCCACCAGGACGTCCAGAACGCCCTCGACAAGGTCCGCATGGACACCACCGGCACCCTCGTCGGCGTCTACCTGCCGCCGGGCGACTACCGGACGTCCAGCAAGTTCCAGGTGTACGGCAAGGCCGTCAAGGTCGTCGGCGCCGGACCCTGGTACACGAAGTTCCACGCGCCGACGACCCAGGACAACACCGACGTCGGCTTCCGCGCCGACGGTACGGCGAAGGGCTCGCTCTTCAAGGGCTTCGCCTACTTCGGCAACTACACCTCGCGGATCGACGGCCCGGGCAAGGTCTTCGACTTCGCGAACGTCACCGACATCGTGATCGACGACATCTGGAACGAGCACATGGTGTGCCTCTACTGGGGCGCCAACACCGACCGGATCACGATCAGGAACTCCCGCATCCGGAACATGTTCGCCGACGGCGTCAACATGACCAACGGCTCCACGGACAACCACGTCGTCAACAACGACGCCCGCGCCACCGGCGACGACAGCTTCGCGCTGTTCTCCGCGATCGACGCCGGCGGCGCCGACATGAAGAACAACGTCTACGAGAACCTCACCTCCACCCTGACCTGGCGGGCGGCGGGCGTGGCCGTCTACGGCGGCTACGACAACACCTTCCGCAACATCCGCATCGCCGACACGCTCGTCTACTCCGGGATCACCATCTCGTCGCTCGACTTCGGCTATCCGATGAACGGCTTCGGTACCGGTCCCACGACCTTCGAGAACATCTCGATCGTCCGGGCGGGCGGCCACTTCTGGGGCTCGCAGACCTTCCCCGGCATCTGGGTCTTCTCCGCCTCGAAGGTCTTCCAGGGGATCCGGGTCGCCCACGTGGACATCGTCGATCCCACCTACAGCGGGATCATGTTCCAGACGAACTACGTGGGCGGACAGCCGCAGTTCCCCATCAAGGACACGGTGTTCAGCGACGTCTCGATCACCGGGGCCCGCAAGAGCGGCGACGCCTTCGACGCGAAGTCCGGCTTCGGCCTCTGGGCCAACGAGATGCCGGAGTCGGGGCAGGGCCCCGCCGTCGGCGAGGTGACCTTCAACGGCCTCGAACTGAGCGGCAACGCCGTCGACGTCCGCAACACCACCTCCACCTTCAAGATCAACATCAATCCGTAGGGAGCGGCTCGGGAAAGCAAAACTGGCGCAAGCCGCTTGCGCGGCTTGCGCTAGTCTTGCGCTCATGACGCGACGACTTGCACAGGTAGCGAAGAAGGTGGGTGTCAGCCAGGCGACGGTCAGCCGCGTGCTCAACGGCAAGCCCGGGGTCTCCGAGGCGACGCGGCAGTCGGTGCTCACCGCCCTGGACGTCCTCGGCTACGAGCGCCCGACCCAGCTGCGCGGCGAGCGGGCGCGTCTGGTCGGCCTGGTCCTGCCGGAGCTGCAGAACCCGATCTTCCCGGCCCTCGCCGAGGTCATCGGCGGCTCCCTCGCCCAGCAGGGCCTCACCCCCGTCCTCTGCACCCAGACCAAGGGCGGCGTCTCCGAGGCCGACTACGTCGAACTGCTCCTGGAGCAGCAGGTCTCGGGCGTGGTCTTCGCCGGCGGGCTCTTCGCCCAGGCCGACGCCCCGCACGACCACTACCGGCAGCTGGCCGAACGCAAGATCCCCGTCGTGCTCGTCAACGCCCCCATCGAGGGCCTCGACTTCCCCTGCGTCTCCTGCGACGACGCCGTCGCCGTCCGCCAGGCCTGGCGGCACCTGGAGTCCCTGGGGCACGAGCGCATCGGCGTCGTCGTGGGGCCCGCGGACCACATCCCCTCCCGCCGCAAGCTCGCGGCCGCCCGGGAGGCCGCCGAGGCCTCGGGCGCGGAGCTCCCGGCGGAGTTCGTCGAGCGCGCCATGTTCTCCCTGGAGAGCGGCCAGGCGGCCGCCTCGCGCCTGCTCGACCGCGGGGTCACCGGCATCGTCTGCGCCAGCGACCCGCTGGCCCTGGGCGCCGTCCGGGCGGCCCGCAGGCGGGGCCTCGCGGTCCCCGGGGAGGTCTCCGTCGTCGGCTACGACGACTCCGCCTTCATGAACTGCACCGAGCCCCCGCTCACCACCGTGCGCCAGCCCATCGAGGCGATGGGCCGCGCGGCCGTGGAACTGCTCTGCGCCCAGATCCAGGGCGGCGAGGTCCCGCCCGGCGAACTCCTCTTCGACCCCGAGCTGGTGGTCCGCGGCTCGACCGCGCAGCCGCCCCGCCAGGGCCTGTCCGGCGGATCGGCGTCGCGGCCCCGGCCCTGATCCGCCGGACGGGCCCCAGGGCGGGTCGCGGGGGACGCGGTGCGGAGCCGAGGACCGGCCGTACGGACCCCGGTCGCCGTGGCGGCGACGGCGGTCCACCCGCTTCGCCGCCGGGCGCGCGTCGCCGTCGCCGCTACTCGCCCGCCTCCGGCCTGGCGGCGGCCGCGGCCGCAACGGCCGTGGCCAGCGGAGCGCGGGCCGCGCGGCCGAGGAGGTCGGTGAGGTCGGGCGAGGTGCCGTCCAGGAAGCCGTGCCGGATGCCCGTGGCGATCGAGGCGAGCATCGGCGGCTGGAACGGGAGCAGCCCCGGCGTCTCGTGGAGGAGCCTGCGCCGGTACTCGCCCAGGCTGATGGAACGGTGCGCGACGCCGAGTTCGCCCGCCACCTGCCCCGCCGTGATCGGCGTGCCGACGAGGTCGTAGACGCGCCCGCCGTGAGGTGCGGGGTCCGACGCCACCACCGCCGCGGCCTCGGCCAGGTCCTCCCGCGGCACCGCGGCCAAGGCGCCGTCCCCGAACGCGGACTCCACATCGTCACCCGCCCACATCAGCAGACCGCCGAAGAGTTCGGCGTACAGGCCGTTGCGCAGGATCGTCCACGGCAACCCGCTCGCCCGCACGAGCCGCTCGGTCGCGCGGTGGGCCAGAGCGAAACCGAGGTGATCGCCGGCGGTGGTCAGGCTCGTGTAGACGACGTGGCCGACGCCGTCGCGGACGGCGGCGTCCAGGACCGCCGCGTGCCGGGCGACGACCTGGTCGTCCTCGGCGTAGCCGGCGGAGACGAGCACCAGGGTCGACACGCCGGCGAGGTCGAGGCTCGGACGGGCGTCGAAGTCGAGGCGCCGCATCCCCTCGCCCGGCGTGCGGCTGCCGCCCGTCGCAACGGCGCCACGGGCGTGCAGCGCCGCAAGAGCGGCCGCGCCGAGGTTCCCGTTCGCTCCGGTCACCAGAATCATGATCAATCCCGTTCTTCCGCGGTAGTTCCCATCAGTAACTAGGCTTGATCCTCGATCGCTTGCCCACCGACCACAAGAAGGCAGTCCGATGTCACTCACGCACACCGGGGTAACCACCACCCCCGCCGAAATCGACCCGTGCGGACGCGAGGACCACCCCGACTGCGGCATCCGCGACGTCCTGGACCGCATCGGCGACAAGTGGTCGGTGCTCGTGATCGTCGAACTCGCCGGCGGGCCGCGTCGCTTCCGCCAACTCCAGCGCGCCATCGACGGCATCTCCCAGCGCATGCTCACCCTCACCGTGCGCAGGCTCGAACGTGACGGCCTCGTGCTGCGCACCGTGTACCCGACCGTCCCGGCCCAGGTCGACTACCGCCTGACCGGGACCGGGGCCGGCCTGACCCACCTGGTCAAGGCGCTCGCCGACTGGTCCCTCGCGCACCGTGCCGTCATCGCCGAGGCGCGGCACGCCTACGACCGGGCCCACCCCGACCACGGCATCCGCTGACACGAGCGGCTGTCGCCGCGTGCCGGACGCCTGCTGCCATGGGGGTGTCGACAACGTCATGACGAGCGACGGCCGGCCGGTCCGTCCACGCCCTCCAGGGCCCCGTCCTCCGGATGGGGCCCTACTCGCTTTCCGGGACGTACGGAGAACGAGCCCCGTCTGTGCGAGTGACTGTCAATCATTTACCAAATTTGCGCGGGATATTGCACTGCGATGTCGGCGGTGGTTGAGTGTGCCGCGCCCCACGACACGACGGCCCTGGGGCGCACCTCCACGTACCCGCCGAAGGGGACCAGCCATGAGAAGTGCCCGGATCCGCCGTACCCGCGACGCCTGCGCGGTCGCCCTCGCCTCCGCGCTCGCGCTGACCGCGCTCACCGCCTGCGGCACGAGCAGCAGCGGCGACGACGACGGCGGATCCGAAGGCAGCGGCTCGTCCGACCCCACCGCACCGCTGGACCCCAAGACCAAGGTCACGCTCACCATCGACTGCATGCCGCCCACCGCGAAGGCCGCCGAGCTCAAGGAGTGGAAGGAGGACGTCGCCGCCTTCAACAGGACGTACCCGAACGTCACCATCCAGGGCCGCTCCACCCCCGGCCAGTGCCTGGAGCCCCCGCGCTTCACCGCGATGCTCAAGGCCAAGTCGCAACCGGACGTGTTCTACACGTACTTCACCGACCTGCCGCAGGTCCTCGACAACGACGGCGCCGCCGACATCACCGCCTACGTCAACGAGAAGACCGTCCCGCTCCTCAAGGACATCGACCCGAACGTCCTCGGCTCCCTCAAGCACGACGGCAAGCTGTACGGCCTGCCCACCAGCAACTACACCATGGGCCTGCTGATCAACCGCAAGCTCTTCGAGGACGCCGGACTCGACCCCGACGCCCCGCCGCGCACCTGGGAGGAGGTCCGCGCCGCCGCCAAGAGGATCGCCGCCCTCGGCAACGGCGTCGCCGGCTTCGGCGAGTACAGCGCGGGCAACACCGGCGGCTGGCACTTCACCGCCCAGATGTACAGCCTCGGCGGCGACGTCGTCGACGCCTCCGGCGAGAGGGCCGCGTTCAACACCGACCTCGGCAAGCGGATCGCCCGGAACCTCCACGCCATGCGCTGGGAGGACGACAGCATGGGCAGGACCCAGCTCCTCCAGTGGGGCGACCTCCAGAAGCAGATCGCCACCGACAAGCTCGGCATGTTCCTCGCCGCCCCCGACGACATCGCCTACATGGTCCAGCAACTCGGTGCGAAGTACGAGAACTTCGGCATGGGCCCGATCCCCGGCGGGAAGGCCACCCTCGCCGGCGGCAACAACTACATGATCAAGAAGGGCATCTCCGGCGACAGGATCAAGGCCGCGATCGCCTGGCTCAACTTCAAGAACCTCACCGTCGGCAAGGGCCAGTTCGACTGGGCCCGCGCCAAGGCGGACGGGCTGCCCGTCGGCGTCCCGCAGCCCAACTTCTGGCTGAACGACTCCAAGGCGAAGGACGACGCCGCCCGCGTGGAGCACGCCACCATGCCGGTCGCCAACTTCAGGGCCTTCATGGGCAACCCCGTCCCCGGCAAGGCCGAGCCGCCGAAGGCCCAGGAGGTCTACAAGATCCTCGACAACGTCATGTCCGGCATCCTCACCAACAAGGACGCCGACATCGACAAGCTGCTCGCCACCGCCGAGTCGCAGGTCAACCAGATCCTGGCCGCCCGGTGACCCCCTCGGCCACCCGTACGACGACCCGCCCGGCCCCCCGCCCGGAGGCCGGCACGGGGGCCGGGCCCGCCGCCCGGCCCCCGGCGCCCGGCGCGTTCGCCAGGGCGCTGCGCCGCAACCTGACGGCCCACGGCTTCCTGATCGGCGCCGTCCTCTGCTTCTCGTTCTTCTCCTGGTACCCCATGGTCAGGGAGTTCCTCCTGGCCTTCCAGAAGACCGAGGACGGCCGCACCACCTGGGCCGGCTGGTCCAACCTCGCCACCGTCTTCAACGACCCCGCCATCTGGCAGGCCTGGCGCAACACCCTCCTCTTCACCCTGCTCGCGCTGCTCCTCGGCTTCGTCGTCCCGTTCCTCGTGGCGATCGTCATCAACGAGTTCCGGCACGGCAGGGGCTATCTGCGCCTCCTCGTCTACCTCCCCGTGATGCTGCCGCCGGTCGCCTCCGTCCTCCTCTTCAAGTACCTCTACGACCCCGGCCACGGCCTGTTCAACGAGATCCTCCGCCTCCTCCACCTGCCCGAGCAGCAGTGGCTCCAGGACCCCGACCTCTCCCTGCTCTCCGTGGTCGTCGCCTCCACCTGGATGAACATGGGCGGTGCCGTCCTCATCTACCTCGCCGCCCTCCAGGGCATCCCCGGCGAGCTGTACGAGGCGGCGGAACTGGACGGCGCCGGGCTGTTCCGGAAGATCTGGCACGTCACCGTCCCGCAGACCCGGCTCGTCCTCCTGCTGATGCTGCTCCTGCAGATCATCGCGACCATGCAGGTCTTCCTGGAGCCGTTCCTGCTCACCGGCGGCGCCGGCCCCGAGGGCTCCACCCTCACCGTCGTCTACCTCATCTACCAGTACGCCTTCCACTTCAACGACTACGGCGCCGCCGCGGCGCTCGGCCTGGTCCTGCTCGTGCTCCTCGCCGGATTCTCGGCGGCGTACGCGAGGTTCAGCCGCGCCGACGACGCGTAGGACCGGGGAGACCACGTTGACCACACGCACGCTCATCCCGCCGGCCCAGCTCGCCCGCCCCCGCGGCAGGGCCCTCTACCGGACCGCCTTCGCCCTGGTCGCCGGCGGCTTCACCCTGGTCTTCCTCGGCCCCCTGTACTGGATGTTCTCCGGGGGCCTGAAATCCACCCAGGAAGCCGTGCGGACCCCGCCGACCCTGGTCCCGCAGACCTTCCAGCCCGAGAACTACGCCCAGGCGTGGAACGTCATGGACCTGTCCGGGCTCCTCCTCAACACCCTGTACTACGCGTTCGGCGCCCTCGCCTTCCAGCTCGTCCTCGACGTGGCGGCGGCCTACTCCCTCTCCCGGCTCCGGCCCGTGCTCGGCAAGGCCGTCCTCGGCATGATGCTGGCCACCCTGATGATCCCGGCCACCGTCCTGGTCGTCCCCCAGTACCTGACCGTCCTCGACGTGCCGGTCTTCGAGCGGAACCTGCTCAACACGCCCTGGGCGATCTGGCTGCCGTCCGTCGCCAACGCCTTCAACATCTTCCTGCTCAAACGCTTCTTCGACTCGATCCCGAGGGAACTGCTCGACGCGGCCGCCATCGACGGCGCCCCGCCCCTCCGCGTCCTGTGGTCGATCGTCCTGCCGATCTCGCGGCCGATCCTCGGAGTCGTCTCGATCTTCGCGGTGGTCGGGGTCTGGAAGGACTTCCTCTGGCCCATGCTCACCCTGCCCGACCCCGCGAAGCAGACCCTCAACGTCGGCATCTACTCGCTGTCCAGCGGCGTGCCCGCGAACGTCCTCACCGCCGCCCTGGCCATCGCCTCCCTGCCCACGCTGATCCTCTTCCTCCTCTTCCAGCGCAACATCATGAGCGGCCTCACCGCCGGCGGCCTCAAGGGCTGAACGCCCGCCGACCACCGACCGCCGACCACCACCCGCCACCCGCCACCCAGCCCCCTCCAACCGGCCGCCCCCGTCCTCCGCCGCCGGAACCCTTCCGCCGCCCCGCTTCCGGTGTCCCGGCGGCGGAGCCCCTCCCTGCCCGAAAGGACCCTCACGTGGCAGCCCCGCACCCGCACCGCACCGACGACTGGTGGCGCAGCGCCGTCATCTACCAGGTGTACCCACGCAGCTTCGCCGACGGCGACGGAGACGGCACCGGGGACCTCGCGGGCGTCCGGGCGAGACTGCCCCACCTCGCCGAACTCGGCGTCGACGCCCTCTGGTTCACCCCCTGGTACCTCTCGCCCCTGGTCGACGGCGGCTACGACGTCGCCGACTACCGCACCGTCGACCCCGCCTTCGGCACCCTCGCCGAGGCCGAGAAGCTCATCGCCGAGGCACGGGAACTGGGCATCGGCGTCATCGTCGACATCGTCCCCAACCACGTCTCCGACCGGCACGCCTGGTTCCGCGCCGCCCTCGCCGCAGGGCCCGGCAGCCCCGAGCGCGAGCTGTTCCACTTCCGGCCCGGCCGCGGCGAGCACGGCGAACTCCCGCCCAACAGCTGGCCCTCCCAGTTCTCCGGACCGACCTGGACCCGTGTCGAGGACGGCGAGTGGTACCTCCACCTCTTCACCCCCGAGCAGCCCGACCTCAACTGGTCCCACCCCGCCGTCCGCCAGGAGCACGAGGACGTCCTGCGCTTCTGGTTCGAACGCGGAGTCGCCGGCGTACGGATCGACTCGGCCGCCCTCCTCGCCAAGGACCCGGCGCTCGCCGACTTCACCGAGGGCGTCGACCCCCACCCGTACATCGACCAGGACGAACTCCACGACATCTACCGCTCCTGGCGCGCCGTCGCCGACGAGTACGGGGCCGTCTTCGTCGGCGAGGTCTGGCTGCCCGACGCCGAGCGCTTCGCCCGCTACCTGCGCCCCGACGAACTGCACACCGCCTTCAACTTCGCCTTCCTCGCCTGCCCCTGGGAGCCGGGCCGGCTGCGCCGCACCATCGACGCCACCCTCGCCGAGCACGCCCCCGTCGGCGCTCCCGCCACCTGGGTCCTCTGCAACCACGACGTCACCCGGACGGTCACCCGCTACGGGCGCGCCGACACCGCCTTCGACTTCGCCACCAAGGCCTTCGGCACCCCCACCGACCTCGCGCTCGGCACCCGGCGCGCCCGCGCCGCCGCCCTGCTGACCCTCGCCCTGCCCGGCTCCGTCTACCTCTACCAGGGCGAGGAGCTCGGACTGCCCGAGGCCGACATCCCGCTCGACCGCATCCAGGACCCCATGCACTTCCGCTCCGGCGGCACCGACCCGGGCCGCGACGGCTGCCGGGTGCCGCTGCCCTGGACCGCCGACGCCCCCCACGCCGGCTTCGGCCCCGGACCCGGCGCCCCCTGGCTGCCGCAGCCCGACGGCTGGGCGGCCTACGCCGCCGACCGGCAGGCCGCCGACCCCGGCTCGATGCTCACCCTCTACCGGCGGGCCCTCCGGCTGCGCCGCACCACCAGGGGCTTCGGCGACGGCCCCCTCACCTGGCTCCCCACCCCCGACGGCGTCCTCGCCTTCACCCGCCCCGGCGGCCTGACCTGCGTCGTCAACCTCGCCCCCGAACCGGTCCGCCTTCCCGCCCACGACACGGTCCTGCTCACCAGCGGCCCCCTGGACGAGGACGGACGGCTGCCCGGGGACACGACGGTCTGGCTGCGGAGCGGAAGCCGGGTGGAGGAGGACTGACCGGACCGGCCGGGGCGGGAGCGACGAGGGCGGGAGGGATCCGGACCGGCGGCGCCCGCCCCATGGTCACGGAGGCCCGCGAAGGGCACCCTGGACGGCACCACGGCGGGCGGCCCCGGCGCCCGCCCCCGGACGGGAAGGGACGGGCCCCATGCCCCCGCACTTCGGCGACTACCAGAACGAGATCTACTTCGAGGGCCTCTTCGGCACCGTCCCCGCGCTGCCGATGACCTTCGCCGAACTGGAGTCGAAGGCGCGGTCCGCACTGCCGCCCTCGCTGTGGTCGTACGTGGCCGGCGGCGCGGGCGACGAGTACACCCAGGAGGCCAACGCCGCGGCCTTCCGCACCTGGGGGCTCGTCCCGCGCATGATGGTGGGCGCCGCGCGACGGGACCTCTCGGTCGACCTCTTCGGCACGACCCTGCCCTCGCCGCTGTTCATGGCGCCCGTCGGCGTCATAGGACTCTGCGCCCAGGACGGGCACGGCGACCTGGCGACCGCCCGCGCCGCCGCCCGCACCGGCGTGCCCATGATCGCCTCCACGCTCACCGTCGACCCCCTGGAGGAGGTCGCCGCCGAACTCGGCGACACCCCCGGCTTCTTCCAGCTCTACACGCCCACCGACCGGGACCTCGCGGAGAGCCTGGTGCACCGCGCCGAGGCGGCCGGCTTCCGGGGCGTCGTCGTCACCCTCGACACCTGGATCACCGGCTGGCGCCCCCGCGACCTCGCCACCAGCAACTTCCCCCAGCTGCGCGGCCACTGCCTGGCCAACTACACCTCCGACCCCGTCTTCCGGGCCCGGCTCCCCAAACCCCCCGAGGAGGACCCGCGCGCCGCCGTCGTGGAGTGGGCGGGCATCTTCGGCAAGCCGCTGGTCTGGGACGACCTCGCCTGGCTGCGCTCCCTCACCGACCTGCCGATCCTCCTCAAGGGCGTCTGCCACCCCGAGGACGTCCGCCGCGCCCGGGACGGCGGCGTCGACGGCGTCTACTGCTCCAACCACGGCGGGCGCCAGGCCAACGGCGGCCTGCCCGCCCTCGACGCCCTGCCCGGGGTGGTCGAGGCCGCCGACGGCCTGCCCGTCCTCTTCGACTCCGGCGTCCGCACCGGGGCCGACGTCGTCAAGGCCCTGGCCCTCGGCGCCACGGCGGTCGGCGTCGGCCGCCCGTACGCGTACGGACTCGCCCTCGGCGGCACGGACGGCGTCGTCCACGTCCTGCGCTCGCTCCTCGCCGAGGCCGACCTGATCATGGCCGTCGACGGCTACCCCACCCTCGCCGACCTGCGGGCCGACGGAGCCCTGCGGCCCGTCCGGCCCGTCTGAACCTCTTCCGGAAGGGCCGTCGGTCCTCCGGAAGAGCTGCCGGTCCTCCGGAAGGGCCGTCAGGAGGAGCGGCGCGCGCGCCCCGCGAGGGAGGCGACCTTGCGCCGCCGCTCCTCGCGCAGGCGCGTGTGCCGGTCCAGTTCCTCCATGAGCCGGCGACCCCGGTGGCCCGGGTCCAGCTCGTTCAGGACCCGGTCGATCTCGGCGAGGAGGGCGCCGTACAGCTGCCAGCGGCCCGGGTCGTCCACCGCCTCCGACCTCAGCATCCCGGCGGCCCGGTCGCGGGCCTCGCGGGCCGCGTCCAACTGCTCGGCGAGACGGTTCTCCGCCGTCTCCGCGCCGGAACTGGAGTGCGAGGTGACGAGGACCGCGAAGCTCACCAGGGTGTCCCCGAGGTGCCGCACCACCTCCTGGAGGGTGCGGGACGTCTCCGGGCGGAAGAGCACCGCCCCGTCCCGCTCCCGCGCCAGGTCGGTCAGGGTACGGGTGAGGACCCGCAGCACCACGGCGGAGATCTCCAGGGTGTCGAGCCCCGTCCGCAGCACGATCCGGTGCAGCAGCCCCTCCTTCACGCGCGGGTTCAGGCGCAGGCTGTCCTCCGCCTGCCGCAGGGCCGCGTCCACGTCGGCGACGTCGTTGTCGAGGCGCCGCGCCTCGTAGAGCCGCGCCGCCGCCAGATCCACGGACGACGGCCCGTCGAAGTCGCCGAACGGATCGGGTTCGGCGGGCACGGCCGGGTCCGTGAGCTCCTCGCCGAGCCCCAGGAGCAGCTGCCGCATCCGCCGCGCCAGGTCCACGATCGAGTCCCCGGCGGTGTCCACCCAGACCGGCGGCACGAGCACCATGTTGAAGACCATGCCCACGATCGCGCCGATCAGGGTCTCCAGGACGCGGTCCCAGGCCGTGTCGGCGACCTGGGTGACCCCCAGGACCAGCATCGCGCTGATCGCCACCTCGGCGACGAACTCCTCCACCCGGACGAACCGCCCCACCACGAGCGCCGCCAGGATGACCAGCGCGAGGCTCCACCAGGTCAGACCGACGAGGACGCTGAACGCGATGGCGATCAGCACCCCGACCACGACGGAGTTCACCCGCCGCAGACTTGTCACCAGCGTCGAGTACAGCGTCACCTGCACCACGAGCAGCGCCGTCAGCGGCGCGGTCAGCGGCGCCGGCTCGGAGCTGAGCTGGAGGGCGACGACGTACGAGATCGTCGCCGCCGCGGTGGAACGCAGGGTCTGGACCACAAAGGGGTCCCGCCGCTGGCGCTCCCACCACTGCCACAGGCGCCCTTGGCGCAGCGAGGCGAGCGATACGGAGCGGTGGGGCATGAAGTCTCCTCCTCCGGTCGGCGAGGGACGCGTCCCGGGCCGGACGCGATCTTGTGCGCGCCTACCCGCCCGTCGCCTTCGCACCGCGATGCTCCGTGGTGCCGCCCGGGAAGGCGCGCCGACGCGCCGACGAGCCCGCAGGAATCCCGGGCGGCCGTCCGGCGGAACCCGAGGCCGGGCCGGTGACTGAAAGGGACCGTTCCGGGTAGCCGCCGGGTGCCCGCGGCGCCCGCCGGACACCGCGGCCCGACCCGTACCGCCCCGTGACCGCCCCGCGCCCCGTGAGGAGACCCCGACCATGGACCGCGACCGCGCAGCGCTCTTCGACGTCGACGGCACCCTGGCCGACACCAACCACCTGCACGCCGTCGCCTGGTGGGAGGCGCTCCGCCAGGGCGGCCACCGGGTGACCATGCACGCCGTGCACCGGGCCATCGGCCTGCCGGGCGGACGGCTCCTCGACCACCTGCTCGGACAGGACCGCGACCGGTCGGACGACGAACGTCTCAGCACCGCGCACGACACCCTCTACGGGACGTGCTTCGAGCGGCTCCAGGCCTTCGACGGCGCCGCCGACCTGCTGCGGAAGCTCGCGGGCGACGGCTGGAAGGTGGTCCTGGTGACCTCGGCCAAGAGCCGCGAGCTGGCGGCCCTGCGCCGGGCGATCGACGCGGACGACGCGCTCGCGGACACCGCCACCTCCGACGACGTCGACGAGGGCAAGCCCGCCCCCGACCCCGTCGAGCACGCCCTCTCCCTGGTGGGCGTGCCGGCCGACCGGGCGGTGTTCGTCGGCGACAGCGTCTGGGACATGAAGGCCGCCCGCCGCGCCGGGGTCACCGTCGTCGGGCTGCTGTGCGGCGGCATCCCCGGGGCCGACCTGACCGGGGCGGGCGCCGCCGACGTCTACGACGACCCGGCCGACCTCCTCGCCCGGCTCGACACCAGCCCCTTCGCCGCCGTCCCGCCGTCCTGACCCGGCGCCGGCGGACCGGGGCCGGCCACCCCCGGGAGCTCGACCCGGGAGCGGATGCCCAGCCGGGCGAAGACCCCCCGGAGGTGGTGGTCGACCGTCCGCGGGCTCAGCGCGAGCCGGTCGGCGATCTCCCGGTTGGTGGCACCCCGCGCGGCGAACCGGGCGATCCGCTGCTGCTGCGGCGTGAGCAGCCCCCACGCCGTCCGGTCGGCGGGCCCGCCGACCGCGCCGCCCGTGGCGCGCAGCTCGGACCGGGCGTGGTCGGCCCAGCCGTCCGCAGCCGCCCGCTCGAAGGTCACGAGCGCGTCCCGCAGCGGCTCCCGGGCCGCGCCCGGCCGCCGCCTGCGCCGCAGCCACGTCCCGTACGCGAGGAGGGTCCGGGCCCGCTCGAAGTCGTTGCCGCAGCTGTCGTGGCGGCGGACGGCCTCGTCGAACCAGTACGCCGCCTCGTCCCCCCGGGCCCCGTCCCCCTGGGCGAGAAGCGCCCGGCAGCGGGCCAGCAGCGCCGGTGCCGGACCGTCGAGGCCCTGCGCCGCCCAGACCGCGTACTCCCCGGCCGCCGACCGCGCCTCGGCCGCCCGCCCCGACGCGACGGCCGCCTCCACGAAGCAGGGCACCACCAGCATCCGCAGCGCGAAGTGGCCGCCCCGGGGCCCGGGACGGACGAGCGGAACGAGCCGCGCCGCAGCCTGCGCGGCCAGACCGCGCCCCAGCTCGTCCCGGGCCAGCGCCCACTCCGCGAGCGTCGCCGCCTGGACGAGGCCGTGCGGGCGCGCCGTGCCGAGGGCGAGGCCCGCGTGCTCCGCCACCGCGGGCCCGTCGCCCGTCACCGAGGCCACCAGGGCCAGGACGGCGTGCTGGTGGGCGGCCGCGTTCGGCTGCTCCGCCAGCTCGGCCGCCCGCAGCCCCTCCCGGGCGGTGCGCGCGGCCCGGCTGTACCGCCCGGCCCGCAGTTCGGCGTACGCGAGGTGTTCCAGGACGCGCGGCAGCAGGGTCGTACGGTGCTCCGCCCGGGCACGGGCGAGCGCGCGGGCGTGGACCCTGGCCGCCGCCGCGGTGTCCCCGAGCACCAGCGCGGCCGACCCCGCCCGCAGCAGCAGCCGGGGATCGTCCTCGGCGCCGTCCCGGGCGACCACCCGCGCCAGGGCCGGGCGGGCCTCGCCGAGCCGTACGGTCAGGGCGGCGCCGAGTCCGTCGAGGAAGTCGCGCTCCGTCCCCCCGGCGTCCCCGCCGCAGTCGAGGGCGGCCAGGCACGCGGCGACGTCGCCCCCGGCCCAGGCGGCCTCCACGGCGAGGAACCGGGCGTCGGACGCCTCGGCCGGCGCCCGGTCCCGCAGCAGCTCCGCCGCCCGCAGGAGCGCCTCGTGCGCGTCCATGACCGGCCCGCCCGCCAGTGCCGCCAGGCCGCGCACGAGGTGCGAGCGGCCCCGGGCCGCGGGGGCGAGGGCGCGGACGGCGGCGGGCGGCCCGAGCCGGTCGGCGCGGTGGCGCTCGCCCCGGGCGAGCGCCGACGCCGTACGGACCGGCCGGGGCGCGCCCGTCCGCCGGTCCCCGTGGTGCCGGGAGGCCGGGGCGGACGCGAGGACGGCCCGCCCGAGGAACGGGTCCTCGAAGCGGAGCAGTCCGTCGGCGCGCCGCAGCAGCCCGCCCGCGACCAGGCCGTCCAGCGGTTCGACGGGGGTGCCCGTCGCCCGCGCGCCGCCGAGGACGGCGCCGACGGAGACACCGGACAGGCGGCGCGCGCCCTCCCGCCCTCCCGCGTCGGTACGGCCCGCGCCTGTACGGCCCGTGTCGGTACGACCTGCGTCCGTACGACCTGCCTCCGTACGATCCGCGTCCGCAAGGCCGGCGAGCGCCACCACCGTGAGCAGCCGCCGGGCGTCCGCGGGCAGGTGCGCCAGGAAACCGCCGTACACCTCGGTGAGGACCGCCCCGTCGACCGGCTGCTCCGGCAGGGGGACGGCGCCCGCGAGCCGGGCGGCGCCGAGGCGCCGTACCGCCGAGACGAGGACGCCGGGGTGCCCGGCCGCCTCCTCGACGAGCCGCCGTACGACCGGCGGCGCCGGGGGAGGGGCGCACAGGTCGTGCAGGAGGGCCCGCGCCCCGTCCGGGCCGAGGCGCCCGAGCCGTACGGTCTCCGCTCCCGGCACGTCGGGCGGCCGGTGGTGGCGGGCGGCCGACACGAGCCAGCGGGGCCCGCGGCGGCCCGGCACCCGCTCCCGCCGCCACGCCGCGGCGAGCGCGGCGCGCGAATGGGCGTCCCAGAGGTGCAGGTCGTCCAGGCAGACCAGGACCGGAAGGTCCCCGAGGAGCCCGGACACGGCGGCGGCGAGGCCGTCCTCGCCCCGCGCGGTCCGCAGCGCCCGGCGCGCCTCCGGAGCGCCGGGCGCGAGGGCGGCGAACAGGGCCCGCGCGCCGCTCCACGGCACCCGGTGGCCGGGTGCGGCGACCCGGTGCGCCGGGCCGGGGAAGTCGTCGGCCGCCCGGGCGAGCAGGGCGGAACGGCCCTCGCCGGGGCCTCCGGTGACGAACAGGACCCCGCCGTTTCCGGCGGGGTCCGTCAGACGTGCCACCGCGGCGAGTTCGGCCGCGCGGTCGTACAGCCGGGGGCCGGGGGCGGTGACGTGGGTCGCTCCGCTCACGCCGATCAGGTTACCGACCCGTACGGCACGGGACGGCGGGAGGCCTCCGGGTCTGGGCGGAGGCCCAGACCCGGAGGCCCCGTTCTGTGACGGCGCACAGATTGGCCGGGGCGTCAGGAACCGAGCGGGCAGCTGCCCCGGTACTCCTCGATCGTCAGGTCGGGCCGTGGCAGCGGGCAGAGGAACTGCTCGTAGCGGGTGTCGTCGTCGACGAAGCGCTTGAGCCAGGCGATGCTGTACTTCGCGATCGTCGTGTTCGAGGTGTTCGGGGTGAAGTGGGTGGCGCCGTTCAGCTCCAGGTACGCCTTGTCGAGCGAGCCCGGCAGGCTCTCGTAGAAGGGCTCCGAGTGGGTGGCGACGGGCGCGACCGTGTCGCCGTCCGCGCCGATGACCAGGGTGGGCGTGGTGATCTCGGGCCAGGTCTTGTCCGTGTTCCAGCCGGTGAGGGGGACGGCCGCCTTGAGGGAGGGCCGGCTCTTGGCGGCTTCGAGGGTCCCCCCGCCGCCCATGGAGTGCCCCATCACCCCGAGGCGGCCCGCGTCGATCCGGCCCCGCACGGCGCTGCGCTGCGTCAGGTGGTCGAGCGCGGCGAGGAGTTGCCGGCCCCGGCTGTCGGGCTGGTCGAGCGTGGTGAGGGTGTCGATGGTGAACACCACGAACCCCTGCGAGGCGAGGCGGGGGCCGAGCCAGGCGATGGAGGACTGGTACGCGGTGAACCCCGGCGAGATCACCACCGCGCCGAAGGTGCCGTCGGCGGTGGACGTCGGGTAGTAGATGGTCCCGCCTCCGAAGCCGGTGGCGGCGAGGGAGGAGACGGTGGTCTGGGAGACGGCGTAGGGGCCCCGCAGGGCCTCCACGCTCGCCCGGGTCGGCGCGGGACCGCGCTCGTACGGATTGGCCGCGGCGGCGGCGTCGGCGGTATCGGCGGCCCGGACGCCGGGGGCGAGGAGCAGGGTGAGGGAGGCGGCGGTGGCGGTGGCGGCTGCGGCAAGGTGTCGTCTCACGACGGAGTCGTCCTCTCGTGTCGTGCGGCGGCCGCCCTCCGGCGGAAACAGGAACGGGAACGCGAACGGAGAGCGGCCGGGCCTTGGACTGGCCCGGCCACTCTCCGCGTCCGGCGTCCGGCCGGCATCGGTGGAACCACCGGTCTTCGGAACCACCGGTCTTCGCCGCCGGCTCCACCGGCTTCCGCCGGCCTCAGTCGAGGGTGTCGGGGTCCGGTCCGGTGCGCAGGCCGCGGTCGAGGCCGGCCATCGCCGCCATCTCCTCCGCGTCGAGGTCGAAGTCGAAGACGTCGATGTTCTCGCGGATGCGGGCGGGGGTGACGGACTTCGGGATGACGACGTTCCCGAGCTGGAGGTGCCAGCGCAGCACCACCTGGGCGGGGGACTTCCCGTGCCGGGCCGCCGTGCGGGCGACGACCGGGTCGGCGAGGACGGCGCCCTGGGCGAGCGGGCTCCACGCCTCGGTGGCGATCCCGTGGACGGCGTGCAGCTCGCGGAGCTCGCGCTGCTGGAGACCGGGATGCAGCTCGATCTGGTTGACGGCGGGCACGAGGTCGCTGCTGTCGAGCAGCCGCTCTAGGTGCGCGGGCGTGAAGTTGGAGACGCCGGCGGTGCGGACCCGCCCGTCCGCGACCAGCGTCCCGATGGCGCGCCAGGTGTCGACGTACAGGTCGCGGGCCGGGGCGGGCCAGTGGATCAGGTACAGGTCGACGTGGTCGAGGCCGAGCTTGGCGAGGCTGTCGTCGAAGGCCCGCAGGGTGGCGTCGTACCCCTGGTCGGCGTTCCACAGCTTGGTGGTGACGTACAGCTCGTCGCGGGCGATGCCGGAGGCGGCGAGTGCCCGGCCGACCCCGGCCTCGTTGCCGTAGACGGCGGCGGTGTCCACGGAGCGGTACCCGGCCTCCAGGGCGTGGGCAACGGCGGTCGTGGTCTCGTCGTCGGGGACCTGGAAGACGCCGAAGCCGAGCCGGGGGATCTCGGTGCCGTCGTTGAGTACGAGGGCGGGGACGTGGGGGAGGGACATGAGGTGCGTCTTTCTCTGTGGGTTCCTCCAGGAGGCTTCTTCGCGAAGGCTCTGGAGCGGAGCGGGAGGGATCAGTGGTGTACGGGGACGCGGGCGCCGCTGTCGACGGCCTCGGCGGCGGGGGCGTCGGCTCCGGTCGCGTGAGTCCGGCGCTCCAGCGCGGCGGACCAGAGGGCGAGGCCGAGGGCGGCGGCGGCCAGGACGGCGCCGACCCAGTTCGGGGCGGTGTAGCCGAAGCCGGCGGCGATGACCATGCCGCCGAGCCAGGCGGCGAGCGCGTTGCCGAGGTTGAAGGCGCCGATGTTGACGGCGGAGGCCAGGGTCGGCGCGCCGTGCGCCTGGTCGAGGACGCGCTTCTGGAGCGGGGGCACGGTGGCGAAGCCGAGCGCCCCGACGAGGAGGACGGTGATCGCGGCGAGGACCTTGTCGTGCGCGGTCACGGTGAACAGCGCGAGCACGAGCGCCAGCCCGCCGAGGGCCGTGTACAGCAGGGGCATCAGCGCGCGGTCGGCGAAGCGGCCGCCGAGGAGGTTGCCGAGGAACATGCCGATGCCGAAGAGCACGAGCAGCCAGGTGACGGAGCCGTCCGCGTAACCGGCGACGTGGGTCATCATCGGTGCGACGTAGGTGATCGCGGCGAAGACACCGCCGAAGCCGAGCACGGTCATGGCCATCGCGAGCAGGACCTGCGGGTTGCGGAAGGCCTTGAGCTCACCGCGTAGACGGGCGCCTTCCGGGCGGGGCATGGCGGGGACGAGCCTGGCGATGCCGAGCAGTCCGACCACACCGAGCGCGGCGACGGCGACGAAGGTGGTGCGCCAGCCCACGGCCTGTCCGACGAAGGTGCCGAGCGGCACGCCGACGATGTTGGCGACGGTCAGTCCGGTGAACATGGTGGCGATGGCGCCGGCCTTCCTGTCCGGCGCGACCAGTTCGGCGGCCACGACCGACCCGATGCCGAAGAACGACCCGTGGGCGAGCGAGGCGACGACGCGACCGGTCAGCATCAGCCCGAAGCTCGGGGCGAGCGCGGAGAGCAGGTTGCCGAGCACGAACAGGCCCATGAGCAGCATCAGCATCCGCTTGCGGCTGACCTTGGTCCCGAGGACGGTGAGCAGGGGAGCACCGATGACGACGCCGAGCGCGTAGCCGGTGACCAGGAGGCCGGCGGTAGGGATGGTGACGCCGTAGTCGGCCGCGATGTGGGGCAGCAGGCCCATGATCACGAACTCGGTCGTACCGATGCCGAAAGCCCCGACCGTAAGAGCGAGTAGCGCGAGCGGCATGACTCGCCCCCTTCCAGAATTGATTGAGCGATCCCTTTGCACGCCTTCACAATAGTTGCACGCGCGCTATATGTGCAAGCGCGGGTAGGTGGTGTGCTCTGGATGGTGCCGCTCGCAAGCGCGAGCGGCTTCGGTCGCCCCCGATCCCGTCGCCCCTTCTGTCCTTTCGACGCCGTGCGGGCCCGGGTGCCGACGCGTCCCCGCAGGACAAGGGGGCACAGGCTGGTTACAGTGCGTAAAAAGCCCGGTTCTTCACGACAGGTGAGAGGAGGCGGTCGGCAGTGAACGCGTGGCGCGATCCCGCCCCCGTCCGGTCCCTCGCTCCGGCGGCCGGACGTGTGCCTCTCCTTGCGGCGGGTGGTCTCTGATGTCGGCGTCCTCGACCCCGCCGGCGACCGGGGCGGTGCGTCCCCCCGGCTCGCCGGTCAGCACGCACAACGAATGGGATCCGCTGGAGGAGGTCGTCGTCGGACGCCTCGACGGCGCGACGATTCCCTCCGACCATCCGGTCGTCGCCTGCAACATCCCGCCCTGGGCGGCCCGGTTGCAGGGCATGGCCGGCGGCTTCCGCTATCCGCGCGTCCTGGTCGAGCGCGCCCAGCAGGAACTCGACCTGTTCGTCGGGCTCCTGCGGTCCCTCGGCGTCACGGTGACGCGTCCCGACGCCGTCGACCACAAGAAGCGCTTCAGCACACCCGACTGGTCCTCACGGGGTTTCTGCAACACCTGCCCGCGCGACAGCATGCTGGTGGTCGGCGACGAGATCATCGAGACGCCCATGGCGTGGCCCTGCCGGTACTTCGAGACCCACTCCTACCGCTCGCTCCTCAAGGCGTACTTCCGCGGGGGCGCCCGGTGGACGGCCGCGCCGAAGCCGCAGCTCACCGACGAGCTGTTCGATCCGGAATTCCGGATCCCCGGGGCCGGTGAGCCCCTGCGCTACGTCCTCACCGAATTCGAGCCGGTCTTCGACGCGGCCGACTTCGCGCGGGCCGGACGCGACCTGTTCGTCACACGGAGCAACGTCACCAACCTCATGGGCATCGCATGGCTGCGCCGGCACCTCGGCCCGGGGTACCGCATCCACGAGATCGAGAGCCGCTGCCGCACCCCGATGCACATCGACACCACCTTCGTTCCCCTGGCGCCCGGAAAGGTCATGGTCAACCCGGACTACGTCGACGTCGACCGGCTGCCGGAGATCCTGCGCTCGTGGGACGTCCTGATCGCTCCCGAACCGGACCCGATCAAGGACCCCCTGCTCAGGATCACCTCGATGTGCGGCAAATGGCTGAGCATGAACGTCCTCGTGATCGACGGGAAACGTGTGATCGCGGAGCGGCATCACACCGGCATGCTGCGCGCACTGGAGAAATGGGGATTCGAGCCGATCCCGTGCGACCTGCTGCACTACGCGCCGTTCGGCGGATCGTTCCACTGCGCCACCCTCGACGTCCGGCGCCGCGGCACGCTGGAGTCGTACTTCGACTGACCCGCCCCGGCGGCCCCGTCGCCCGCGGGAGGGAGGAGGACGCGCGTGGTCCTCCCGGGGCGGGCGCCCGGGTTCAGAGACGGTCGTCCAGGAACGCCCTGAGTGCGGGGGCGGTCATGGGCCCCTCGCCGTGCGCCACCGCCTCGCCCTCCTTCAGGAGGACGCAGGACGGGGCTCCGGTCACGCCGTACCGTCCGGTCGCGGCCGGGCAGCGCGTGATGTCGGCGCGGACGACCGTCAGGCGGCCCGCGTACTCGTCGGCGACGCCGCCCACGACGAGGTCCATCGCCCGGCAGGGCTCGATCGCCTTGGGCCACGTCCCGACGAAGTACGCGAGGACCGGGAGCCCGCTCATCCCGAGGATGAAATCGAACTCCGCGTCCTCGCGGGGCCGGTGCACCCGCTGCGCCATGGAGGCTCCCGTCCTCGCGTCCCGTCTTTCCACCACCATCATCCCCCCTTGGCCCCCTCATCCCCTCATCCCTCCTCGCCCCCCTCCTCCACACCTGGATCCCGCCGTGGCGCCGGCCTCCGGCCGCACCCCGCGCCGCCCGCCCCGGCCCGGCCGCCGCCCCGCGCGGCACCGTGCTCCTGCCCGCGCACCCGGCGACCTGCGACGCGCTCGCGGAACTCCTGGGCCGTACGGAGGAGTGGGCCCCGGCCGGCGGACCGTCCCCGGGCGAGACCGGCGCGGCGCTCCTGTCCGCCCACCCGGGCACCTGCGACGCGCCGGCGCGGCTCCTGGGCTGCGACGAGCCGTGGGCCCCGGCCGGTGCGGCCCCCCGCCCGCCGTCCCTGACGGACCGCCACCCGGACACCGCCCACGCGGTGGCGGACCTCCTCGCGGACCGGTGACAAGGGCCGACGACACGGACCTGGGACACGGGCCGACGACACGGACCGGCGACACGGACCGGCCCCGTCCACCCACGGGGCCGGTTCACTCGTCACGGTGATGCGGGCCGTGCCGCCTCCCCGTCCCGTACGGGCTCGGGCAGCGTGGCCCCATGCACGCCCGCCGCACCGCGTACCTGCTGACCGCCGCGCTCCTCACCGCCGGCTGCGTGGCCGTCCCGCACGGCCCCGCCCCGGAACCGACGGACCGCCCCGCCGCCCTCGCCCCGGCGGCCGAACGCGCCCCCGCGCCGCTGCCGACCTGGCCGGAGCCCGTACAGCCGGCCCCGCGCGAGGCGCTCGCCGCGACGGAACCCCGGACCGTGCCCGCCCCGGCGCCCGCCTCCTCCCGGCCGACGGCGGAGAGGAGGGGGACGGCGGCGGCCCCGCCCCCGGAGAAGACGAGGAAGGAGACGGGAAGGAAGAGGGAGCCGAAGAAGAAGGAGCCGACGGAGAAGGACCGGACGAGGGCCGTCCCCCGGCCCCCGAAGAAGGACCGGCCCCTCCGGCCCCGCGGCCGCCCGTCCGCAGCCCCCGCCGCCGGACAGCCCGAGCTGCGCCGGCTCTGCCGGCAGGCCGAACGGATCGACGCCCCCATGGGCGCGGCCGGTCTCTGCCGCAGCGTGTACGGCCCTTGAACCGGGCCCCGGTCCTTTCAGCCCCCGCCGAAGGGCCAGGAATCGACGTCCCGGTAGCGGATCGGCCCAGGGCCGCGCCCGAAGTCGCTGCCGACCAGGTGCAGCCGCTCGGCCCGCCACCGCCGCCCGGTGAACCCGGCGAGCCCGGCGGCCGCCTCCGGCACGGAGGACGGATCGTCGCGGCGGGCGCGGGCCAGCGTCAGGTGCGGGCGCAGCGGCCGGCCCTCGAAGGGGATCCCGCACTCCCCGACCACCGCGCGCACCTCGGTCGCGAGCCCGTGCAGCCCCTCCAGGTCCCCGTCGATCCCGCTCCACAGCACCCGGTCGTCGAAGTGCCCGCCGCCGCGCAGCGCCAGTTCGACCGGCCGGCGCGAGGCCGCGAGGTCCGCGAGCGGCTGCCGGAGGAGCGGAACGGTCGCGACCGGCAGCTCGCCGAGGAACGCCAAGGTGATGTGCCAGTCCTCGATGCGGTTCCACCGCATGCGCGGATACGTCTCGTAGGCCGGGCCCAGCGCCTCGGCCAGCTCGTCCTTCGCGTCGTCGGGCGGCGCGAGCGCGATGAACGCGCGCACGGTCGCGGACCGCGCCCGCGTGTCCCCACCGGGCTCACCGGGTCCGGTGAGCCCGCCGGACCGTGCGACCCGCCCGGACCCCTCGCCCATCTTCCGTTCCCCGCTCACCGTTCGCCGCCACTCCGAGGTGAGGGTACGCGGCCGCCACCCGGCGACCGGCACCGGCCCCGGGGCGCCCCGGGCGAGGGCAGGGCGATGCCCCGGAGGCGGGTCGCCGTCTCCGGGGCGCGCGGGGGTCCGGGGTCAGTGCCGGCCGAGGGTTCGGCGGCGTCGGGTGAGGACCAGGATGCCGGCGCCGGCGGCGGCGAGGACACCGGCGGCGACCGCGTACGGGGTGAACTGCGCTCCCGTGGTCGCGAGCGAGCCGTCACCGTCGTCGGTGGCGGACGGCGAGGGTGCCGTCGTGCCGGGCACGGCGGGGGCGGAGGCGTCCTCCGTGGGCGGTGCGGAGGGCTCGGAGGTCCCCGGCGCCGTCGTCTCCGGCGTGACGGGCGGCGTGGCTTCGCCGGCGGGCGGCGTGGCGGAGGGTGCCGGGGTGGAGGGCTCGGTCCCGGGCCGCGTGGGCGTCGGCTTCGGCGCGGGCGTGGTGCCCGGGCCGCCCGGCGTCGTCTTGCAGGAGAAGGTCGAGGAGCCGTTCCACGGGTAGTTGTGGGTCTCGTTGCCCGAGCCGTGGGTCCGCAGGTCGCCGCCGACGTAGACGCGGCCGTTCGTGCTGGCCGTCAGGTCGGCGGACGCCTTGGGCGCGAGGATCGAGCCCATGAAGTTCCCCCCGCCGCCGAGGGTGATCGACGGGGCCGCCTCGAAGTTGTAGAGGATCCGGGACGCGGCCTCGCCGAAGCGCGCGGAGTCGTACGCGTCCACGCGTTCGCCGTCGAACGCGGCGGACAGCGGGGAGAGGCCGACCGGCTTCCCGCCCGTCACGTTCACCACGACCGACGCCCCCTCGGGGATCGACCGGAAGTCGAAGGACGAGGCGCCGTCGAGCCTCTCGGCGGAGATCTCGAACACCTGCGGCCCGCCGGAGGCCTCGCCGCCCGTGAAGGTGACGGTGCCGCCCGCGCGCACGCTCGTGCCCGTGGGCTCCAGCGCGCCCAGGGACGCCGACTCGCCCCGTACGGTGTCGCCGAAGGTGTCGTACGGGGCGAGGGCGCCCCGCGCGCCCAGGCCCGAGGCGCGGCTGCCGCCGTTGGTCTCCAGGTCGCCCTTCTCGTCGATCTCGCCGCCGACGCGGACCGCGCCGCCGTAGCGGGGGCCGGCCGTGAGGCCGTGGCCGACGTCGACCCGCGTGCCCCGGGCGATCGTGAGGTTCCCGCCCACGGAGAGCATGACCGCTCCGGAGTCGGGCAGGATGCCGGAACCGGCGCCGACCCGGCCCACGTTGAAGGTGCCGCCGGACCCCTTGGCGAAGGTGGCGTTCCCGCCGATGACGAGCAGGCCCTCGGCCTCGGCGGTCGCGCCGTCGGCGGTGTAGTCGCCGCCGGCGTAGAGGGCCACGTTGGCGTCGAGGAACCGCGGCTCGTGACCGATCCCGGGCTCCTGGCCGGGGGCGGGGCAGGTCCGGGCGGTCCCCGGCGCGGGAGCGGGGGCGAAGGGCACGGCCAGGGCGTTGCCCGCGGTGGCGAGGCCGAGGGCGAGCGCGACGGCCACGGCGCTGCCCAGTCGTGCGCGTGCTCTTCCGGTGTTGCTCATGTGCGTGAACCTTTCTGGTTTTCCTGTGAGGGGGGTGGGGACGGAGGCGGGTTCAGTCGGTCTCGGCGTGCAGGACGGCGCGGGTGAGCGGGCCGTAGACCCCCTCCTCCTGCGGGATGTACCGGGACACCTGGTAGCGGCGCAGGGCCGTCTCCACGGACTCGCCGAAGATCCCGTCGGCCGGACCGACGTACAACTGGAGCTCCCGGAGCCGCCGTTGGAGGTCGACGACCTCGGGGCCGCTGCTTCCCCGTCCGAGTTCGCCCCGCCTTCCTCCGCCCCGCCCCTCCCCGTCCCGGCCGGGGTGCGACGGGCGGTGGCGGTGCGACGACGAGGACGTGGGCGCCGGGGCGGCCGCGGGGGAGGAGGCGGCCGCGGTGCTCGGGGAGGGGGCGGGCGAGGTGGCGGTGGTGCCGGGGGAGGGGGTCTCGGAGGAGGCGGAGTCGGAGGGGCTGGGCGTGGGCGTGGCGGACGGTGCCCTCCGCGTGGTGCTCGCCGCCGGGGACGGGGGTGCGTCGGAGGCGGTCTCCCGGGCGGGGGACGGGGCCCGCGTCGCGAGGACGGGGAGCGAGACGGACGGGTGCGACGCCGGTACGGAGTCGGGCTCGGCGGAGACCCACACCGCCACCGCGGCCCCCAGCCCCGCGGAGAGCGCGCCCGCGAGCATCAGGGGAAGCGGCATGGACCGCCACGCCGGAGCCGCCGCCCGGGCGCGCCGGGACCGCCGCGGCCCGTGGGCGGGCGCCTCCGCGGCCCCGGAGAGGACCTTCGGCAGCCGGACGGTCGCGTCGAAGAGCTCGATGTCCTGCCCCCGCGGCCCCGTGCCGTCCGGATGCGGCTCCGCGACCTTCCCGAAGACCCGCTCGCCCCGGTGCTCCGCGCCCGCGGGCTCACGGGTGGCGGAAGCGACCGCTGTGGTCGGGGCAGCCCTGTTGCGCATCAAGTGCTCCAGATGAGGTGAAGCCGAGGGGAGGTGTGACGAAGTCGTGGAGATATTGACCGCTGTTCAAAGCAAGCGTCAACTGTTCTCAAACCACGCCAAATTGGGCTTTCCGAGACCTTGTTTCTTAAAGGACTTTTAACGCGTGACGCAGGTCACAGGGGAAAGCGGCGCCGACGTTCGTACGGGACCGGCGTTCATACGGTGCCGGCGGTCGTACGGGGCCGGCGGCGCGGGCCGTTCCGGCGGTCGCCTCAGGACGGGTCCTCGTAGCGGGCGGCGAGCGCGGCGGCACGGTCGCGCAGGGTGGCGCGCAGCGACCGGGGCGTCAGGGCCTCGGCGTCCGTGCCGAGTTGCCACAGCGCCCACTCGGCGTGCCGGGAATCCTGGAAGGTCGCCTCCAGGCGCAGCCACCCGTCCGCGTCGGGCTCCTCCGCGTCGAACCCTTCCGCGCGTACGGCGAGCGCGGCGTCCAGCAGCTCCTCCCGCCGCGCCGGGGCGACCCGCACGAGCGCGGTGAGGTGGTCGCCGTCCGACAGGAACCGCGCGGAGCGCTCCCGCCAGATCCGGTCCAGGTCGACCCGGTCCGGCCGCCGTGCCGGTTCGGGAAGCTCCTCGGCCGCCAGTACCCGCGACAGCCGGTAGGTGCGGTCCTCGCCCGCCCTCGTGGCCAGCAGATAGGCCCGGTCGCGCACGGTGACCAGGCCGATCGGGTCCACCGTGCGCCACCGAGGCTCCTGGTCCACCGCCGCGTAGTGGATGCGCAGCCTGTGCCCGGCGAGCACGGCGCGCCGGACCGCGGTCATCGTGGCGCCGGGCACCTCCTCGGTGACCGTTCGGCGGGAGAGCAGATCGGTCTCCGGCTCGACGAGGAAGCGCCGGGCCGCGTCGTCCGCCGTGGCCCGGTGGCCCTCGGGCAGCGCGTCGACCACCTTCCGCAGGGCCGAGGCGAGGGCCCGGCCGAGGCCGAACGCCTGCTCCCCGCGCCCCGGTCCGGCGGCGAGCAGCGCGAGGGTCTCGTCGTGGTTCAGCCCGGTCAGCTCGGTACGGAAACCCGGCAGCAGCGCGAAACCGCCGTACCGGCCGCGTTCGGCGTAGACCGGGACGCCGGCCGCGGACAGCGCCTCGATGTCGCGCAGCACGGTACGGGTGGAGACCTCCAGCTCGCGGGCCAGCGCGTCCGCGGTCAGCCGGCCGTGCCGGCGCAGCAGGAGCACCAGGGAGACCAGCCGATCCGCGCGCATCCGGGAACCGTACCGAATACACGACGGGAGGTGTCACGTATTCCCGGAAGGCTCCTCGACACGACGCGAAGGCCGGCGCCCACCGGGCCGCCGGCGCGCGCCCTCCTACCGAGAAGAGCTGATGTGACGATGGAACGAACGGCGGTCAACCCGGTCACCTGGTCCCAGGAGATGGGCTTCAACCAGGGCGAGGTCGTCTCCGGGCACACGCGGACCCTGTACATCTCGGGGCAGACCGCGATGAGCCCCGAAGGGAAGCCCGAGCACGACGGCGACATGGCGGCGCAGCTGGCGCTCGGCGTCGACAACCTGGAGGCCGTGCTGGCCGGGGCCGGCATGACCCTCGCGAACCTCGTCCGCCTCAACGTCTACACCACCGACGTCGACCTGCTCTTCCCGCACTACGGCGTGCTGGCGGCCCGGCTGGGCGCCGCCGGGGTGGCTCCGACCACCACGATGCTCGGGGTGACGCGCCTGGCGATCCCCGGTCAGTTGGTCGAGTTGGAGGGCACCGCCGTGGCGTGAGGCGCCCCACCGCGCTCCGTCCCGTACGGAAGCACGTGCAGGAGCCCGTACGGAAGCACGTGCAGGAGCCCCTGCAGGAGTCCGTAAGGGAGGCCCCCGAGACGGTGCTCCGGGAAGCGCTGCGGCAGGGAACTCCGTGACGGAGCACGTGACATCGCCCCGGGGCACCGGCCCCGGGGCGTTGTCAGACCCGTGGGCAAGGATGTTCCCATGACGAACGTTTCCGCCGTCGAGGCGTCTTTCCGCATGTCCGGCCGCGCCGAGTACGAGGCCGCCGTCCAGCGTCTGCGCGACGCCTCCCGCACCTACTACGGCGCGGGCCACAGCCTCATGGACGACGCCGCGTACGACCGGCTGCGCCTGGCCGTGCTGGACTGGGAGGCGGAGCACCCCGACGAGACCGCCCCGGACTCGCCCACGGGCCGGGTCGCCGACGGCGCCGCCCCCGCCGGAGACGTCGCCCACACCGCGCGCCTCCTCAGTCTCGACAACGTCTTCGCCCCCGAACAGCTCACCGCCTGGGGAGCGTCGCTCCGGCGCCGCCTGGGGCACGAACCGGCGGGCGGATTCACCGTCGAGCCCAAGTTGGACGGCGCGGCCGTCGCCGCCCGCTACCGCGACGGCCGGCTCACGCAGATCATCACGCGCGGCGACGGCACCCACGGCGAGGACGTCAGCCACGTCATCGGCACCGTCGTGGGCCTCCCCGAGCGTCTTCCCGTGCCCGCCACCTTCGAGGCCCGGGGCGAAGTCCTCTTCACCCACGAGCAGTTCGAGGCCGCCAACGAGACACGGACCGCGCACGGCGCCGGAGTCTTCGCCAACCCGCGCAACGGGACGGCCGGCACCCTGCGGGCCAAGGACCGCCCGTACCGGCTCGCCATGACCTTCTGGGCGTACGGCGCCGTCGAACTGGACGGCGTGCCCTTCCTGCCCGCCGGCGCCGGCCACGCCGAGACCCTCGCCGCCGTCGCGCGGGCCGGGGTGCGGACCACGGCGGACACCCCGGCCGGGCTGCACGCGGTCGCCACGCTCGACGAGGCGCAGGCGAAGGTCGACGCGATCGCCGCGATGCGCGCGAGCCTGCCCTTCGGCATCGACGGCGTCGTCGTCAAGGCCGACAGCGCCACCGAACAGGCGACGGCCGGCTTCGGCACCCGCTTCCCCTACTGGGCCGTCGCCTACAAGCTGCCCGCCGTCGAACGGCAGACCGTCCTCCAGGACGTGTTCTGGGAGGTCGGCCGCACGGGTGTGCTCGCCCCCACCGCGGTCCTCGCCCCGGTGGAGCTCGACGGCTCCACGGTCACCCGCGCCACCCTCCACAACCCGGCCGACATCCTCCGCCGCGACCTCCACGTCGGCGACACCGTGACCGTGTACAAGGCGGGCGACATCATCCCCCGCGTCCAGGCCGCCGTCGTCGAACTGCGCCCGCAGGACGCCGTCCCCGTCCCGCTGCCCCGGGAGTGCCCCCACTGCGGCGGAGGGATCGACAAGAGCCAGGAGCGGTGGCGCTGTGCGAAGGGCACCGCCTGCGCGCTCGCCCCGCTCGTCGAGTACGCCGCGGGGCGCGACGTCCTCGACATCGACGGCCTCGGCAGGAAGTACGTCGACGCGCTGATCGCCTCCGGTGACGTCGGTGACGTCGCCGACCTGTTCACCCTCACCGAGGAGCAGCTCACCACCGCCTCCGGCAGCGCCAGGCGCGGCGCCGGACTGGCCGAGCAGATCCGCCTCGCCAAGGCCCGCCCGCTGAGCCGTGTCTTCTGCGCCCTCGGCATCCCCGGCACCGGCCGCAGCATGTCCCGGCGCATCGCCGCCCACTTCGGCACCATGGAGGCCATCCGCGCCGCCGATGCCGACACCCTCCAGGACGTCGAGGGCATAGGCCCGGAGAAGGCCCCGGTCGTCGTGGAGCAGGTCGCCGCGCTCGCCCCCGTGATCGACAAGCTGATCGCGGCAGGCGTCACCATGACCGAGCCGCGCCCGGAGCGGGCGGAGGACGCCGCCGAGGGGCCGCTGAGCGGGAAGACCGTCGTCGTGACGGGGAGGATGACCGGACCCCTCGACGGTTGGGGGCGCTCCGAGATGGGCGCCCTCATCGAGAGGGCCGGCGGCCGTATGGGCGGCTCCGTCAACTCCCGGACCGCCTTCCTGGTCGCCGCCCCGGCGGCCGGCGGCAAGCCGAGCTCCAAGGCGGTCAGGGCGCGGGAGGCGGGCGTCGAGGTCCTGACCCCGGAGGAGTTCGCCGCCCTGGTCGCCGACCACCTGGACTGAGCCCCGGACGGCCCTTTCCCCGTGCGGGCGGCCCGGAGCTCGCATAGGGTCGCGGTGCCGTCGCGACCGGACCGGAGGCACGACGCGGGGGAGGGGCGCGGCCCGGCCGACCGGAGGAGACCCGTGTCAGGACAGTTCGAAGCGACGACCGAGATCGACCGGCCGGTCGAGGACGTGTTCGCGTACCTCGCCGACGGGCGCAACGACCCGCAGTTCAGCCCCAGGCTCCTGCGGATCGACCGGGTCCCCGACGGCCCGACCGCCGTGGGCACGGTCTTCCGGAGCACCGTCAAGGACGCCGGGATGAAGTCCGCGCGGGAGTTCCGCGTCACCGCCCTCGAAGCCCCGACGCGGATCCGGTGGGCCGAGGTCTCCGAGAACAGCGTGACGGCCCGCGAGGGCGGCTACGACCTGCGACCGCTCCCGAACGGAGGGACGCGGGTCCGCCTCTTCAACGTCCTGGAGGGCCACGGGATCGGCAGGCTCCTCGTCGGCCTCGCGCTCGCCGCCGTCCGCAAGGACGCCGACGCCTTCGGCGCCCGGATCAAGGCCGCGGCCGAGGCGGCGATCCCTCCCCGCTGACGGCCGGGCCCCCGCCGTCGGGCAGGCCCCCCGCCCGGCCGGGGGCGCGGCACGGCGACCCCGGCCGGGGACCGGGGCGGTCCGCCGAACCGTACCGGTACGCCCGGCGAGTAGAGCACGCTGACGGGCTCCCCGAGGGACCGGCGCAGACCGGCGGCCTCGACCGGCGTCTCGTCGCAGTGCAGCAGCCGGGCCCGGTGCAGCGGCCGGCGGGGATGCGTGCGGGGCAGGTAGAGCGGACGCCCGAGGAACGAGCTGTGCACGCCCCAGCGGGCGGTCAGGAAGCGTGCGAGCGCCGTGGACTCCCCGGCCGGCTCCCCGACCTCCACGGCGATCGCGCTCCGCGCGGCCCGGGCCACCGCCGGCCGCCCCGCACACCCCCGTACCGCCCGGACTCGGGCCCGGCGCGCGGCGGACCTCAGCGCGGCTCCGGGTCCGGCCACGCGCGCGGGTACGGCACCCGCAGCGATCCGGCCGGTACGGGGGTGTGCGGGGCGGCCGCGCGCAGGCGCCCGTCCCGCAGGACGACGGCGCCGCTGCCGAGCATGGACGTGACCAGCTCGCCGGCCAGGGCCTCCGGCGCGAGGCCCAGGAGCCGGGCCGCGTCGGTCAGCCAGGCCCGTGCGAGCAGATAGGGCTCGACCTCGCCGGACGGGACGCCGTCGCGGATCATCAGGGCGAACGCGAAGATCCGGCGGGCGCCGTACCAGACGGCCCCGGCGGGGTCGTCGACGAGGCGCTGCGCCCGGCGCAGGGCGGCGGCGAAGGCGGCGCCGGAGTCGGCGGGGACCGGGCCGTGGGACGGCAGGACCACGCGCGGGGCGAGGTCGGCCATCCGCTTCAGGGAGGCCAGCGCGGTGGTGGCCGCCCCGGGGCCGTCGAGGGCGAGGTTCACCCAGCCGACGTCGTAGTCCGAAAGGGCGTCCCCGACCACGAGCAGCCCCTCGTCCGGCTGCCACAGGGCCAGGTGGCCCGGGGTGTGCCCGGGGGTGCGGACGACCTCCCAGTCGGCGTCGCCGAGCCGGAGCACCTGCCCGTCGTCGAGCGACACGTCGACAGTGTACGGGGCCACCGGCTGGTCCAGGTACTCCGCCGCGCAGCAGCCCGGGTCCCGGCGCGCGATCGCCTCGGCCTCCGGCGCCCCGGCGGCGACGCCCGCGCCCCGCGCCTGGAGGAGGGCGTTGCCTCCGACGTGGTCGGAGTGCC
Source organism: Streptomyces bikiniensis (assembly GCF_000716625.1). Lineage (NCBI taxonomy): Bacteria > Bacillati > Actinomycetota > Actinomycetes > Kitasatosporales > Streptomycetaceae > Streptomyces > Streptomyces bikiniensis. Next base: position 99,147 of record NZ_JNXJ01000012.1, on the reverse strand, counting down.
AGTGGGTGTTCACGACGAGCTCGACCCGTCCGGCCCGCTCGCCGGCCCAGGCGGCGGTCTCCTCGGCGTGCCCCGTGAAACCGGAGTCGACCAGGGCCGGCCGCCGCCCGTGGAGCAGCAGCGTGCTGGCGTCGGGGAAGGGCCGCTGCCACCAGGTCGCCCAGGAGGGCAGCGGGGGTGGGGCCTGCCGCGCGCTCACCGTCCGGCCTCTTCCGGCTGTATCCGGTTCTCCACGTGCTCTCCTCCGACGGACGTCACGGCCAACGGGCGCACGGGCGGCCCGGGTTCACCACCTCGGAACCGCCCACCCCCGGCGATCATCATGACACCGCCCCGGCGCCCGGGGACCGACGGCCGGCCACGGGGGCAGCGGGACACCGGCACCAGGAGACAGGGACCGGGGTCAAGGCCAGTGCCAGGGCCAGTGCCAGGGCCAGGGCCAGGACCGGGGCCGGACCGGGGCCCAGGAGAGCGGCGCGCCCCTCCACCCTTGTTGCACATATATTGCAGTTGCAGAGGCTATGCAGAAGGAGTGGAGCGGTGAACGGACCAGTAGTCCTCGGGATCGAGTCCTCGTGCGACGAGACCGGGGCGGGGATCGTGCGGGACGGGAAGCTGCTCGCGCACGTCGTCGCGACCAGCATGGACGAGCACGCGCGGTTCGGCGGGGTCGTGCCCGAGATCGCCGCCCGGGCGCACCTGCACTCCTTCAACCCGGTCGTCCGGGAAGCGCTCGATCGGGCCGGCCTGCGGCTGAACCAGATCGACGCGGTCGCCGTCACCACAGGACCCGGCCTCTCCGGCGCCCTCCAGGTCGGCCTCGCCGGGGCGAAGACGCTGGCCTACGCCGCCGGAGTCCCGCTCTACGGGGTGCACCACCTCGCCGGGCACGTCGCCGCCGACACCCTGGAGCACGGTCCGCTGCCCAGCCCCTGCGTCGTCCTCGTCGTCTCCGGCGGCCACACCTCCCTCCTCCTGGTCCGGGACCTCGTCCGCGAGCCGATCCTGCACCTGGGCGACACCCTGGACGACGCGGCGGGGGAGTGCTTCGACAAGGTCGCCCGCATCCTCGGCCTGCCCTACCCCGGCGGGCCCGCCGTCGACCGGGCCGCCCGGGACGGCGACCCGCGCGCGGTCGACTTCCCCCGGCCGCTGACCCGCGGCGGGGACGACCCGTACGCCTTCTCCTTCTCCGGCCTGAAGACCGCCGCCGCCCGCTGGGTCGAGAAGCACCGCGCCCGGGGGATCGGCGTCCCCGTCGCCGACGGCGCCGCCGCCCTCCAGGAGGCCGTCGCCGACGTCCTCAGCCGCAAGGCCCTCGCCGCCTGCCGGGCGTACGACGTCAAGACGCTGATCGTGGTCGGCGGCGTCGCCGCGAACTCCCGGGTCCGCACCCTCACCGAGCAGCGGTGCGCCGCCGCCGGGGTCGAGCTGCGCGTCCCGCCGATGACCCTGTGCACCGACAACGGCGCCATGATCGCCGCCGTCGGCGACCTCCTCGTACGCTCGGGAGCGGAGCCCGCCCCGCTGGACGTGTCCATCGACCCCTCCGCGCCCCTGGAGTACGCCTCCCTGACCCCGCTTCCCGCCCCCTCCGCCCGGGCCGCCTGACCGCCGCCCTCCACCGGAACCCGACCGTCTCCCTCCACCGGAAGCAGTGAGAACCTTGCGTACCGCCGACATCCGCCAGCGCTTCCTCGACTACTTCGCCGCCCGGGGACACACCGTCGTGCCCAGCGCGCCGCTGCCCACCCCCGACCCCACCCTGCTGTTCGTCAACGCCGGCATGGTCCCCTTCAAGCCGTACTTCACCGGCGAGGCGGCCCCCCTGTGGCAGCGGGCCACGAGCGTGCAGAAGTGCGTGCGGACCCTGGACATCGAGGAGGTCGGGAAGACCACCCGGCACGGCTCCTTCTTCCAGATGAACGGCAACTTCTCCTTCGGGGACTACTTCAAGGAGGAGGCCGTCGCCTTCGCCTGGGACCTGTCCACCAAGCCGTGGGCCGAGGGCGGGTACGGGCTCGACCCCGAGAAGATCTGGGTCACCGTCCACCACTCCGACACCGACGCCCGCGGCATCTGGCGCGAGGTCGCCGGCCTGCCCGACGAGCGGATCGTGGCGCGCGGCGACGAGGACAACTTCTGGTCCATGGGCGTCCCCGGCCCCTGCGGACCCTGCTCCGAGCTGTACTACGACCGCGGCCCGGCCCTCGGCCGCGAGGGCGGCCCCGCCGTCGACGAGGACCGGTACACCGAGTTCTGGAACCTCGTCTTCATGCAGTACGAGCGCGGCGAGGGCCCCGGCAAGAGCGGCTACCCGATCCTCGGCGGACTGCCCCGCCGCAACATCGACACCGGCATGGGCCTGGAGCGGATGGCCACCCTCCTCCAGGGCGTCGACAACCTCTACGAGATCGACGAGACCCGCCCCGTCCTCGACCGGGCCGCCACCCTCGCCGGCGTCCGCTACGGCGACGACGAGCGGGCCGACGTACGGCTCCGCGTGGTCGCCGATCACGTCCGCACCGCCCTCATGCTCCTCGCCGACGGCACCGCCCCCGGCAACGAGGGCCGCGGCTACGTCCTGCGCCGCATCCTGCGCCGCTCGGTCCGCTCCATGCGCCAGCTCGGCTTCCAGGACCCCGCCCTGCCCGAACTGCTGCCCGTCGCCCGCGACTGCATGGCCCCCGGCTACCCCGAGGTCGTCGCGTCCTACGCCCGGATCTCCGACCAGGCGTACGGCGAGGAGGACGCCTTCCGCGCCACCCTCAAGCAGGGCACCACTGTCCTGGACACCGCCGTCGCCGGGGTGAAGGCGGACGGCGGCCGCTCGCTGCCCGGCGCACAGGCCTTCCTCCTCCACGACACCTACGGCTTCCCCATCGACCTCACCCTGGAGATGGCCGCCGAGCAGGGCGTCGAGGTCGACCGCGAGGGCTTCACCGCCCTCATGAACGAGCAGCGCGAGCGGGCCCGCGCGGACGCCCGCGCCCGCAAGTCCGGCGGCACCGCGGACACCGCCGCCCTCCGCACCGTCCTGGACGCCCACGGCCCGACCGACTGGCGGGCGTGGGACACCCTCACCACCGAGTCCCGCGTCCTCGCGCTCCTCGGCGCCGAGGGCCCCGTCCCGGTGGCCCGCACCGGCGACCTCGTCACCGTCGTCCTCGACCGCACCCCCTTCTACGCCGAGTCCGGCGGCCAGGACAGCGACGCGGGCCTGCTCTCCGGGGCCTCGGTGGAGGCCGAGGTCGTGGACGTCCAGCGGCCCCTGCCCGGCCTCGTCGTCCACCGGGTCAGGATCACGGCCGGCGAACTGGCCGTGGACGACACCGTGCACGCCGCCGTCGACCCCGAATGGCGCCTCGGCGCCCGCCAGGCCCACTCCGGCACCCACGTCCTGCACGCCGCCCTGCGCGAGGTCCTCGGCCCCACCGCCCTCCAGTCCGGCTCCTACAACCGGCCCGGCCACCTCCGCCTCGACTTCCCCTGGCGCGGCGCCCTCTCCCCGGCCGTCCGGAGCGAGGTCGAGGAGGCCGCCAACCGGGCCCTGCGCCGCGACCTGCCCGTCACCGTCCGCTGGACGACCCTGCCCGAGGCCAAGGAGCTCGGCGCGCTCGCCCTCTTCGACGAGACGTACGGGGAGAAGGTCCGGGTCGTGGAGATCGGCGGCCCCTGGTCCCGCGAGCTGTGCGGCGGCACCCACGTCGACCACGCCTCCCAGATCGGCACGGTCGCCCTCACCGCCGAGTCCTCCGTCGGCGCCGGCATGCGCCGCCTGGAGGCCGCCGTCGGCATCGAGGGCTTCGGCTACCTCGCCCGCGAGCGCGACCTCGTGGGCCGGATCGCCGAGCAGCTGAACGCGCCCCGTACCGAACTGCCCGAGAAGATCGCCGGCCTCCTCGACCGGCTCAAGGCCGCCGACCGCGAGAACGCCCGCCTCAAGGCCAGGGCCACGGCGGGCCGCGCCGCCGACCTCGCCGGACGGGCCGTCGAGGCGGGGGACACCCTCGTCGTCACCGCGACCGTCGACGGCGCCGCCGACGAGGCCCGCGCCCTCGCCCTCGCGGTCCGCGACCGCCTCCCGCACGGGCGCCCCGGCCTGGTCGCCGTCGCCACCTCCTCGGGCGGACTCGTCCTCACCGTCAACGCCCCGGCCCGTGAGGCCGGCCGGAACGCCTCCGCGACCGTCAAGCGGCTCCTCGGCGGCCGGGGCGGCGGTTCCCCGGAGATCGCCCAGGGCGGAGGCGTCCCCGCCGGGGACCTGGCCGCGATCCTGGCGGACCTCCCCCGGGTCGTGGCCGGCGGCTGAACCGGCGGCCCCGGCTTCCGCGCCCGCATCCGCGCTCGGCCCCGGGCGCGGAAGCGGGGGCCGGGTGACCTTCTCCACGGGAGGCCTTCTCCACGGCCGACCACTTGCGCGCGTGACCATTTACGCGTGTGACACCGGGCGTAGCAGGCCCGTAACACCGGGCCGGGAGACTTCTCGGCATCGCGCAGCACCCGGAGGCCCCGATGGGGGCCGGGGGCTGCCAGTTCACGACGCGTCGGCAGCAAGGCCGTGCGCGAGCGTGCCCGGTCCGCCGAGCGGACCGGTGGAAGCGCCGGGGGCGGTGACCGCGCTTCGTTCCCCCGCGCGTCCGGCACGGTCCGGGACGCGCCCCGAACAGGGAGAACCACGTTGACCACCCAGCACCACGACCCGCGCACCCCGAACGCCGAGGCGGAGCTCGCCAGGGAGCGGCGCATGGGCCGCGCCACGGGCACCGCGACGGCGGCCCGGGAGATCAAGGTCGTCGATCTGACGGACTTCGAGGACCGGCGCGCCCCGATCACCGAGGAGCTGTGGCAGGCCGCCACGGAGACCGGCTTCTTCCAGCTCTCCGGACACGGACTCACCCGCGCCGAGACCGACGCCGCGTTCGCGGCGGCCGAGGCCTACTTCGCGCTGCCGGAGGAGACCAAGCGCGGGCACGCGCTGAAGAAGGGGCTCAACGCGGGCTGGGAGTACCGCAGCCAGGTGCGCCCCTCCACCGGTACGCCGGACGAGAAGGAGTCGTACCAGCTCACCCGCCCGCACATGGCGGGCCTGTGGCCCGGCGAGGAGGAGCTGCCCGGGTTCCGCGACACGCTCCTGTCCTTCGAGGCGCGCTGCCACGCCCTCGCCCAGCGGGTCCTGTCCTGCTTCGCCGAACGCCTCGGATTCGAGCGGGACTTCTTCGCCGAGCGCCACGACCCGGCCGGTCCGCTGCACCAGAGCACGCTGCGGCTGCTGCACTACTACGCGGTCCCCGAGGCGGCCCGCGGGCGGTCCGACGGCGCCTGGCGGGCCGGCGCGCACACCGACTTCGACTGCCTGACCCTGCTGTTCCAGCGGGACGGACAGGACGGACTGCAGGTCTGCCCCGGTGGCGAGGCCGACACCCGGGCCTGGACCCCGGTGCCCGCCCGATCCGACCTCGTGACCTGCAACATCGGCGACATGCTGATGCGGTGGAGCGGCGACCGGCTCCTGTCCAACTTCCACCGCGTCGCCCCGCCCGCGCCCGACGGCGACCAGGGGCCGCGCTACTCGATCGCCTACTTCGCGCAGGCCGACCGGGACGCCGTGATCACCTCGCCGGACGGGCGTTACGCGCCGATCACCGCCGAGGACTACCTGCGGCAGCGCATCGCCGCCAACTTCGGCGGCTGAACCCCGCCTTCCCCCCTCGTCTCTCCTCCCGGAGGCCGGCCGCCGCGCCCGCAGTCACGCGCGGGCCGCGGCGGCGGTCCCGGCATCCCCGGATCGAAAGCGGGGCACGCCCATGCCCGAACAGTCTCCCCACCCCCTGCCCGACTCCCTGGCCGGCTCTCGGCCCCCGTCGCGCCCCTGCGCGCTGCTGCTGTCCGGCGCCCAGGTCGTCACCGTCGACGACGAGCGGACCGTGTACACCTCCGGCTCGGTGGCCGTCGACGGCGACCGGATCGTCGACGTCGGCCCGGCCCGCGAGGTCGAGGCCCGCTGGAGCCCCCGCCGCACCGTCGACTGCCGGGGCCGCGCGATCCTGCCCGGCTTCACCGACGCCCACACCCACCTCTTCCAGTCCTTCGCCCGCGGCATCGGCGACGGCGAGCCGATCCGGCCCTGGCTCAACCACTTCATGTGGCCCTACGCCGTCCACCTCGACGCGGAGGACGCCCTCACCGCCGTGCGCCTGGGCGCCGTCGAGGCGGCCCGGGCCGGCATCACCACCGTCGTCGACCACCACTACGCGCCCACCGACCCCGAGACCGTCCTCGCCGTGGCCGACGCGATCGAGGAGGTCGGGCTGCGCGGCGCGGTCGCCCGGGGCATGACCGGCGACCGTACGAAGATCGCCGACGCGCGCGGCCTGCCCGACGCGCTGTACCGCCACGGCACCGCCGAGGACCTGGAGCTGACCCGGCAGTGCATGGCGGCCCGCGGCCCCGACGCGCGCGTCCGGGTCTGGCCGGCCCCGCTCAACCTCTCCTACGGCGACCGGGACCTGGTGCGCGGCGCGGTCGCCCTGGCCCGGGAGCACGGGGTCCGCTGGCACACCCACTGCAGCGAGGGCGCCGGGGATCCGCTGAGCTACCTGGAGGCCCACGGCGTCCGCCCGGTGACCTGGCTGGCGCGCGAGGGCCTGCTCGACGCGCGGGCGACGCTCGCCCACGCCGTCTGGCTGGACGAGGAGGAGACGGCCGCGGTCGGCGCGGCGGGCGCCGGCGTCGCCCACAACCCCTGCTCCAACGCCTATCTGGCCTCCGGCACGATGCCCTGGCTGCCGCTGCGGGAGGCGGGCGCGGTCGTGGCCCTGGGCACGGACGGCCCGAGCGCCGGCGGGCGGCAGGACATGTTCGAGGTGATGAAGCAGACGCTGTTCGCGCAGCGGCTGGCCTCGCTCGACCCGGCCGGGGTGCGCTGCGAGGACGTCCTGGAGGCGGCCACCCGCGACGGGGCCCGGTACGCGGGCGTCCGGGACGCCGGCGCCGTCCGCCCCGGGGTCCTCGCGGACCTGGTGGTCGTGGACCTCTCGGGCACGGCGGTGCAGCCCGTGCACCGGGCCGTGTCGGCGCTGGTGTACGCGGCCCGGGCGGGCGACGTGGTGATGACGCTGGTCGGCGGGAGGGTCGTCTACGAGGACGGCCACTGCCCCGGCATCGACGAGGAGGCACTGGGCGCGCGGGCCCGCGAACGGGCGGCCCGCCTGGTGGAACGGGCCGGCTTCGGCCCACTGACCGTGCCGTGGCGGCACCGGGAGCGACGACTGGGGAGGACCTCATGACGGATGTGACACGAGCGCCGGGCGAGAACGCCACGACGGATGTGACACGAGCACCGGGCGAGAACGCCACGACGGATGCGGCGCGGCCGCCGGGTGGGGCCGCTGAGGGGGACGTGACGCGGCCGCCGACCGGGAGTGCCACTACGGGCGGCGCGAAGTCGCCGGACGGGACCGCCTCCCCGCGTCCCCCGCGCGTCGCCGGTCCCGCAGGCCCGGCCCCCGCCGGCGCCGCGCCCGCCCGGTGGCGGCTGGTGGCGCTCGGTCTGCAGCACGTGCTGGCCTTCTACGCGGGCGCCGTGGTCATGCCGCTGCTGGTGGCGCAGGGCATGGGGCTGTCCGAAGCCGACACCGCCTCGCTCGTGAACACCGCGCTGGTCGCCTGCGGCGTGGCGACCCTGTTGCAGACCGTGGGCCTGCCCGGCGTCGGCATCCGGCTGCCGGTGGTGCAGGGCATGTCGACGGCGGCCGTGCCGTCCCTGGTGTCCGTCGGCGTGGCGGCGGGGGGTGCGCGCGCCGGGCTGCCCACGGTGTTCGGGGCGGTGATCGCGGCCGGGTTCGTGCTCTTCCTGGTGGCCCCGGTCTTCGGCCGGCTGGTGCGCTTCTTCCCGCCCCTGGTCACCGGCACGATCGTCACCGTCGTCGGGGTGACCCTGATGGCGGTGGCCGCCCGGCAGGTGGGCGGCGGCGATCCGGGCGCGGCCGGCTTCGGGGCTCCCGTCCAGCTCGGTCTGGCCGCCGTCACGCTGGTGGTCGTCGTCGTGCTGTACCGGTTCGCGAAGGGCTTCGTCGCCTCGGTCGCCGTCCTGCTCGGCCTGGCGGCGGGCACGGTGGTCGCGGCGCTCGCCGGACGGGCCGACTTCTCCCGCGTCGGCGACGCCGCCTGGTTCGGGATGCAGGCCCCGCTGCACTACGGAGCGCCCCGCTTCGACGTGATGGCGGTCCTCGCGATCGTCCTCGTCATGGTGATCATCGCGGTCGAGTCGATCGGCCAGTTCTTCGCCGTCGGGGAGATCGCCGGACGCGAGGTGGACGAGCGGTCCGTCGTCCGCGCGCTGCGCGCCGACGGTCTGGCCACGGTGGCGTCCGGACTGCTCAACTCCTTCCCCACCACGGTCTACAGCCAGAACGTGGGGCTGCTGCGGCTGACCGGGGTGACGTCCCGCCGGGTCGTCGCGACCGGCGGGGTGATCATGCTGGTCCTCGGTACGGTCCCCAAGGTGGGCGCGGTGGTCGCGGCGATGCCGCCGGCCGTCCTGGGCGGCGCCACCGTCGTCCTGTTCTCGACGATCGCCGTCGTGGGGATGCAGATCCTCGTCAAGGCCGACCTGTCGGGCGCGCGGAACACGGTCCTGGTGGCCGCGAGCCTCGGCATCGGCTTCCTGCCCACCGCGTATCCCCAGTTCGCCGAGCACATGCCGACCCGGCAGCTCCAAGTCCTCTTCGAGAGCGGCATCATGCTGGGGACGCTCACCGCGGTCGTCCTCAACCTGTTCTTCCACCACCTTCCGTCGTGGCGAGGGTCCCGTCCCGGCGCGACGCCCGCGACCGACGCGGTCTGAGCGGAAGGCCGGCCGGGCGGGGGAGACCCCCGCCCGGCCGGCCACGCGTCAGCCGTGGACGAACCCCGGAGGCCGCTTCTCCACGAACGCGGACATGCCCTCCTGGTCCTCCGTGGCGAACACCGCGTGGAGCAGGCGCCGTTCGAAGCGCACGCCCTCGGCGAGCGTGGTCCCGAAGGAGCGGTTCACGGACTCCTTCGCCATCATCGCGACCGGCTTGGACATCGCCGCCACCGTGCCGGCGACCTTCCACGCCTCGGTGAGGAGTTCGTCCGCCGGCACGATCCGCGACACCGGCCCGGCCCGCTCGGCCTCGACGGCGTCCATGGTCCGGCCGGTCAGGCACAGCTCCATGGCCTTCGCCCTGCCGACGGCCCGGGTCGACCGCTGGGAGCCGCCGATGCCGGGATCACCCCGAGCTTGATCTCCGGCTGCCCGAAGACCGCCGTGTCGGCGGCCGGCAGGACGCCGCAGAGCGTCGCCGGCTCGCAGCCGCCGCCCAGCGCGTACCCGGCGACCGCCGCGACCGTGGGCGTACGGACCCGCCCGAGCCGGCCCCAGGCCGTGAACCAGTCGGAGGGGTGCATGTCCATGTAGCTCCGCGGGCGCATCTCCTTGATGTCGGCGCCCGCGGCGCACGCCCGCTCCGACCCCGTCAGGACGACACGGCCCGCGCCGGGGTCCCGGTCCAGCCCCTCGACGGCCGCCACGACCTCCTCCGTCACCCGGAGGTCGAGGGCGTTGAGGGCTTCGGGCGGTTGAGGGTGACGAGCGCGACGCGGTCCTTGCGCTCGACCAGGACGGTCTCGTAGGTCATGGGTTCGTCCCGTCCTTCGTCGTGTGCTCCGTGGCGGCCCCGGACCCCCGGATCGTCCGTACGATCGCCGAGAAGTCCAGCCCGGCGCCGTCCCCCTCCGCGGAGGACGTGTACAACTCTGCTGCTTTCAGGCCAAGTTGGGTGTCCACGCCGCCGGCCCGCAGGGCGTCGGCGGCGAGGTTCAGGTCCTTGGCCGTCAGAGGCGCCGCGAAGCCCGGAAGGCAGTCGCGGTTCGCCGGGCTCCCCGGCACGGGCCCGGCGAGCCGCAGTTCGCGCACGCCGAGCGGGGCGAAGAAACGGTCCACGTCCGCCATGCTCACCCTGGCGAGCGGCGCGACTGCGCCCAGCGCGCCGGGTCCCCGGCCGGCGGCCGCCTCTCGGGCGACCCCGGCCGGCGCACCCACGTGCCGTACCCGGTGGTCACGGACGGCTGACGAACGCTTGACGTGCGGTTGAAGAGTGGTTGAAGTACGGCTGACGAACCGCTGAAGGGCGGTTGACGGGGCGGTCGGCGGGCGGGCCCGCGGACCCGGGAGCCCGGTCTCTCCCCGGCAACACCCGCCCCCGCCTTCGATCTTGCTCTACCTTGGGACCTCCGCATCCATCCAGGGGGACCACCGCATGGACCACGACGAACTCCTCTCGGCGCGCCCGTCCGCCCCGGCCACGTGGCGCGGCCCGGACGACCGGAACCCGAAGGGCTGACCTCCGCCGTGGAACAACTGACGGGGGCGGACCCCGCGCACATCGGCCCGTACCGCCTGATCGCCCGCCTCGGCGCGGGCGGAATGGGCCTGGTCTACCTGGGCCGCTCCGACCTGGGCCGCACGGTCGCGGTCAAGGTCGTCCAGGCCGAACATGCCCAGCACGCCGAGTTCCGCAGGCGGTTCGCCCGCGAGGTGGCCGCCGCCCGGCGGGTGGGCGGCACCTGGACCGCCGACGTCCTGGACGCCGACACCGAGGCCGAGGTGCCGTGGGTGGCGACCCGGTACATACCGGGCCCCGACCTGACCACCGTCGTGGCCGAGGACTTCGGGCCGCTGCCCGAGGCGTCGGTCCGCACCCTCGCCAACCGCCTCGCCCTCGCCCTGCAGGCCGTGCACGAGGCCGGCCTGATCCACCGCGACCTCAAGCCGTCCAACGTCCTGGTCACCGTGGACGGGCCGCGCGTCATCGACTTCGGCATCGCGCGGGCCATGGACGGCCTGGCCGGGGACAGCCTGCACACCCGCACCGGCATGCTGATCGGCTCGCCCGGCTTCATGTCGCCGGAACAGGTGCGCGGCCTCGAACTCACCCCGGCCTCCGACGTGTTCTGCCTGGGCGCGCTCCTGGTCTACGCCGCCACCGGACGCCTCCTCTTCGGCGCCACGGACAGCGGTCTCAACGCCCACCTTTTCCGGATCGCGGAGGAGGAGGCGGACCTGACCGGTGTACCGGACACGCTCGTCGACCTCGTACGGGCCTGCCTGCACAAGGATCCGGCCCGGCGGCCGACTCCCCGCGAGGTGGCCGCGCGCACGGCGGCCGGCCAGGACGGCGAGTGGCTGCCGGGGCCGGTCCTCGCCCAGCTCGGCCGCCGCGCCGCCCACCTGCTGGACTACGCCCCCGCCGGAGCCGATGCCCCCGCCGTACGGCCGGCCCCCCGCCCCGGGTCCGCAGGGACGACGCCTCCGCCGCCCGCGTACGTCCCGACGGTCCCCGCGCGGTCCGCCTCCGCCTCGCCCCCCGGATTCGGCGCGCCCGTGGACCCGTCGCCCGGATCCTGGAGCGCACCCGCATCCCCGGCGGCGGCCCCGGCGGCCCCCCTTCCCCGGCGCTGGTGGGGCCTGATGACGCTCGCACTGGCCCAGACGCTCGTCCTGGTCGACGCGGCGTTCTCCAACCGGGCGATGCTGTGGTGGGGTGCCGGCCATGACCTGGGGCTCGCCACCGGCGGCGTGAAGGTGACGTCCACCGTCTACCTGGACGTGATGCCCGTCTCCTATGTGCTGGCCTTCGCCGGGGTGCTGTTGTTCGGCACCCGCGTCGCGGACCTCGTGGGCCGCAAGAGGATGCTGGTCATCGGCCTGGCGGGGTTCGCGGTGGCCGCCGCCCTCGGCGGCGCGGCCCCCTCTTCCACCGCGTGGATCACGGGCCGTGCCCTCCAGGGCGCCTTCGCCGCGCTGATCTCGTCGTCCGTACCGGCCCTGTTGTCCACGTCGTTCACCGACCCGGGGGAACGCCGCAGGGCGTTCGGGATCCACACCGCGATCGCGGGCGGCGGCCCGGCGCTCGGCCTGCTGGCGTTCTGGCTGTTCCCGGTCGGTCCGAACTGGCGCTGGTGCCTGTTCGCCGCCGCCCTCCTTGCCGTGGCCGCCACGGCCGGAGCGGCGGCCCTGGTGCACGACCGCCCGGGCCGCGCAGGCCTCCGCCTCGACGGGCCCGGGGTGCTGCTCGGCGCCGCCGGGATCATCGGAATCGGCGGGGCCGTCCCGTACTTCGAGGGCCACGCCCTCCTGGTCCCGGTCGCCGGCGCCCTGCTCGCGGCCTTCGTGTGGCGCCAGACCAGGACGGCCGGCGCCCTCGCCCCACCGCCCGGCCCCGGGGCGCCGCGCGGACACCTCCTCGCCACGGCCCTGGTCAACGTCGCCGTCGCCGCCCTGCTCATGGCCGTGGGACACCTCCGCTTCTAGAGCCTGATCCGCAGGACGGGCCCTAGGCGGCTCCGGCCGCCTCCCGACGGTTCCGGAGCCGCCTGGCGCGGATCTCGTACGTGGAGAGGAGGATGACCGCCAGGTTCAGGGGGAAGGCGATCGCCTCGGCGACCCAGCGGACGTCGGCGGCGCGCAGGAGGCTCGCGGACAGTGCGACCAGGAGGAGCGCCAGGGGGAGGAAGCGCCGCCACGCCGGCAGCTCCCGCATCCGCGCGACGGTCACGACGCACAGGACGAACGAGCCGAAGACGGCGACGACAGCGAGGACGACGAGGATCAGCGAGAGCATCGGGATTCTCCGGAGGCGCACGGGAAGGGACGGCCCCATGGTGCACTGTCCGGTCTCCACGGACCGCACGAGGGTGCCGCCCCCGCCCTCCTCCGGCGCCGCCCGGCGCTCCGTCCGGACGTACGGGGTCAGGCCGCCTTGCCGGACTCGCCCGGCGCGGAGGCGGTGACGACCCGGGGCAGGGCACCGGGATGCTCCCGCGCGAGCCAGCGCACCAGTTCCTCCCGTACGGCGCAGCGGGTCGTCCACAGGTCGTCGGCGTCCTTGGCGGTCACGATCGCGCGGACCGTGATGGAGGTCGGCGACGTGTCGGTGACGGCGAGGTCCCAGCCCCGCCCGTCCCAGGTCGGGCAGCCGGCGAGGAACTCGCGCAGGTGTGCCCGCATCAGCGCGACGGGCGTGGAGTGGTCGCAGTGGACGAAGACCGACCCCGTCATCTGGGCGCCGCCCCGGGACCAGTTCTCGAACGGCCGCGAGGTGAAGTACGAGACGGGCAGCGTCACCCGGCGCTCGTCCCAGGTCCTGACCGTCAGGAAGGTCAGCGTCACCTCCTCCACGAGGCCCCACTCGCCGTCGACGACGACCGTGTCCCCGATGCGGACCATGTCGCCGAAGGCGATCTGGAAGCCGGCGAAGAGGTTGCCGAGCGTCGACTGCGCCGCCACGCCGGCCACGATGCCGATGATCCCGGCCGAGGCGAGCAGGGACGTGCCGAGGGTGCGGAAGGAGGGGAAGGTGACGAGGGCGGCGGCGGCGGCGAGCACGCCGACCGCGACCGACAGCACCCGCATGATCAGCGTGACCTGGGTACGGACCCGGCGCAGCCGCGCCGCGTCGCGCGCCCGCCCCGCGTACCGCGCGTACGAGGACTCGACGACGGCCGAGGCCGCCCGGATCGTCAGCCAGGCGCCGCCGCCTATCAGGCACAGCAGCAGCACGTGGCCCACCAGGTCGGCGTGCTCCTCCAGGGCGGAGAAGGCCGAGGCCGGATAGGTCCAGCGGAGCAGGGCGGTCAGCAGGACGACGAACAGCGGCGTGCGGCAGCGGCGCAGCAGCCCCCACAGAGGTGTCTCGTGGTGGCGCGCGTCCGCGTGACGGGCCAGCAGGTCCGCCGTTCGGACCACGACGAACGCCACGAGGGCCGAGCCGCCGACGGAGGCCGCCAGCCGAAGAACGCTCTCCATGTGCTCCCCAGTCGATGAGTCGGGCAGGTTCGTCGATTACGCCTGACCGCCGTCCGGTCCCCCAAACATGCCGCCGGACCGGCGCCGACGACCCGGGCTCACCCCGCCGGGGTCGTCGGCGTCCCGTCGCCGCCGCGCCACCACGCCAGGGCGACGAGGGACGCGGCCAGGACGAGGCCCGCGACCACCCGGAAGCCGAAGGCCATCGCGCTGGAGAAGACCTCCGAGCCGTGCGAGGAGAGGGACGTCCCCATGACGGCGACGCCCAGCGCGCTGCCGATCTCGCGGGTCGCGCCGTTCAGGCCCGACCCGAGACCCGCCCGGGACTGCGGGAGGGAGCCCATGACGGCGGCCGAGAGGACCGGCACGCACAGGCCCATGCCCAGGGAGAGGACCAGGAGGAAGAGGGCGTAGACGGGGTACGGGGTGGCGGCGGTGGCGAAGGACGTCAGGACGAGCCCGCCGACGATGCCCGCCAGGCCGGCGGTGACGACGCCGTCGCCGAAGCGGGCGGCCAGCCGGATGCTGTGGCGCGAGGCGACCGCCATGCCGACCGCGAGGGGAGCGATCGCGCACCCGGCGACCAGCGGCGAGTACCCCTTGGCGTACTGGAGGTACTGGGCGTTGACGTAGAACAGGGAGAACAGGCCGAAGAACGCGACCCCGACGCCGAGGGAACCGGCCCGCAGCCTGCGGATCCGGAAGACGCGCGGGTCGAGCAGCGGACGGTCCGCGCGGAGCGAGCGCACCACGAACAGCGCGAGGAGACCGGCCGAAAGCAGCAGCCCGCCGATCACCCGCACGGATGCCCAGCCGGACGAGGGCCCCTCGATGATCCCGTACAGCAGGGCTCCGACGCCCGTGACGAGCAGCGCCGAGCCGGGCAGGTCCAGGTTCGCGGGCCGCCGTTCGCCGCGCGGCGCGCAACGGGCCGCGAGCAGGCCGAGGACGGCGGCGAGCGGCGCGACCGACAGGAACAGGCCCTGCCACGGCAGGTACTGCAGGGCCAGGCCCCCGCCGACGTTCCCGGCGACGCCGGCGACGCCGGTCGCGGCCGTCCAGACGGCGACCGCCTGCGGCCGTCCGGCCGGTTCGGTCACCTCCAGCATCAGCGACAGGGTGGCCGGCATGACCAGGGCCGCCCCGACGCCGGTGACGGCCCGGCCGGCGATCAGGACGGCGACGCCGGGGGCCGCCGCCGAGACCAGGGCGCCGGCCGCCACCAGGCCGAGGCCGGCAAGCAGCGCGCCCTTGCGGCCGTACCGGTCGCCGAGCGCGCCCGCCGGGATCAGCAGGCAGCCGAAGACCAGCACGTAGGTGTCGACGATCCACAGCAACTGGCCGGGGGAGGGCGCGAGTCCGCTCGCCGCCAGCTTCGGGATCGCGAGGTTGACCGCGGCCACCAGCGACACCACCAGCACGGAGCACGCCGCCATCACGGCGTACACGGCCCGGCGGCCGACGGGACGCGGCGCGGAACGCACGTCATCCAGGGTCATGGGAAGGATCTTTCGTTCGAGGGGCCCGGAGTTCTAGGAGCCCGGAGGAGGGGCCCGGAGTTCGAGGAGCCCGGAGGAGGACCGGAAGGAGAACCGGGGAGAGAGGGGGTCGGCCGACCGCACTGCCACGGTAGGGTCGCAACGGACTTGCCTTCAAATGCAACTTTGCGAAGAGATAAGTGCACGCCATGCAACTGAACGTGAATTCGAATCTCGATCTGAACCTGCTGGTCGCCCTGGACGCCCTCCTCGAAGAGGGCAGCGTCGGCGGCGCCGCCGACCGGCTCGACCTGTCGTCGCCCGCGATGAGCCGTACCCTCGGCCGTATTCGGCGCGCCCTGGGAGACCCCGTACTGGTCCGGTCCGGGCGGACCATGGTCCCCACCCCGCGCGCCCTGGCCGTACGGGCCGAGGTCCACGAACTGGTCGTACGGGCCCGCGCCGTCTTCGCGCCGGCCGGCGAGACCGACCCGGCCCGCCTCGAACGGACCTTCACCGTCCAGGCCGACGAGTCCCTGGTCGTCCGCCTCGGCGCGCCGCTCCTCACCCGGATGCGGGCCGAGGCCCCGGGCGTCTCCCTGAGGTTCCTGGGCGAAGGCCCGCAGGACGTGCAGTTCCTCCGTGAGGACCTGGCCGACCTGGAACTCGGCGACGTCGCCGGAACCGGCCCCGAGACCCGCATCGAACCGCTCCTGGAGGACCGCTTCGTGGGCGTCGTCCGAACCGGGCACCCCCTCCTGGACGGCGGGGTCACCCTCGCCGGGTTCGCCGCCGCCGACCACCTCAACCACTCGCGCCGGGGCCGGTTCACCGGCCCGATCGACACGGCCCTGGCCGAACACGGCCTGGAGCGCAGGGTCGTGGCCGTCTACCCGACCTTCGCCTCGGCCCTCCTCGCCCTGCTCGACACCGACTTCGTCGGCATCCTCGGGGAACGCGTCCACTCGGCCACGGCCCGCCGCTTCGGCCTGGCCACCTTCCCGATCCCCCTCGACCTGCCGTCCCTCCGCCTCTCCCTCGCCTGGCACCCCCGGTACGAGGCCGACCCCGCCCACGCCTGGCTGCGCGGCCTGGTGGGCGAGGTCGTCAGGAGCGAGCTGGGCGGCGATACCGGGTGAAACCGCCCCACTCGACCGAGAGTTGGGGCCGAATCCACCCGCCGTCCATCCGGGGTGATCGGTCCGGGCGTACATTGCGGCGCGTGGACATCCCCCTCGCGTTCCGCTGGGTCTTCGTGGCCCTGGTGGTCCTGCAACTCGCCGCCCTCGTTCCCGTCCTGCGCCGGCTGCGCGACCCCGCGCCGGAACGGCGCACCGGGGCCGGGCTGGACCTCCTCGACGCGGTCGGCGGCGTGACGGCCCTCGCCGGCTTCACCTTCGGCGACTTCGCGGTCACGCTGGCCGGCGTGGCGTGCGTGGGCGCGGCCCTCACGGCGAAGGGGATCCTCCGGTACCGCGCCCGGGAGCGGACCTGACCCACCGGCACCGGCGCACGGGCGCCGCCCGGCGCCGGGCGAGGGCTCAGCGCGGAGCCCCGCCCTCCCGTCCGGCGGCGCGCGAGCGCCGGTGAGCCGCGACCCGCTCACGGGTGGCGCACCGGCGGGAGCAGTAGCGGCGCTCCTGCCCGGCGCCCTGGGCGAGGAAGACGTTCCGGCAGCCGGACGAGGCGCAGATCCCGCCCGGCGGGCGTCGACGGTCCCAGAGGAGGACGGTCAGGGCCATGCACGACGAGGCGAGCAGCCACTCGTCCCAGGGCGCGTCGTCGCCGGAGTCCAGGTGGGGGTGCCAGGGGGAGGCGCCGCCGTGGGAGGAGAGCCGCAGCGGTCCGGTGTGCTCCCGCAGGAGGCGGTTGAGGACGGCGGCGGCCCCGTCGACGTGCCCGGCGGCGAAGACCTCCCGCAGCAGCGCGGCGGCCGCGCGCATCCCGGCGACATCATGGGTGGTGAGGTCGAGGGGCTCCGCCTCGCCGTACGCGCGGAGCACCGCGGCGACCCCGGCGGGGTCGGGGGAGTCGCCGGAGAGCGCGTTGACCAGGTCGACGGTCCGTCGCGCGGTGGTCTGTACGGAGTGCCGGGCGGACCGGTCGTCGACGGGAGAGGACACCGGGAGAATGTAACGCACCTTGCCGGGTTTTGAGTTACCTCCGTAACGTCCCGCAGATGAAGAGGCGTTACTCCTTTCCCGTCCACCTCACCGGAGCGGCGGTGGCCCGTACCGGGGACGAGATGTCGGGACCGGCCCTGATGCTGGCCGGGTTCGCGCTGACCGGATCGGCCGCCGACGCATCGCTGCTGCTCGCGGGCGTCACGGTCTCCTCCGTCCTGGGCGGCCCGGTGCTCGGGACGCTCCTCGACCGGGCGGAACGGCCCGGCCGCCTCCTCGCGGCGGCCCTCGCCCTGTACGCGGCGGGCCTGACGGCGGTCCTCGTGGGCCTCGGCCGGCTGCCGCTCGTGCTCACCCTCGCTCTCGCCGTACTGGCGGGGCTGCTCGGGCCGGCCCTGTCGGGCGGCTGGACGGCCCAACTCCCCGCCGTCGTACGAGGCGACCGCCTGGCCCGGGCGAACGCGCTCGACGCCATGACGTTCGGTGCGGCCGGACTGGCCGGCCCGGCCCTCGCCGGAGGCACGGCCGAGGTGCTGGGCGCCCCGGCGGCCGTGGTGGTCTCCGCGGTGCTCGTCGCCCTCGCCCTGCCCGCCGCGTGGGCCGTACCGGTGACCGATAACCCGTCCGCGGTGACCGCCGGAGCGGCGAATCGTTCTGCCTGACGTGAAGAAGATGCTCCTGGCCGCCCTCGCGGCCGCCTCCGCCACCGCCCTGATCGCTCCGGCCGCCACCGCGGCCCCGGAGACCGCCGACGCCGCCGCCACCGCGGTCCCCGCCGTCCTCGACGCGGCCGCCCTGCCCGGCGCCCCCGCGACGGACCACGCGGGGACGAGGACCCAGTGGCCCGAGACCCTCGGACTGCCGAAGGCCTGGGCCGAGAAGGTGATCCTGCGGGACCGGCCGGACCTGGAGATCCAGCACGTCCCCGAGGGCGCGCTGGTCACCATGGACTACAACGAGAACCGCGTCCGGATCGTCCACAACGCCTTCGGCCTCGTCACCCAGGTCCCCGCCATCGGCTAGGGGCGTCCGGCGGATCGGGGCCGGTACAGGCCCCTGATCCGCCCCGCGGAGCACGCCCGAGGCCGCGGACCCGCGTCGCACGACCCCCCTCACCCGATTGCCCGCACAGATGTCGTCACCGCCGCCGTGCCGTGACGATGATCGCAAAGGCCACCGAGGAGACGAGCGTCGAGAAGGCGTGCGCCCGGGAGACGAGGGCGTCGCATGGTTCAGGGATTCTCCAGGGAGCCGGGGACCCACGGTCCGCTCACCGAGGTCGCGCCGGAGGGAATCCGGAGGATCACCCTCTGGGCGGCCGCGATCGCGCTGGGCGGCTTCCTGTTCGGCTTCGACACCGGTGTCGTCTCCGGCGCGCTCCTTTACATCAAGGAGGACTTCGACCTCAACGCCTTCGAACAGGGCAGCGTGGTCAGCGTCCTGCTCATCGGCGCCGTCGTCGGCGCCACCTCGGCGGGCCGCCTCGCCGACCGGCTCGGCAGGCGCAGGGCCCTGCGCCTCATCGGCGTCGTGTTCGTGCTCGGCACCGCGATCGCCGCCCTGGCGAACGGCTACCTGACGCTCATGGCGGGCCGGATCGTCCTCGGCCTCTCCGTCGGCGCCGCCTCCGCCACGGTGCCGGTCTACCTCTCGGAGATCTCGCCGACGAGGATCCGCGGCCGGCTGCTCACCATGAACCAGCTCATGATCACGGTCGGCATCCTCGTCGCGTACCTCGTCAACCTCGCCTTCGCGAGCAGCGAGGCGTGGCGGGCCATGTTCGCCGTCGGCGCGATCCCCGCCCTCCTCATGATCGCCGCCACGCTGTGGCTGCTGCCCGAGTCGCCGCAGTGGCTGATCGCCCACGGCCAGGAGGACGTGGCACGCCGGGGGATCGCCGAACTGACCGACGGGCCGACGGCCGACGAACTAGTACGGCGCGCCCGGCAGCGCACGGCCGAGGACCGCGAGAAGCAGAGGCGCAACGAGGCGGCGGGCGGAAAGGGAACCCGGCGGCTGCTCGCCCCCGACGTGCGGCCCGCCCTGATCGTCGGACTCACCCTCGCCGCCGTCCAGCAGTTCGCCGGCATCAACACGATCATCTACTACGCGCCGACCATCATCCAGCAGACCGGACTCGACGCCTCGAACGCCATCCTCTACTCCGTCTTCATCGGCCTGATCAACCTGGTCATGACGCTGGTGGCGATCAAGCTGGTGGACCGGGTGGGCCGGCGGCCCATGGTCCTCGCCTCGCTCGCCCTGATGACGGTCTCGATCTTCATGCTGGGCCTGGCGTTCGTCGTGGACATGAACTCGGAACTGACCCTGGTCTTCATGGTGGTCTACATCGCCGCCTTCGCGGGCGGCCTCGGACCCGTCTTCTGGACCCTGATCGGGGAGATCTTCCCGCCCTCCGTCCGGGCCGAGGGATCGAGCCTCTCCACCGCCGTCAACTGGGTCTCCAACTTCGTCGTCAGCCTCGCCTTCCTGCCCCTGGCCCACCTCATCGGCCAGGGCGAGACCTTCTGGATCTTCGCGGGGATCTGCCTCTTCGCGTTCCTCTTCGTCAGCCGCTACCTGCCCGAGACCCGCGGCCGCGACCCCGAGCAGATCGAAGAGGCCCTCGACGCCCGCTTCCCGCACGGACCGGACCGCCCGGACCGCCCGGACCGCCCCGGCGACCCCCGGGGGACGGCATCCCCGCAGAAAGGACGCTCGCGATGAGCGACACCCTCCTCGGTCCCGACGACCTCGAGACGGCCGACGCCCTCGTCCTCTTCGGCATCACCGGCGACCTCGCCAAGAAGATGCTGCTGCCCGCCCTCTACCGGCTCACCGAGGACGACCGGCTCACCGTCCCCGTCATCGGCGTGGCCGCCGGCGACTGGGACGACGAGGCGCTCCGCCGCCACGCCCGGGAGGCGGTCGCCGCCGCCGTCCCCGACCTCGACGAGGAGGTCTTCGCCCGGCTCGCGGCGAACCTGTCCATCGTCACCGGCGACTTCACCGACAAGGCCACCTTCGAACGGCTCCGCGAGGCCGTCGCCGGACACGGCTTCGTCACCCACTACCTGGCGATCCCGCCCTCCCTGTTCACCACCGTCGCCCGCGCCCTCGCCGACGCCGGCCTGAACCGCCACGCCCGCCTGGTGGTCGAGAAGCCGTTCGGCCACGACCTGGAATCCGCGCGGAGGCTCCAGGAGGAACTGAGCACCTGCTTCGACGACCACCACCTGCTGCGCGTCGACCACTTCCTCGGCAACGCCGCCGTGGAGAGCCTGATGGTCGCCCGCTTCGCCAACACCCTCCTCGCCCCCATCTGGCACCGCTCCTACGTCGACAACGTCCAGATCACCCTCGCCGAGGACTTCGACGTCGCCGACCGCGGCTCCTTCTACGACGCCGTCGGCTGTCTGCGCGACGTCGTCCAGAACCACCTGCTCCAGGTCCTCGCCTTCCTCGCGATGGACCCGCCCAGCGTCTCCAACGCCCGTGCCCAGGGACTGGAGAAGTGGCGGGTGCTGCACGCCACCCGCACCATGGAGCCCGCCGCCACCGTCCGCGGCCAGTACGAGGGCTACCTCGACGTCAAGGGCGTCAAGCCGGACTCCACCACCGAGACGTACTTCGCCACCCGCCTGTTCATCGACAACTGGCGCTGGTCCGGCGTCCCCTTCTACCTGCGCAGCGGCAAGGCGCTGGCCGTCACCGCCACCGAGGTGATCGTCCAGCTCCGCACGCCGCCCCTCGAACTCTTCGGCGGCGACGCCTCGGAGACCCCGCCCAACCTCATCCGCTTCCGCATCGACGGCGACACCGGCATCCGGGCCGACCTGATGCTCCGCAAGCCCGAGGAGGGCGTGGAGCAGCCGGTGACCGTGCCCATCGGCGTCGACTTCGCGAAGGTCCTCGGGCGGCAGGAGCTGCCGTACGAGAACATCCTCCGGGGTGCCGTCGTCGGCAACCCCGAGACCTTCGCCTTCTTCCCCACGATCCTGGAGTGCTGGCGGATCGTCGGGCCCGTCCTCGACCCCGCCGAACCGCCCCTGCCGTACGCCCCCGGCACCTGGGGCCCCGAAGCGGCCGACCGGCTCCCCGACCTGGAGCACTGGCACCAGCCGGGGCGGCGCCTCTTCGAGGACGTCGACTGACGGACCGGCGCCCCGCGGGGGAAGCCGACGGGAGACGGACGGAAAGGGGACGATGGCCGAGGCACGCAGGCGCGTCGGGGACAACCTGTGGCCGGTGCTCCAGCAGGCCGTGGCCGCCGCCCTGTCCTGGTGGATCGCGGACGACCTCATCGACCACCACGTCCCCCTGTTCGCCCCGATCGCCACCCTCGTGGCCCTCAACACCCCCCTGGGCGGACGCGGCACCAACACCGTACGGGTCCTGGTCGGCGTCATCACCGGCGTCGTCGTCGGACAGCTCGCCTTCGCCCTCCTCGGCCACGGCACCGTCGCCGTCGGCGCGGCCGTGCTGTGCGCGCTCCTCGTCGCGCTCCTCCTCGACGGCGAACGCATCACCATGGCCCAGGCCGCCGTCGGCGCGGTCATCTGCGTCGCCGCCGGACAGCAGGCCGGTGTCGACCGCGTCCTGGACGCGCTCGTCGGCGGCGCCGTCGCCCTCGTCTTCAGCCAGCTCCTCTTCCCCGTACATCCCCTCGCCCTGCTCAGGAAGGCCGAGTCCACCACCCTGTCCGGCCTCGCGCGCGCCCTCGCCCTCACGGCGCGCGAGATGGACGCCGGGGACGACGAACGGACCCTCCGCACCTGGGACGAGGTGCGCACGGTCTACGCGCTCCTCGACGACCTGGGCCGGGCGCGCGCCGACAGCATCGCCGTCGCCGGTCGCACCCTCCACCGGCGCGGCGGCAGGGAACCCCTCACCCGCGAGACGGCCACCGCGCTGCAACTGGACCTGCTCGGGAACAGCTGCTTCACCCTCGTCCGCCGCGCCCTCGCCCTGGACACCCGGCGCCGCCAGGAGTTCGCCCCCACGCTGCGGGCCCTGTCCGGGGTCCTGGACGCCCTCGCGGCGGCGCCCGGCAGCCGCGCGGTCCGCCGGCACGCGACCCGCCGGGTCCTCGACGCCGTCCGGGACGCCCCGGACGCCGGACCCGCCCCCACGGTCACCGTGTGGGAGAACGTACGCCTCGTCGCCCAGGACGTCCTGGTCTTCGCGGGGGTCGACGCCGAAACGGCCGAACGGGCCGTCCACGACGGCGCCACGGAGGTCCCCGTCCCGGACCCGCCGCGCCGGGGACGGACCCTGCCGCCGCGCCGGCGCCGGCCCTGACCGGGCGGGCCCCCGCACCCCACCGCCACCGTTACCGCGCCGCGTCCGCCCCGTCCGGGATCTCCTGCTCCGCCCAGATCGTCTTGCCGTGCCGTGTGTAGCGGCAGCCCCACCGGGTGGTGAGCTGGGCGACCAGGTACAGGCCCCGGCCGCCCTCGTCGGTGAGCAGGGCGCGGCGCATGCGGGGCTGGGTGGCGCTCGGGTCGGACACCTCGCAGACCAGGCGCCCCGCCCGGATGAGCCGCACCTCGACCGGCCCGCCGGCGTACCGGATGGCGTTGGTGACCAGCTCGCTCAGGACGAGTTCGGTGGTGAAGGCCAGCTCCGCGAGCCCCCAGTCGTCCAGCTGCCGGGCCGCGGCCCCGCGCACCTCGGCCACCGCGGCCGGATCGGCGGCCACCGGCCAGACGACGTGGTCGTACGACGGCACCGCGCGGGTACGGGCGAGCAGCAGGGTGATGTCGTCGGTGAGGTGGTCGGCGGGACGCCCGGCGACGATCTCGCGGCCGAGCCTGCGCAGCGGCGTGTCGAAGACGCCCGGCTCCGCGAGGCGGCGGGCGAGTTCGGCCATGCCCTCGTCGACGTCGCGCTCCCGGCTCTCGATCAGGCCGTCGGTGTAGAGGGCGAGGATGCTCCCCGGCTCCACGTCGACCTCGGCGATCTCGAACGGCAGTCCGCTCACCCCCAGGGGCGGCCCGGGGTTCAGCGGGACGAAGGAGACGGTTCCGTCCGGGGCCGCCACGGCCGGCGGCGGATGCCCGGCGGAGGCCATGACGAACCGCCGGGACACCGGGTCGTAGATCGCGTACAGGCAGGTCGCGCCGATCGGATCGGTCCGGGGCCGGGCGGGCCCCGTCGCGTCGTCGGGCTCGTCGCTCCCGTCGGTCTCCACGCCCAGCTGGGAGACCAGGTCGTCCAGGTGCACGAGCAGCTCGTCCGGCTCCAGGTCGAGGTCGGCGAGGGTGCGGACCGCGGTCCGCAGGCGCCCCATCATCGCCGTGGCCGCCAGGCCGTGACCGACGACGTCGCCGGCGACCAGCGCGACCCGGGCGGACGAGAGCGGGATGACGTCGAACCAGTCGCCGCCGACGCCGGTCCCGGTGTCGGCCGGCAGATAGACCCCGGCGGTGGTCACGGCGACGTTCTCGGCCTCCGAGGGCGGCAGCAGACTGCGCTGGAGCCCCACCGAGGCGCGGTGCTCGCGGGTGTAGCGGCGGGCGTTGTCCAGGGCGAGCGCGGCATGGCCGGCGATCTCGTGCAGCAGATGCAGGTCGGCCGCCTCGTACGGCGGTTTCCCGGCGTCCCGGTGGACGGTCATGCGCCCGAGGACGCTGCCTCGGGCGCGCAGCGCGACGGTCATCGAGGTGAGCGGGTCGGCCGGCTGCGCGGGGGCGTCGGGCCTGGCCAGGACGACGTGGTCGAGCGGGGGCTCCGCCGTCCTGTGCCCGGACACGGCGGTCCGGCGCAGCGGCATGCTGCCGTCCGGGCCGGGAGTCGGCTCCTCGCCGGTGAACACCTCCTCCGCGATCTCCACCACGGCCAGGTCGCCCACCGCCGGCACGAGCGCCGCCGCCAGGTCCTCGGCGGTGCCGACCACCGAGAGGGAGCCGCCGACGGCCGCGGTCACGCGGTGCAGCACGGACAGGCGCTCACTGGTCCGGCGCAGCTCGGTGACGTCCGTGAACAGCGCGGTCACCCCGAACACCTGCCCGTCGGGCGCCTGCAACCGGAACGCCGAGATGGTCATCACCGCCCCGCTCCCGGGCTCCTGGAGGGTGCGGACCGTCTCCTCCGCCCGCACCAGCGGCAGTCCCGTCCGCAGCACCTCGCGCAGCTGCCGCTCGATGGACGCGGCGTCCTCGGCGTACAGGAAGTCCATCAGGCGCAGGCCGCGCAGGTCCGGCGCGAGCCCGGTGTACGGGAGGAGGTGGGTGTTGGTCCTGACCAGCCGCAGGTCCAGGTCGAAGACGGCCAGGCCGAGCCGGTCCTGGAGGAACAGCTCCGTGGTGAACGCCTGGTCCTGCCGCCACCGGGCCGCCGTCCCCTCCGGGGCCGCGAGGACGAAGTACCGGGGCGCCCCGGCGCACGCGCCGGCGTCCGTGAGCGGCAGGACCTGGAAGTCGACCCTCAGCTCCCCGCCGGTGCCCGTGCGCACCACGGACACCCCGGACCAGGCCTCCGGCCACTGGTCGGACGGCGGTACGCGCCGGGTGTCCGGATCCTTGAGCAGGTCCCCGATGTACCGTCCGCAGGCCCGGTCGGCGGGCAGGGAGAGCAGCTCCTCCGCCGCGCGCGTCCACCCGATGATCCGGCCCTCGGCGTCGAGCAGCGCCCCCGCGGCCTCACCGGCGAAGGGCAGCCCCCGGTACTCCGGTGCGAAGGGCGGGATCTCGTCGTCCACCTCGTGCTCTGCCTCCCTCACACGGCACGGCGCCCCCGCGGGCTCGCCCCGAGGGTCTCCTCCATGTCACACGGGCCCCCTGCTGCACGAGGCCGGACCTCCATCATCTCTCCGCGGGCCCCGCCCGCCAGTCGACCGGACCCGCTCCGGCCCCGGCCCGCACCGGCCCGCCGCCGTCCGGACCCGGCGCCCGGCCCCGGACGGCGCGCACCACAGAACCGGCCGCACTGGGCCGAAAGAGAGACCCGGGACCGCCCGGCGGGCCAAGGCCGGACAGGCCCTAGTCGCCGCCGCCGCCACCGCCCCCGCCGTCACCACCGCCTCCGCCGTCGCCTCCGCCGGAGCCCCCGCTGCCGCCGTCGCCGCCGTCCGAGCCCCAGCCGTCGTTGCCGCCGGGCTCGTTGTCCTCGCCCCCGCCGCCGAGGTTGCTGAACCAGGGGCGGCCCCACCACTCGTCCACGGCGATCGGCTCGCCCCCGCCCGCCGGCACCCGCTGCGACCGGAAGCGGGCCGAGCCCGTGGTGTCCCCGAGGCCGAAGGCGGTGGCGAAGGCGTGCGCCATGGCGGCGTCCAGCGGGTCGGAGGTCTCGTACCGCACCGGGCCGAGCGGCAGCAGGACCGTCCCCGGTTCGAGCACCGGCCGGGACGGGAGCCGGGTCAGCAGGGCGACGCGCCGCTCGCCGCGCAGCAGCCAGGAACTCCCCGAGCTCTCCCGCCGCAGCACCCAGTGCTGCCCCGGCAGCCACGCCTCCACCGAGCTCTTCGACCTGCGCAGCTTCTTCGTGAGGACGAGCCTCGCCGGGGTGTCGCCGACGGTCAGGCGCAGGCCCTTGGACGCGTCGGGGGAGTCGGCGCGGAAGCCGTGGGGCGCCCGGAGCCGTACGACGGGGGCGTGCGCGCCGAACACGTCCACGCGCACCAGGCGCCGGTCCACGGCGACGGCGACCGGCCCGGCGGGCCCCTCCGCGTACCGCCGCGCCATCCACAGCGGCACGCCCTCGGCCCGGGCCCGGGCCGCCGCCCCGGCCACCCCCTCCGGCCCGCCGCTCCGCCGTACCGCCAACTCGCCCAGGGCGCGGGCGAACTCGGCGGCCCGGCGCACCTTCACCGGCGTACCGGTCCCGGTGACGCGGGTCACGGGGACGATTCCGGGCCCCTCCGGCAACCCGGCCAGCGGGCGTTCCGACCCGCCGCCGCCGAGCCACCGGCCGCGCAGGAAGGCCTCGGCCATGGCGGTGAGGTTCAGCTCCTTCAGGGGCGTGGTCCTGCCGCCCCTGCGCAGACCGTCCTCGGTCAGCCCGACGATCCGCGCCAGCGGATTCCACGACTGCTCGCCGTAGAGCACGTCATCCACGACAACCCCCCTGTGTGCCCGTCGTCCGACCGGCGCCCCCGGCGGGGGCGCCGCACGTCCCGTTGCGCGCGGCGGAACACCACGGCACGGCCTCCGTCCGCGCCGGCCCGCTCACGAGGACGCCCGGCGTACGGGCCGGCCCTCGCCGGGCGCGGCGGCCGGGGCGTGCGGGCCGCAGGAGAAGCGGGCCGCGGCCAGGGCCGGGTCCCCCTCCTTCGCGCCCTCGACGGGCACGGAGCACTCCAGGACCCCCGAGCCGTCGACGACCCAGCTCGTCGCGCGGCCCGTCGACCGCTCGCCGCTCCCGCAGGTGTACTGGAAGTCGGCGACGACCTGCTCCACCCAGGAGTAGGTCACGAAGGTCCCGGCGCCCTCCATCTCGGTACCGCCCGTCCGCGGATCCGGTGCGGGCCGGTGGACGTCGGTGAACCCGGTGGCGTCGCCGTCGGCCCCGACGTCCCCGGTGCGGGCGCCCAGCGAGCGGAGCACGGCCTTCGCGTCGATCCTCGGCCCCCGGTCGAAGTCGACCGCGACGCGCGGTGTGCGCAGGGGCCTCACCTCGTGCGTGAGCGCGCCGCCCCCCTCGCCGAGCGTCTGCTTCTCGGCGACCCCGGTCAGGACGCTCCGCCGGTCCACGTCGGACCACGTGTAGACGCCGTTCCCGCACGCGGGGGCGGCCGCCGGCCGGGCCCGGGCGGCCGGCTCCCCGCCGGACGTGCAGGCGGTCGTGCCCGCGAGCAGCGCGGCGACGACGGCGCCCGCCGCGAGGCGGCTCTTCTCGATCCTCATGATGCGTTCCCCCGGGCCATTGGTCGATGGTGGGGCCGACACTGCCCGTACGAACCCCTTCCGACAAGGGAGTTGAGCCACTTCTGAGCTTGGCGGTCCGAGGGGGGACCCGCGCGGCGCGAGGGCTGTCACAGAAGGGCTACTCGGCGGTAATGTTCGGCTCCGTCCGCGCCTTGGGGGAGTGGTACGGGCACCGTCACGCGTTCGATCCCGTCACCGAGCAGGAGCGGGCCCGCGCCGGGCCGGCCGCCGCGATCCCGAACCTGGTCGGGTCGTTGCGCGCCGTGCCCGTCCCGGACGCGGGATCGGGGGTCCCCGCGTGGTCGGTCGGCGACGTCGGCGCCCACCTGGCGGCCGTGCACCTCGCGTACGCCTCCCTCGTCTCACCCGACGAGGCGGTGGACCGGGAGGGCGTCCTGCCGTCCGGCGGGGGACCTTCGTCGCACGCGTCACGGCCGTGAACGCCCGGGCCGTGACCCTGTTCGGCGGCGAGGAGCGCGCGAAGACGCTGGAAGGCGGTCGCGAGCGGGCGGATGCGGGCCGGCGGCCGCAAGCCGTGGCCGGCGATGCGGCTCGGGCCGCTCATCGCCGGTCCCTGAGTCCCTGCCCTCGGTCCGGGCGGCCGTCCCCGATGCGTCCGCCCCTGAGCCCCTGCCCTCGGTCCGGCGGGCCCTGAGCCGCCTGCCCCGGCCGGTCGGTCTCAGACCGTCGTCCGCAGCCGGTCCAGCTCCTCGCCGATCGCGTCCCGCAGGGCGTCGTGCCGCGGGCCGAGCCGGAACCGCTCGTCGCTCCACCGGTCGGGCGGGTACAGCCACACCGGCCTGCCCACGAACTCGGCCGGCTCCCAGTCGAAACGCGGCCACACGTGCGCGTGCAGGAACGGATCGGTGTTCCCCAGGATCTCCAGGTCGACCCGGCGGAAGGCCGGATCCAGACGCCGGCAGGCCCGCTCGACCGCCTTGCCGAGCCGGTCCATCCCGGTGAGGAACGCCAGCCGCTTCGCCCTCGGCAGCCCGGACAGCCGCCGCACGTCCGGTTCGTCCACGAGGAGCACCGAGTAGCCCGGCAGGAACTGCACGTCGCCGATCACCGCGAAGGAGGCGTCCAGACGCCGCAGCACCGTGGGGTTCTCGCCTCGCAGCGCGGTCCCGATCCGGTCTTTCCGCCAGTCGTCCGTCATGCCCGTGAGGCTACCTGTCGGCCGTCAAAGCCCTTTCGGAGCCCTTGCGCCGGACGGTGCCCCGCTGCCACCACCGGCGCCGGACGCGCGGGTGCACCGCGCGGCCCAGGCGCCGCCCGACGAGCAGGTAGCCGAGCAGCGCGCCGCTGGTGTTGAGCATGACGTCGTCGATGTCGAAGGCGCGTCCCGTGATGAGGGCGCCCTGGACCAGCTCGACGAGCAGCATCGTCACGATCGTGAGCAGGGCCACGCGCACCAGGCCGCGGGTCCTGCGCGAGAGCAGCGGCAGCAGGATGCCGAACGGCACGCCGAGCAGCACGTTGCCGCCCAGCTGCTTCACCGTCTCCACGAACTCCGGCTGCCCCAGGTACGCGCGGATGGAGCTGCCCGGCGTCAGGTTGTTGTGAGTCAGGGGCACGGACGCCGGCGACGCGTTCAGGGTGAGCCTGGCCAGGACGATCGCGAACGCCACCATCCCCACGAGGGCGACCAGCGCCACCAGCACCCGGACCACCCGGCCCGGCCGACGCGGTTCCTCCAGGGGCGGCTTCTCCAGGAGCGGCTCCTCCCGGGGCGGCTCGGGAGGTACGGAACCCTCCACCGCCCCGTCCGCGCTCCGGCTCCGTCTCCACATCCTCATGCTCCGCCCCCATCGTCAGGCCTCTCCGAGGAGGTGCGGATACCCGGGAAGCGGCGTCGCAACCCGTGCGCACCGGGCCGGCACGACAACGTCCACAACCGCCCCGGGAGCACCAACGAGCCGTGGATACGGCCGCGTTGTGCATGCACGGAAGCGCGGCGGGCACGAGACGCGCATGGGAGAAGACACGGAGAGCAGACCCACGCGCGAGCCCCGACGGCCCGGACGCGCCACCCGCGGATGGCCCCTCGCGGCCGGACTCCTCGCCCTGATCCTGGTGCTGGTCCTGCTGGGCAGGTTCTTCCAGCCGCCCGGCCTGGGCGACCTGTTCGGGACCGAGACCAAGGACCGCTCCGGCCCCGCCGTCCTGAAGTCGATCCAGGACATGAACCGCCACGAGGGGGCCGTCGGCACCTACCAGGTCGTGGTCGACCTGGAGAAGGACGCCCGGTTCCTGCCCGACGCGATCCGCGGCACCCGCACGCTGTACGTCGCCAGCGGCAGCGTCGGCGCCCACGTCGACTTCTCGGGCCTCGCCGGGGACGCCGTCACCGTCGACGAGGAGCGCACCACCGCCACCCTCCGCCTGCCGCACGCCCGGCTCGACCGGCCGTACCTCGACCCCGAGCGGTCCTACGCGGTCTCCAAGCAGCGGGGACTCCTCGACCGGCTCGGCGACCTCTTCTCCGACAACCCGGCGGGCGAGCAGGCCGTCAACATCCTGGCCGCCCAGCGCATCGGCGAGGCCGCTAAGGAGAGCGACCTGACCAGCCGGGCGGAACGGAACACCACCGCCATGCTCCAGGGGCTCCTTCGCGCCCTCGGCTTCGAGAAGGTCACCGTCACCTACGGCTGACCCCCTGCACCCGGGGCCGGGGCCTCAGTCCGGCGTCCGGGTCAGCTCGCTGCGCGCCGAGGTGTGCACGACCCGCCCCCGCGCCCCGTTGACCAGGGGCAGGTACGGCGGGACGTGCCCGCACTCGACGCCGGCGACGATCGGCACCCCCAGCGGCCCGAGCGCGTCGAGCACGGCCTCGTGCTGGGTGAGCGAGGTGGTGCCGGGCGCCGAGGTCCGGCCGACGAGCACCGCGTTCGCCGCATCGAAGAACCCGGCCAGCCGCATCCCGTGCAGGTTCCGGCAGATGGCGAACGCGTCGTCGCCCCCGGCCTCCACGTACACCAGAAGCCCCTCCGGGGACTCGGCCCGCGCAAACTCCCGGACGTCGAGCCAGGGCGTCCCCGCGAGGTTGCACAGCATCTCGACGCAGCCCCCGATCAGGCGTCCCCCGGCCTCCACGTCCCCGTCCGCGTCCAGCCTGGTCCATCCGCCGGACGTGTCCAGCGTGAACTCGCGCACCTCGGGGTCGGTGCGGTGGTCGTCCCGGCCCGCGGCCCGGAAGCGGTTCGGCGGGATCTGCGTGAACCGGTGCCCCCGAGGGGCGGCGACGACGTCGAGCCAGGAGAGCAGTCCCTCGGGCACCCGGTAGGGGGTGTCCATCAGGTTGTTCCCGTGCACGGTCGCCACCCCGGTGAGCAGGGTCGGCGGCGCGAGCAGGGTCGACAGGTCGGAGAAGCCGACGAGCCAGGTCGGCTCGGCTTCCCGCAGCCGGTCCAGGTCGAGCAGCGGCAGCAGGTCGATCCCCGTCTCCCCGCCCCACGGCGGCACCACCGCCGCGATGCCGGGATCCGTCAGCATCGACATCGGCTCGTCCGCGCGCTCGGCGGCGGGAGCGCTGACGTGGCCGGCGCCGTCCACGCAGCGGCCGACGACCACCTCGTACCCCCGTGACTCCACCGCGCGGACCGCCACGTCGAGGCGCGCCCGCAACTCTTCCGGGACTCCGCTGGACGGGGAGGTGACGCCGATGCGGTCGCCGGGGCGCAGGGGACGGGGGTATCGAACGGCCATGCGCCGGATTCTGGCGCGGCGCCGCTGCACCGGTTTTCGGCGCACGTGGACGGACGGGCGCCCCGGACGCGGACACGGGACTCGGTTGCGTGACCGAGGAGTTGAAAACGCCTGTTGAGAGAGGGGGTGCGAAGTGCGTCGCGGACACGGAAGTGGGCATACGCGGGAGAAAGTCACTGTCTCGCACCGCTCGCGGCCCCTTCCGGAGGCCGGCGGCGCGGGGCGTTCGCTGTCGTAGGGGAGAGCCGATGCGCACGGTAGGAGTCGAGGAAGAGCTGATGCTCGTCAACGCCAGGACGGGCGAGCCGTTCGCCGTGTCGTCGGCGGTGCTGGCGTCGGCGGCCCTGCGCGGCGAGGAGGCGGGGGAGGTCTTCGAGAAGGAGCTGCACCAGGAACAGCTGGAGTTCTCCACCCAGCCGCTGACGGACATGGCGGAGATGCGGAAGGAGATCGTACGGTGGCGGGGCGAGGCGCTGCGGTACGCCCGGGAGTCCGACGCGGTCGTCGCCGCCCTCGCCACCTCGCCCGTTCCCGTCGAGCCCTCCCGTCACCTGGGCGCCAGGTACCAGTGGATCG
This sequence comes from Streptomyces bikiniensis, assembly GCF_000716625.1. Taxonomy (NCBI): domain Bacteria; kingdom Bacillati; phylum Actinomycetota; class Actinomycetes; order Kitasatosporales; family Streptomycetaceae; genus Streptomyces; species Streptomyces bikiniensis. Next base: position 67,562 of record NZ_JNXJ01000012.1, on the reverse strand, counting down.
CCGAGCAGTTCGCCCTCACCACCAAGGAGCAGCTGACGTGCGGCTGCCACGTCCACGTCTCCGTGGACTCCGACGAGGAGGGGGTCGCCGTCCTGGACCGGATCAGGCCCTGGCTCTACCTCCTGAACGCGCTCAGCGCGAACTCCCCCTTCTGGCAGGGCGAGGACAGCGGCTACAGCAGCTACCGCAGCCGGGTCTGGAACCGCTGGCCGTCGGCCGGCCCGTACGAGCTGTTCGGCACCCCGGCCGCGTACCACGAACAGGTCGAGGCCATGGTGGGGACCGGCGTCCTGCGGGATTCCGGCATGATCTACTTCGACGCCCGCCTCTCCGCGAACTACCCGACCGTGGAGATCCGGGTCGCCGACGTCTGCCTGGAGCCGGACACGACCGTGCTCGTCGCGACCCTCGCCCGCGGCCTGGTGGAGACCGCCGCCCGCGCCTGGCGCGACGGCGAGCCTCCCGCCCCCGTCTCCGCCGGCCTCCTGCGGCTCGCGTCCTGGCGGGCCGCCCGGTCCGGGCTCCGGGGGCCGCTCCTCCACCCCGTCACCCTGCGGGAGGCCCCCGTCGAAGAGGCCTTCGAAGCCCTCCTGGACCACGTCGAGGAGGCCCTGGCGGACACCGGCGACCTCGACGCGGCCCGGAAGGGGATCGCCGCGCACCTGGCCCACGGCGGCGGGGCGGACCGGCAGCGCGCCCTGCGCGACGAGGGCCTGGACCTCCACGAGGTCGTGAAGGCCTGCGCCCGGATCACGACCGCCGCCGAGTGAGACCCGAAAGGCCCGGAGCGCCGCCCCCGTGGGAAGGGGCGGCGCTCCGGGCCGTCCGGTGAGCGGTGCGGATCAGGCGGGCCAGGTGCCCGTCACCCGGCGCACCGCCGTGGCTCCGCCCCGGTCGACCGCGGCCTTCACCACGGCGAAGATCGCGCCGTGCAGCGCCGCGGCGATCAGGACCTCGCGCCAGCCCCGGTGCTCGTCGGTGGCGTCGGGGGCGTCGTCGTCGTGCCCCAGGACCTGCCACGCCTTCTTGAACGCGGCTCCCGCGAGCACACCGGTTCCGGCGCTCACGGCGAGCGAGAGCGGCTTGAACACGAGGCGTGACGGTTTCATGGCATTTCTTCCTTTCCTCCGGTCACTGCCCCGGCTACCCCGGCGCCCGACCCGCATGCGTTTCCCGCGCTCGCGGTCACAGGGGCGCCCCCAGGCGGACGAGTTCGGCGAGTTCACGGTCGGTGAGGCGGGCGAACCCGGTGTCGCCGGAGGCCAGGACCGTGTTCTGCAAGGCGCGTTTGCGGGTGAGGAGCCGGTCGATCCGGTCCTCGATCGTGCCCCGGGTGACGAGCCGGTGGACGGTGACGGCCCGCCGCTGCCCGATGCGGTGGGCGCGGTCGGACGCCTGGTCCTCGACCGCCGCGTTCCAGCTGCGGTCGAAGTGGACGACGTGGCTGGCCCGGGTCAGGTTGAGGCCGGTGCCGCCGGCCTTGAGGGAGAGCAGGAGCAGGGGCGCCCCGCCGCCCTGGAAGGTGTCGACCAGCTCCTGCCGCCGCCGGGCGTCCAGACCTCCGTGCAGGAACAGCGGGCGGTGGCCCAGGTGCGCGAGGTGCTCCTCCAGGAGCCGGCCCATGGCGACGTAACCGGTGAAGACGAGGGCGGCCTCGCCGCCCCGGACGATCGTCCCGACGAGATCGGCCAGCGCCTCCAGCTTGGCCGACCGCCGCCCGAACCGGCCCGCGTGCGCGGCGCCGGGATGCGGCTCGCGGAGGTAGTGGGCGGGATGGTTGGTGATCTGCTTGAGCGCGGTGATCAGCTTCAGGACCAGACCCGATCGGGTGAGGGGGGAGGAGCCGGCGATCCGGTCGAGGGTCTCCCGGACCACGGCCTCGTACAGGACGACCTGCTCGGGCGTGAGCTCCACGATCCTGCGCGTCTCGACCTTGGCGGGCAGCTCCGGCGCGATGCCGGGGTCGCTCTTGGTGCGGCGCAGGACGAACGGCGCGACGAGGCGGGCGAGGGCCTGCGCGGCGGGGCCGCCGGGCTCGCGTTCGGCGGCGGCCGCGTAGCGGGACCGGAAGGCCTTCAGCGTGCCGAACAGGCCGGGGTTGGCCCAGTCGATCAGCGCCCACAGCTCGGAGAGGTTGTTCTCCACGGGGGTGCCGGTCAGGGCGAGGCGGGCCGTGGAGCTGAGCGACCGCAGGGCCCGGGCGGTCGCGGAGGCGTGGTTCTTGGCGTGCTGCGCCTCGTCGGCGACGACCAGGTCCCAGGAAGCGGCCGCGAGCTCCGGGTCCCGGCGCAGGACGCCGTACGTGGTGAGGACGACCGTGCGCCCGCCGACGGCCGCGAGGCTCCGGCCGGCGCCGTGGTAGCGGACCACGTCCAGGTGCGGGGCGAACCGGTCGATCTCCCGCCGCCAGTTGGTGACCAGGGAGGACGGGCACACCACCAGGACCGGGCCGGTGTGCCCGGCCTCGTGGCGGTGGAGCACGTAGGCGATCGCGGTGAGGGTCTTGCCGAGGCCCATGTCGTCGGCGAGGACGGCACCGAACCCGATGCCGCCGGTGTGGGCGAGCCACGCCAGGGCCCGCTCCTGGTAGCCGCGCGGGACGGCCCTCAGCAGGGACGGGACGGCGACGGGGGAGACGTGCTCGCCCCGGCGCAGCGTGGCGACGACACCGGCCAGGTCGCCGGACGCCCGGCAGGCGACCCGCCGGCCGTCGACGTCGACGGTGCCGGTGAGCGCGGCGGTGAGCGCGTCGGTGCCGGTCAGCCGGCCGATCTCCCGGCGCCGGACGCGGGCGCGCACGGCGGGGTCGAGCAGGACCCACCGGCCGCGCACCCGGACCAGGGGGCGGGCGGCCTCCGCGAGCGCGTCCATCTCGGCCTCGTCGAGGGTGTCGTCGCCGAGCGCGAGCTGCCACCGGAAGTCCAGCAGCGCCCGGAGACCGAACCGGGGGACCCCACCGGGGGCGGTCGTCGCGGCGCCGACGACCGCGTACGAGGAGAGGCCCCGGCGCAGGCGGTCCGGCCAGCGCAGCCGCAGGCCGGCGGCGGCCAGTTCCTCCTCCGCCCCGAGGAGCCGCGCGATTCCCGCCGCGTCCACCGTGAACGCCCCCGGCCGTGAGGCCAGTCCCGACAGGCCGGGACACAGCCGCTCCAGCCGTTCCAGACGGCGCCCGACCCGCTCGCGCGACCGGTTCAGGCCGACGCCGCGGAGGACGGCGCGCCCCGACCAGAGCAGCTCGGCCGCGACCTCGTCCCCCTCCTCCCGCCCGGGCCCGGCGGTGAGGAGAAGACGGCCGGTCAGGCGCCCCTCCAGCGCCTCCCGTTCGGAAGGCTCCCGCATCTCCAGGACGAGCCCGGGCGGCGGTCCGTCGTCCGTCCGGTCCTCGCCCGCGTCGGGCCGCGGCCCCACCGCCCCGGCCTCCGCGGGCGGGACGCGGACGCCTGCGGGGCCCGGGAACGGGCCGGGGCCGAGCGCGACCGCCGCGGGCGCACGCGCCAGGTCGTCGGCCACGGCGTGCAGGAAGACGAGGACCGCCTCCCGCGCGGGCAGGGCCGCTTCCCGTACCGATCGCGCGGGCGGGGCCGCTTCCCGTACCGATCGCGCGGGCGGGGCCGCTTCCCGTGCCGACCGCGTCGGCCCGTCGCCGACGACGGCATGGGCGTGGGGCGACAGGCGGTGCGCCAGCTCGTCCACGGCCTGTAAGGCGGCGTCCGGCAGGGGACCGACCCCCCACCGGCCGGCCCCGCCGGGGCCGAGCGCCGGACGGACGAACCCGGCGGCCACGAGCCGTACGCCCAGGCGCGCCGCCTGCTCCCACTCCACGGCCGTGGGATGCCACGCGGCGAACCGGGACCGCCCGAGCAGCAGCGGCACGGCCTCGGCGAGGGGCAGCAGCCAACCGGCCACCGGTACGGGCCCTCCGGCCGCCGGTACGACGAGCCGGCGGACGGTCGCGGTGAGCGGGGCGGGCAGCGGCACCCCGGGCATCGGCGCGCCGTCGGCCCGGTACAGCAGCATCCCGGCCACCGGCTCGCCGTCGGTCGGGGGGACGAGGGAGAGCGCGCACCCGGCCGCGAGCGCCTCACCGGCCACGGACGCGGCAGACGGACCCTCCGCCGGCGCGGCGAGGATTCCCGGTGCTTCCGGTGCTTCCGGTGCTTCCGGTGCTTCCGGTGCTTCCGGTGCTTCCTGCTTTCCAGGGCTCTCCGGGTCCTCCGGGCTCTCCGGGTCCTTCGGCGCTCCCGGCGCCGCCGGGACCGCTTCCGCTCGGGGTGCGGGCAGGACGACCCCCGGTCGCGCGGGCCGGGGCCTCGGGATCACGACGGGAACGGGAGGGGACGGCGGCGGAGGTCCGGGCCGCTCCGGCCGCGGGGCGGTCCGCGCGTCCAGCCGGACCAGCTCGTCGAGGAGCGCCGCGGCCGCCTCCCGGCGCGCGTCCCCCTTCGCGCGCGCCGTGCCCGTGGCCCGCACCGCCGTGCCCGTCGCCACGTGCAGGCACGTGTACGTGCAGGTGACGCGCCCGGGCCCGGAGGCGACGGCCGGCTCCGGCTTCGTGATCACCTCCAGCTGGGTGTACTTGTTCAGGTACTTCACCGGATCCTCGCCCCGGGGCACCGGCCGGATCCGCGGCGGGGCCTTCCGGGACCTCTCCGCGACCGGGCCCCATGGTTCGGGCAGCCCGCACAGCAGGGCGAGGAGGGCGACCGCGGCGGTGTGCAGGGACGCGCGGCGGTCGTCGGAGAACCGCTCGGGGCCCGTGCGGACCCGGCCGTCGGGTCCGGCCCAGCTCCACGCCGAGGCGAAGCCTCCGGAGCGCTCCGTCGTCGTGTGGCGGAGCTCGGCACGGCACGCCTCGGCCCGCCACTGCAGCAGGGTCGCCGCCGACGGGGGCGTCCGCGCCGTGTGGTCGAGGGCGAGCAGCCGGACCTCCCGCCACCCGGGGGCCGTCGCGTCGAAGAGCAGCCGCAGGGCGTCGCGGTGCCGCAGGCGCGAGGCGGCCGCCCGTCGTACGAGCTCGGCGCGGAGCTCCTCGCCCGGGTGGTCCGCGCCCTCCAGCCGCGTGTTCAGCAGGGAGTCGAACGACTCCGCAGCCATCGCCGGGAGCCGCAGCCGCTCCGTACCGACGCCGGCCAGGGCCCGGAGCGCGGCGTCGGCCGCCGCCCGGCGGGCCCGCTCCGGCGAAGGGCCCGTCCGGGCGGGGCCGTTCACGACCGCGTCGGCCGGGCCGATCCGGAGCTCCGCCCGGTGAAGGGCCTCCCCGCTCGGCAGCCGCTCGCAGGACTCCGTGTACGCGGGCGGTGCCCAGGCCTCCGTCCGCGCGTGCAGGGCCAGCACCTGCCACGGTCCCTCGGGGCAGGCGTCCAGGGCCGTGAGGGCGCGTCTCCGGGCGGGGAGCCATCCGGGGTGGTCACCCGTCACGAGGAGCAGGAGCCGAAGGTCCCGCGGGGTCAGCCCGCCCGCGAGCGCCAGCTCCTCCGCCCCGGCCGCGAGGCGCGGGTCGAAGCCGCCGGACGCGACGACGTCCCGCGCCCGCTCGTGCCATGCCGCGCCCGTCCCGACCCCGGCCGTCTGTGCCCCGAGTGCCTGTGCCCCGGCCGTCTGTGCTCCGAGCGTCTGCGCCCCGGCCGTCTGCGACTGCGTACCCAACAAGAAGCTCCCTGTGCGAAGAGTGACGAGCCGAACACGGAAAGGATAGGAACTTCCGCCCCCCCCGCCCGTCCCGACAAGGCGACCGAAGGGCGCCGACATCCGCTTTCGGTCAAGGTCGTGAGGACTGGTCACTCGTTCCGGGGGCGGGCGGACGCCCCGCTCCCCGATGGCGGCGCCCGCGCCCTCATTGGTATGGACATGTTCAAGTGGCCGGTCTAGCCTTTCACTTGGTCTAGACCGCATTGGACGCGCGTCTTCCGCTTGTTCTCCGTGCCCCGAACCGTCCCCGTTCCCCGAACCGGCGGCACACCCGGGACGCGCGTCCGCCCCCACTCGCCTTCCAGGACCACGGGAGCAACACCATGCGCAGGAAGATCACCTCCTTACTCCTCGGCCTCGGGCTCGTCGGCGGAACCGTCCTCGCCGCCACCGGCAGCGCCCAGGGCCACGGCTACACCGACTCGCCCGTCAGCCGTCAGCAGCTGTGCGGCAACGGCACCGTCCGCGGATGCGGGCAGATCCAGTGGGAGCCGCCGAGCGTCGAAGGGCTCAAGGGCTTCCCCGCGCGCGGCCCGGTCGACGGGACCATCTGCGCGGGCGGCAACGGCCGCTTCTCCGAACTGGACGACCCGCGCGGCGGGAACTGGCCGGCCACCGCCCTCGGCGCGGGCCGGAACCACACCTTCGTCTGGCGGATCACCGCCCGCCACGCCACCACCGATTTCCGCTACTACGTCACCAAGGACGGCTGGGACCCGACCAAGCCGCTGACCAGGGCCGACCTGGACCCGCAGCCGTTCCTGACGGTGCCCTTCGGCGGACAGCGGCCCGGCGCCACGGTCACCCACACGGGCGTCCTGCCCCAGAAGAGCGGCCGGCACCTCATCCTCGGCGTCTGGAACGTCGCCGACACCGGCAACGCCTTCTACGCCTGCTCCGACGTGACCTTCTGACACCGGGGACCGGAGGACCACGCGGCGGCCCGGTTCACAGGTCGGCCAGGACCTCCCGGGCCGCACGGGCGCCCGAGGCCAGGGCGCCCTGGACCGAACCCGTCGCCCGGTGGTCGCCGCACACGTACCGGCCGGGCGCGAAACGGCCGGTGCGCGACAGCGCGAGGGGCGGGGGCATGGCCGGGAGGGCGTCGGGCACCACGACGCGGTGCACCCGCTCCCAGGACCGGGCGTCCGTGCCGTACACCTCGGAGAGGGCCGTGAGGACCGCCGCCTCCCGCTCCCGGTCCGGGTCTCCGAGGACGGAGGTCGACACCAGCGCCCGGCCGTCCGGCGAGAAGCCGCGGTGCACCTCGGTCAGGACACAGGTGTTGAGGAACCGGCGCCGCGCGTCGACCACCAGGGTCGGCTCGGACAGCGGGGAGCGCTCCGCCGCGTGGTACAGGGTCGTGACGACCCGTCCGGCCGGCACGTCCAGACCGGGGAGCAGCCGGGCGGCGGCGCGCTGGCCGGTGGCGACCACGACCGCGCGGGCGGCCACCTCGCCGCCGCCGGCCAGGGCCGCACCCCGGTCGGTGAGCGCCGCGACCGGCTCCCCGGTGCGCAGCACACCGGCGGGAAGCCCGGACGCCAACTGCGCGGGTACGGCTCCGATGCCGTCGGCCGGCAGGCACAGGGTGCCGCGCAGCATGGTGCGCCAGACGAGGTGGAAGAAGCGGGCGGAGGTCTCCAACTCGTCCTCCAGGAAGATCCCCGAGAGGAACGGCCGGAAGAAGGTCTCCACCAAGTCCGCCGAAACGCCCGCGTCGGCCAGGGCGGTGAGGGTGGTGGCGTCGGGACGGCTCCGCAGGTACCGGGCCGGTGCCAGGACGTCCCGGGCCGACAGCACGCCCAGGGCGGCCAGGTCCCGTGCCGACGCGAGCCGGCCGGGCAGCAGGTCCCGCCCCTCGCGGGGACGGCGGGTGGGGTCGACGAAGCGGCGGAACCCGTCGTCGGTGTGCACGAGTACGCCCGGCGTGAACGGCCTCAGCCGCAGGGCCCGCAGGTCGAGGCGCCTCTTCACCTGCGGATAGGAGGTGTTGAACACCTGGAAGCCCCGGTCGGCGGTGAAGCCCGCGACCCGGTCGGTGCGCATCCGGCCGCCCACGGCGTCGGAGGCCTCCAGCAGCTCCACCCGGAGCCCGCCCGCGACCAGATCGGCCGCGCAGGCCAGACCGGCGGCCCCCGCTCCGACGACCACCACGTCGACGCTGCCTCGCTTCTGCCCCATGAACGCCCTCACTCCTCGCCGGATCGCCGAATCGCCGGACCGTTGAACCACCGGACCTTCCGGCCGCCGGACCCTCCGACTGCCGGACTGCCGGACTGCCGGACTGCCGACTGCCGGACTGCCGGACTGCCGGACTGCCGACTGCCGGACTGCCGGACTGCCGGTCCGCCGGTCCGCCGGGCCGCCGGGCCGTCACGTTACGGCGGACGCGCGGTCCGCCGGGGGAGGGCGCGCCGCTCCTCCGAGTGTCCGGCCCGGCGGCCCCTCCGCCGAATTCCCCTTTCCCGTACGGGGATGCCCCGGCGCTCCCGGGGCACGCGTACTCGCGTACCCGCGCACGAGTGGCGCCCGCGGCCCGGAACGCGCACCGGTCCGGGACGGCCGGCGCACCTGCGGGCGGGCGAACGGCGGAAGACGGCAACGCAACGCAGGGAGCGTCGATGATGGCCCGTCCATGGTCGGTCCGACCGGACCTCCGGCTCACGGCCCACGCGGTCGCCGGACGGTACCGGCTCGACGGTCTGCTGGGACGCGGAGGCGCGGCCGACGTGTACGAGGCGCTGGACCTGCGCCTGCGGCGACCGGTGGCGGTCAAGTTCTTCCGGCCGGGCGGCGAACTCCCGGCGGGGGACCGCGTCGAGGACGAGGGCCGCCTGCTGGCCCGGATGCGGCACCCCGGGCTCGTGACCCTGTACGACTCCGGGCAGGAGGAGGGGCGGCCCTACCTCGTGATGCAGCTCGTCAGGGGGACGACCCTGCGCCGGCGCATCGCCGCGTCGCCCCTCACGCCTCGCGAGACCGCCCGGACCGGAGCCGCACTCGCCTCCGCGCTCGCCCACGTGCACGCGACCGGCGTCGTGCACCGGGACGTCAAGCCGTCGAACGTCCTCCTGGACGACACGGGCCTCCCGTACCTGACCGACTTCGGCATATCCCGGCTGCTCGACCCCGCCGCCCGCACCGAGACCGGTCCCCTCGTGGGAACCGCCGCCTACATGGCGCCGGAGCAGGTCCTCGGCAGGGGAGCCGGACCGGCGGCGGACGTCTACAGCCTCGGCCTGGTGCTCCTCGAATCGCTCAAGGGCGAACTGGAGTACGGGGGAGCCCCCTTGGAGGCCGCGGTCGCCAGGCTGCACCGGCCCCCCGTCGTTCCCACCGGCCTCCCCGCGGACCTCGCCGGACTCCTGGAGGCCATGACGGACCCGGACGAGACCGGCCGGCCCGACGCCGACGCCTGCTTCCGTACGCTGGCGGCCCTGCCGGGCGGGGGCGGCGTGCCGCCCCTCGCCGACGGCCCCGGCGCCCCCGGTACTCCGGAAGGCGCCCGGACTCCGCGTGGCGGCCGGACGGCGGCGGACACCGCGCCGTCACCGGACCCCGCTCCCCGCCGCTCCGGCCGCGCGCTCGCCGCCTGCGCGGCGCTGGCCGTGCTCGGCGCGACCCTGACCGGGTCCATCGGCACCCTGTCCGACCCGGCCTGCCCGAATCCAACAGAGAGGAACCAATCGTGCACCCCGACATCTGGACCTTCCCCGGGACCGTCCTCCACGCGACCGACACGGACCTGACCGGTTACGCGGTCGAAGCGACGGACGGCGGAATAGGAAAGATCGACAAGCACTCCGCCGAGGCCGGCCGGTACCACCTGGTCGTGGACACCGGCCCCTGGATCCTCGGCCGCCAGGTCGTGATCCCCGCGGGGGCCGTCACCGCCGTGGACCGGGAGACGGAGACGGTCTTCGTCGGCTGCACCAGGGAACAGATAGAGAACGCCCCGGAGTTCGTCCCCGGGACCGCCGACGAGGACGGACGGCACCGCATGACGTTCACGGACTACTACCTGGCGTTCTTCCGGTAGGCGTCCCGCTGTCGCGTCCCGGCTCGCGCCCCTCCCCTCCGGCGGTCCGCCCACGCGGTGCACGAGGAGGGCGGGGCGGGCGGGCCGGGGGCGGGGCCATCGCCCAGCGGATCCCGCCGACCGCCAGCCGTCCGCCCGCCCGCGCGGCCGCCCGCGCGGGCCGGGGCAGCGGCGGGAGCCCCAGCTCCCGGAGGGCCCACGGCGGCAGCAGCTCCACCGCCCCCGCCGCGAGCAGCGCGTACGGCGCCCGGGCCCGCCGGGGGATCGGCGGGTCCCGCAGCAGGAACCGGGCGGCCTCCCGGGCCTCGCGGGTGCCGCCGAGTTCGCCGCGGTACGCCTCGAGGCGCCGCGCCAGCTCGGCCAGGTTCCGGGGCGGCCGCTCCGCTCCCAGCTCCTCGGCGATCCGGGCCGTGTCCGCCAGGTAGCCGTCGCAGTCCGAACGGGTGAGCGGCGCCGCTCCGTAGCGCAGGTGGGCCCGCAGGAAGCTGTGGACCTCCGCCACGTGCACCCAGCCCAGGAGGTGCGGATCGGAGGCCCGGTACGGCAGTCCTCCGGGCGCCGTGCCCCGTACCCGCTCGTGGACCGCGCGCACGCGCTCCACCGCGTGCCGCGCGTCGTCGGCCGTGCCGAACGTCGTGACCGCGAGGAAGGTGCTGGTCCGCTGCAGCCTTCCCCACGGATCGCCCCGGAACCCGGAATGGGCCGCCACGGCCGCCATGGCCGACGGGTGCAGCGACTGCAGCAGCAGCGCCGTCAGGCCCCCGGCGAACATCGCCGCGTCGCCGTGGACGGTGCGGATCGGCCGGTCCGGGCCGAACCACCGCGGCCCCGGGGTGTCGTGGACGCGGGCGCGCGTCTTCTCGCCCGAGGGCCCGGCGACGCGCCGGAAGAGCTCGCTCCCGAGCCGTTCCCTCAGGTCGTCCACGAAGGGGGGCGACCACTCCACAGGGTCAGTATGCGCCCGCCGTGGCGAGGCCGTCGGGGACGGCGGGTGCCCGGTCGCGGCGCCCCGGGGTCAGTCGGCGAGGGCGTCGAGGAGCGGTCGCCAGTCGATGTGGGAACTCTCGGAGCCCGAGGGCACGACGGTGTACGTCGTGTTCAGCCAGCGCAGCGCGGGTCCGCGCCCGAGGCTGATCAGAACGGACCGGGCGGGGTCGCCCAGGCGCAGCACGACCCGGTCGTAGGGAGCGGGGCTGATGCGCACCTCGCCGATGCCGACGGGGCCTTCGGTGCCGGCCAGGAACATGTCGCGGTCCAGGTGCCACACCGTGTCGCCCGTCGGGGTGTGGAGGGTGAGGGTGATGACGAAGGGGGAGCGGGACCGGTAGTGGACGGTGGCCCCGAGGGGGACGCGGCAGGAGTCGGTGAGCAGGAAGGCGGTCGTCCTCCACTTGATCTCGCGGCAGGCCGGCGGGACGGGGGAAACGGGACGGGACACGGGGGCTCCAACTTCGGACGCCACCCGGGGCGGTGGCGCTTCCCGGTGCGGTTACCCCGTGAGCCGTGATCACTCCACGGAAGTGTGCGGTTACGGAGGGGGATCTGTCGAGAAACCGTGGTGACCGTCAACCGTTCTCGGCGGACCACCCTTCCGAGGGGTGAGGCCGGGGGCGGAGGAGCGTCGTCAACCGGCCGCCCGGAGTGTGCCGCGATGGCCGGAGGGAGCGCTTTTTCCGGCTTGAGGTTGCCTGTCGGGCGGGGCGCATGCCCGGCGCACGGGAGCGTGGCGAGCCGGTGGGGGGCGTAACGGGGAGCCGGCGGGTGCGTCGGGCGGTCAGCCGGAATGGCGTGGGTGATAGGCGGACAAGCGAACGTAAAACGGGCTTTCGATGGCCGGATATCCAGCACGAGGTGGCGCTTGGCATATGACCGTCACCCTTTCTCGGCTTTCCGTCCGATGGATTACTGGGAAGTAACATGAGAGTCCACATCCTTGGCCGAGGTGGATCCTTTAATGTGATCGGAGTGAGTTCCGCTTTAGGGGGAAGTCTTGGCCGGGGGCGCTCGTCGTCCCGATCCGGAGCGGGTGGACCGCCGGCCTCCGTGATCGTGGCGAAGCCCTTGGGGGGAGCTGCGCGCGCTGCGGAGTCCGGGGGGAATCCCGTTTCGGCCGCCCGGTGCGACCGGGTGAACCGCGCGTGAAAAGAATGGAACAAGATATCGAGAACGGGTGGGAACGTGAGCAATCCCTTCGATGACGAGTCGGGTCGCTTCGTCGTACTGGTGAACCATGAAGCCCAGTACTCCCTCTGGCCCGCGCATCTCGACGTCCCCGGCGGCTGGGACCGCGAGGGGACCGAGGGGTCGCGCCAGGAGTGTCTGGAGCGTATCGAGAGCGTCTGGACCGACATGCGCCCCGCCAGCCTGGTGGCGGCGATGGAGGCCGAAGCGGGCTGACGCCCCGCCGGGTCACCGGAGGCATTGTGCAGGTCAGGGCCTGCTTCCGGTGACCCGGCTGTCAACTTCGCGCACATGATGAGCGATTTCGCTCAAGAGTGATTCCCGGTCGGTCATCTGTGGCGGCCGGTCGTTCATGACGCCCTGGATCCCCCGGCGAAAGACATCGACGGGGGTGTCCTGCGGCCTCCCTCTTTCCCTCGTGCGGAACCGCACGGACCACGCGCCCCGTACGGACCGCGCGGCTCCGCACGGGGCGGGCACATCCCCGTACGAGATCTCCGCGGCGCCGGCGGTGCAGACCGGACGGCGTCTTCCCGCGTGTGCCGCCGCGCGGAGGAAAGCCGCCGCGACCTCGTCGTGCCGCAATGCCCGAACCCCGCTCAACCGTCCCCTGAAAACCTCACCGAAGGTGTCGTCGGCATGCCTGAAGACCACTCCTTTCCGTCGGACGAGTCCGCCCCCGAATTCCTCGAACTGACTACGGCCCAGCAGGGTGTGTGGTACGGCCAACTGGTCGACCCGGGCAGCCCCAAATACAACATCGGGGAATGCCTGGAGATTCGCGGAGAGGTTGACGAGAGGTTATTTTCCGCCGCGTTCAACCGGGTGGCCCACCTCTGCGACAGCCTGAACACCACGTTCGTCGCCGAGGACGGGACCGTCCGCCAGCGGGTGGTCCGCCCGGCGGCCGAAACCGACCGGCTGCACCGGGTGGACCTCACCGGAGCCGACGACCCCGTCGCGGCGGCGGAGCGGTACATGGCCGACGACATGGCCGCCGTCGACCGCCTCGAAGCACCGTCCCACCACTTCGCGCTGCTGCGGCTCGGCCCACGGCTCCACTACTGGTACGTCCGCTTCCACCACATCGCCGTGGACGGCCTCGGCGCCGCGCTCCTCACCCGCGCCGTGGCCGACTTCTACACGCGTGCCGTGCGCGGCGAGGACCTCACGGCGCTGGAGCCGCCCTTCGGCCCCCTGCACGCCCTGGTGGCCGACGAGGCCGCCCACCGGGCCTCCGGCGGACTGGAGGCGGACCGCGCCTACTGGACCGGCAGGTTCTCCGACCGCGCCGCGGGCGGCGGCACGGACGGCGCCCCCCTCCTCAGAAGACGCACGGACAGGGCGGGCGACGACGAACACCCCGGCCCCGGCGCCCTGCACACCGGCGAGACCCTCCCCCTGCCCGTGTTCGACGGCCTGCGACGGCTCGCGGCCGGCCACCGCACCACCTGGAGCGCGGCCCTCGTCGCGGCGGTCGCCGCCTGCACGGGACGGATCACCGGACGCCGGGAGGTCTGCGTGGGCCTCGCCTCCCACGGCCGCCACGGCGCCCTCCGGCACGTGGTCGGGATGACCTCCACCATCCTGCCCCTCAGGCTGGCCGTCGATCCCGGCACGACGGTCGGGGAACTCGTCCGGAGCGTCGCCGCCGAGATGCGCGGCGCACTGCGCCACCGCCGCTTCTCGCGCGAACAACTCGCCCGCGAGCTGAACCTCGCCGAAGGAGCGGCCCGCCTCACGGACCTCGTCGTGAACATCATGGGGTACGGCTACGACCTCGACTTCGCCGGCAGCCCCGCCGCCTCCCGCCTGCTGTCCCTCGGCCCCGTCGACGACGTCTCCCTGTTCGTCTCCGAACGTCCCGAGGGGACCGGACCGCAGATCGGCTTCGACACCGACCCGGCGCTCCACCACCCCGACGACGTCCACCTCCACCAGCAGGCCGTGATCGGCTTCCTGACCGCGTTCGCCGGCGCGGACTCAGACACGCCCGTGCGCGACCTCCCGCTGCTCGGCGAGGAGGCCGCCCGGACGCTCCTCGACCACGGACGCGGCGCCGCACTGCCCCCCGGGACCACGGACACGAGCCTCCCGGAGGCGTTCGCCGCGCGCGTCCGCGCCACCCCCGGCGCCCCCGCCGTCGTGGACGGCGCCACCGTCCTCTCGTACGCGGAACTGGCGGCGCGGGCCACCGGCCTGGCCCGCGCCCTCACCGGCTGGAACCTCCGCCCCGAGGACGGCGTCGGCGTCCTCGCGGGCCGCTCGGCCGCCGTCGTGACCGCCTCGCTCGGCACGGTGGAGGCGGGAACCGCGTACGTGCCGATGGACGCCGACTGGCCGGCCGAACGCCTCGACCGCGTCGCCGGGACCGCCCGCGTCCGCGCCCTGGTCGTCGACGAGGACGCCGCCGGACGCGACTGGGTGAAGGAGGCCGCCACCCGGCTGCCCGTCCTCGTGGTCGACCGCACCGGCACCGTCCTGCGCGGCGGCCCCGAACGGCCCGGCCCGCCGCCGGGACCCGTCCGCGGCGACCGGCTCGCGTACGTCATGTTCACCTCCGGCTCCACCGGCCTGCCCAAGGGCGTCGGCGTCGCCCACGCCGACGTCCTCGCCCTGGCCGCCGACTCCGCCTGGACCGGCACCTGCGACGCGGTCCTCATGCACTCCGCGTACGTCTTCGACGCCTCCACCTTCGAAATCTGGGTGCCGCTCCTCAACGGCGGCCGGGTCGTCGTCGCCCCCGCCGGCCTCCTGGACGCCCGCGGGCTCAAGGACGCGACCGCCCGCCACGGCGTCACCGCCGCCTTCCTCACCACGGCCCTCTGCAACGTCGTCGCCGAGACCGACCCGACGGCCTTCGCGGGCCTGCGCCTGGTCGCCGCGGGCGGCGAGGCCGCCGCCCCCGACCTGATGGGGCGGATGGCCGCCGCGGCCCCCGGGACCCGCGTCCTGCACGTGTACGGACCCACCGAGACCACCACGTTCGCCTCCCGCCACCGGGTCGCGCCCGCCGCCCCCGGCGTCCCGCCCGTCGGCCGCGCCCTCGACGGGACGCGCCTGTACGTGCTCGACGACTCCCTGCGCCCCGTGCCGCCCGGCACCGTGGGCGAGCTGTACGTGAGCGGCGCCGGAGTCGCCCGCGGCTACCTGGACCGGCCCGGCCTCACGGCCGCCCGGTTCGTCCCCGACCCGTACGACGGGAACGGGGGCCGGATGTACCGCACCGGCGACCTGGCGCGCTGGACGGCCCACGGGGACGTCGAGTACGCCGGGCGCACCGACGGGCAGATCAAGCTCCGCGGGTTCCGGATCGAACCCGCCGAGGTCGAGAACGCCCTGCTCGCCCGCCCCGACGTCCGCGACGCCCGCGTCCTGGTCCGCGAGGACGCGCCCGGCGACCGCCGGCTCGTCGCCTACGTCGTACCGGTCCCCGGCACGCGGCCGGACGGCCCGGAACTCGCCCTCGCCCTCGGCCGCGTCCTGCCCGCGTACACGGTGCCCTCCGCGTTCGTCCTCCTCGACGCGCTGCCCCTGAACGCCAACGGCAAGGTCGACCGGAAGGCCCTCCCCGCACCCCAGGCCCCCACCACCCAGGGGTCCGCCCCGCGCACCCCGCGCGAGGAGGTGCTCGCGGGCCTGTTCGCCGACGTCCTCGGAGTGCCCGCCGTGGGCGTCGACGACAACTTCTTCTCCCTGGGCGGCCACTCCCTGCTCGCCACCCGGCTCGTCTCGCGGGTGAGGGCCGCCACGGGCGCCGGCACCGAACTGCGCGACCTCTTCGAACACCCCACGGTGGCCTCCCTCGCCACCACCCTCGGCACGGCGGGGGAGACCCGGCCCGCCCTCGTGCCCAAGGACCGGCCCGACCCCCTCCCGCCGTCCTTCGCCCAGCAGCGGCTCTGGTTCCTCAACCGGGCCGAGGACACGGGGGACACCTACAACGTGCCGCTCGTCCTCGACCTCGAAGGCCCCCTCGACACCGGGGCGCTGCGCGGCGCCCTCGCCGACGTGGTCGCCCGGCACGAGAGCCTGCGGACCGTGCTCGCCGAACACGACGGCGCCGCCCGCCAGATCGTGACCGACGCGCGGACCGCCGCGTCCCTCGTCCCCCTCGCCGTCGAGACGCCCCCGGCGGGCGAACCGGCCGAGGACTGGGCCGAACGGACGGCACGGCGCCTGGCGGCGGAGCCCTTCGACCTCACCACCGACCTGCCCGTACGCGCCCGGCTCCTCGCGACCGGCCCCGACCGGCACGTCCTGGTGCTCGTGCTCCACCACGTCGGCGCCGACGGCTGGTCCCTCGCCCCGCTCTGCCGCGACCTCGGCTCCGCCTACCGCGCCCGCACCACGGGCACCGCCCCCGACTGGCCCGAACTGCGCGTCCAGTACGCCGACTACACCCTCTGGCAGCGGGAACTCCTCGGCGACGACACCGATCCGGAGAGCCCGGTGGCCCGCCGGCTCGCCTTCTGGCGCAACGCCCTGCGCGGCGCCCCCGACCTCCTCGAACTGCCCCTGGACCGGCCCCGCCCCACGGTCCCGGACCACCGGGGCGACGCGGTGCCGTTCGCCCTGCCCGCCGACGCGTACGCGCGGCTGCGCGCCCTCGCCCGCGACACCGGCTGCACGCCCTTCATGGTCCTCCACGCCGCGCTCGCGGTCACGCTCCGCGCCCACGGCGCGGGCACCGACATCCCGCTGGGCACCGCGGTGGCGGGCCGGACCGACGAGGCCCTGGACGAGCTGGTGGGCTTCTTCGTCAACACCGTCGTGCTGCGTACGGACCTGTCCGGGAACCCGGCCTTCCGCGAACTGCTGCGCCGCGTCGCGGCGTTCGACCTCGCGGCCTTCGACCGGGCCGACCTGCCGTTCGAGCGGCTGGTCGAGGAGCTCAACCCGGACCGCTCCGGCGGCCACCACCCGCTCTTCCAGACCATGCTGGTGCTCCAGAACCAGCGGGCCGCCGCCCTCGACCTGCCCGGCGTCACCGTACGGGACAGGTCCCGGCACACCGGCATCAGCAAGTTCGACCTGACGTTCTCGCTCGTGGAGGTCCGGGAGGGTCCGGAGGCTCCGGAGAACCCGGAGGCCCCGGCGGCTCCGGGGTCCCCGGCGAACCCGGAGACCGTACGGCTCGGCGGCCACCTCGAATACGCCACGGAGCTCTTCGACCGCGCCACCGCCCGCGCGCTCGCCGACCGGTTCGCCCGCGTCCTCGCCCTCGCGGTGGCCGAACCCGACCGCGCCGTCGACGACTTCGACCCGCTCGCCCCGGACGAGTGCGCGGACCTCCTGGAGCGGGGCCGCGGCGAACGGCACCCGCTGCCGTCCCTCACCGTGCCCGAGGCGGTGGGGGAGTGGGCCGCCCGCACCCCGGACGCACCCGCCGTCCGCGACCCCCGCACCACCCTCACGTACGCCGCACTGCACACGCGGGCCGACGCCCTCGCCCGCGTGCTGCGCGAGCGCGGCGTCCGCCGCGGCACCCTGGTGGCGCTCGCGGTCCCGGCCTCGGCGGACACCGCGGTCGCCATGCTGGCCGTCCTGCGGGCCGGAGCCGCCTACGTGCCCGTCGACCCCGAGTACCCCCACGCCCGCATCCGCCAGATGCTGGACGACGCGCGCCCCGTCCTGCTCCTCACCGGCACGGACGTCCCCGCCGGCATACCCACGGGCGGCATACCCCGGCTCTCCCTGGACGATCCGGCCGTACGCGACGCCGATCCGGCCGCCGAACCCGCCGCCCAGGCCCCGCCCCACCCGGCCGACGCCGCCTACGTCATCTACACCTCCGGGTCGACCGGCCGCCCCAAGGGCGTCGTCGTCCCCCACCGGGCCCTCGCCAACCACATGGCCTGGATGGCGCGCCACCTGGACCTCACCCCGGACGACCGGATCCTCGCCCGCACCTCCACCAGCTTCGACGCCTCCGTCTGGGAGCTGTGGCTGCCGCTCGCGCACGGCGCCGAGGTCTGCGTGGCGCCCTCCGGCGCCAACCGCGAACCGCGCGAACTCCTCTCCTGGATGCGCCGCTTCGACGTCACCGTGGCCCAGTTCGTGCCCTCCCACCTCGAACTCGTCCTCGCCGAGGAGGCAGGGACGCCACCGCCCGCCCTGCGGGCCGTCCTCTGCGGCGGCGAACCCCTGCCGCGCGCCCTCGCCGCCGCCGTCACCGCCCGCTGGCACGCCGAACCGCACAACCTGTACGGGCCGACCGAGGCGACCATCGACGCCACCGCCCACCGGGTGGGCCCGGCGGAGCCCGCCCGCACGGCGTCAGGCGGGTCCGTCCCCATCGGACGGCCCGTCGACGGGACGCGCGCCTACGTCCTCGACGAGCGGCTGCGCCCCGTGCCGCCCGGCGTCACCGGCGAGCTGTACCTCTCCGGTCCCCACCTCGCCCGCGGCTACCTCGACCGCCCGGCCCTCACGGCCGCCGCGTTCGTGGCCGACCCGTTCGACGCCCCCGGCGCCCGCATGTACCGGACCGGCGACCTGGCCCGGTGGAACCGCGACGGGCTGCTCGAACACGTCGGACGCGCCGACGACCAGGTCAAGCTCCGCGGCTTCCGCGTCGAACCCGGCGAGGCGGCCGCCGCCCTCCTCGACCTGCCCGGCGTCGCGGCCGCCTGCGCGGTGGTCCGCGAGGACGCCCCCGGCCGCCGCCGGCTCGTCGCGTACGCCGTCACCGCCGACCGGGCGCCGGGCGCCACCGCCCTGCGGGACGCGCTCGCCGGGACACTGCCGCACCACCTGGTCCCCGAGGCGGTCGTCGTCCTCGACGCGCTGCCGCTGCTGCCCAACGGCAAGGTGGACCGTGCCGCCCTGCCCGCCCCCGCCGACGACGACCCGGACCGGACGGGACCGGGCCCGCGCACCCTCCGGGAGGACCTGGTCGCGGGGATCTTCGCCGACGTCCTGGAACGCCCCTCGGTCGGACCCCACGACAGTTTCTTCGACCTCGGCGGACACTCCCTCCTCGCGATGCGCGTCGTCAGCCGGATCCGTGCCGTGCTCGGCGCCGACCTCGCGGTACGGACCCTCTTCGAACACCCCACGCCCGCCGCCCTCGCCCGGGTCCTGGACCCGGCGGCACCGGCCCGGCCCGCGGTGACGCCCGTCCGCCGCCGCCCCGACCCCCTGCCGCTCTCCTTCGCGCAGAGCAGGCTGTGGTTCCTCGGCCGCCTGGAGGGGCCCGGCTCCACCTACAACGTCCCCCTCGTCCTGGAACTGCGCGGCGCGCTGGACGCGGACGCCCTGCGCGCCGCCCTGCGCGACGTCGTGGAGCGCCATGAAGCGCTGCGCACCGTCTTCCCCGAACGGGACGGGGTGCCCCACCAGGTGGTGCTGCCCGCCGCCGGCGCCGCGCCCCGGCCGCCCGTCGAGAGCACGGCGCCGGCGGACCTGGAGGCGACCGTTCTGGCGGCCGTCCGCGAACCGTTCGACGTGCTCACCGACCCGCCGCTGCGCGCCCGGCTGCTGCGCGCCGCCCCCGAGCACCACGTCCTGGTCCTGGTCCTCCACCACATCGCGGGCGACGGCTGGTCCCTGGGGCCGCTCACCCGCGACCTGGGCGACGCCTACCGCGCCCGCCTCGCCGGCCGGGCGCCCGCACCCGCGACCGGCACCCCGCTCCAGTACGCCGACTACGCCCTCTGGCAGCACGAGCTCCTCAAGGAGGACGGCGACGTCCTCGGGCGGCAGCTCGACCACTGGCGCGGTGCGCTCGCGGGCCTGCCCGAACTGCTCGAACTGCCCCTCGACCGGCCCCGGCCCGCCGTCGCGGACCCCCGGGGAGCCGTGGTCGCCCTCGACGTGCCGCCCGCCCTGCACCGGGGCCTCCTCGACCTGGCCCGCACCTCCGGCAGCACCCTCTTCATGGTGCTCCGGGCGGCCGTGGCCGCACTGCTGCGGCAGCACGGCGCGGGCGACGACATCCCCCTCGGAACGCCGGTCGCCGGACGCACCGACGAGGCCCTGG
Organism: Streptomyces bikiniensis; assembly: GCF_000716625.1. Classification (NCBI taxonomy): domain Bacteria; kingdom Bacillati; phylum Actinomycetota; class Actinomycetes; order Kitasatosporales; family Streptomycetaceae; genus Streptomyces; species Streptomyces bikiniensis. The sequence continues at coordinate 47,667 of NZ_JNXJ01000012.1, read as the reverse complement.
AGGACCTGGTCGGCTTCTTCGTCAACACGCTCGTCCTGCGCACCGACCTGTCCGGCGACCCGACCTTCCGCGAACTGCTGCACCGCGTCAGGGAGTTCGACCTGACGGCCCACGCCCACCAGGACGTGCCGTTCGAGCGGCTCGTCGAGAGCCTCAACCCCGTCCGCGCCCGGGACCACCACCCGCTCTTCCAGACCATGCTGGTCCTGCAGAACCAGCGGCCCGTCCGCCCCGACCTGCCCGGCCTCACCGTCGAGCACCGCCTCGTCCACAACGGACTGAGCAAGTTCGACCTCACCTTCGCGTTCGAGGAGAACGAGCAGGAGGACGAGAACGGGGACGGCGGCGGTCTGTCCGGCGGCATCGAGTACGCCACCGCGCTCTTCGACCGCGCCACCGTCGAGGCGCTCGCCGCCCGGCTCGTCCGGCTGCTCGAACAGGTGGTCGCCGACCCGGACCGGCGCCTGTCCGGACACGACCCGCTCACCCCGGACGAGCACCTCCGCACCGCCCGCTGGGGCACCGGCCGTGCCCTCCCCGCCGGAACCGGAGCGGGAGCCGACACCGGAACCGGAAGCGACACCGGAGCCGACGCCGGGAACGGCACCCTGCCCGCCCTCTTCGCGCGATGGGCGCGCCGCACCCCCGACGCACCGGCCGTCACCGACGGCGCCGACACCCTCTCCTACGCCGGACTCGACCGGATCTCCGCCGACCTCGCCGCCGCCCTCGCCGGCCTCGGCGTCGGCCCCGAGGACTCCGTCGGCGTGCTCCTCGGCCGGTCGCCCGCCGTGGTCGCGGTCTCCCTCGGCGCGGTCCGCGCGGCCGCCGCCTACGTGCCGCTGGACGCGCGCTGGCCCGGCGAACGGCTCGACCGGGTCGCCGCCGTGGCGGAGCCCCGCGTCCTGGTCGTCGACGAGGAGAACGCCATCACCCCCTGGGCGACCGCCCGGGCCGACGACCTGCCGGTCGTCGTCGTGGACCGGCTCGGACGCGTGCTGCGCGGCGGGCCGGACCGGCCCGGCACCCCGGCGCCCGTCCCCGCCCCGACCGCCCTCGCCTACACCATGTTCACCTCCGGCTCCACCGGCCTGCCCAAGGGCGTCGGCGTCGCCCACGCGGACGTCGCCGCCCTCGCGCACGACACGGCCTGGGCGGACGGCGCCGCCGACGCGGTCCTGATGCACTCCGCGTACGTCTTCGACGCCTCCACCTTCGAGATCTGGACCCCGCTCCTCAACGGCGGCCGGGTCGTCGTGGCACCGGAAGGACTCCTGGAGGCCCGGACCCTCGACGCGGCCGTCCACGAACACGGGGTGACGGCCGTCTTCCTGACGACCGCACTGTTCAACGTCATGGCCGAGACCGACCCCGGGGCCTTCGCCGGCCTCCGGACGGTGTGCGCGGGCGGCGAACTCGCCTCCCCCGAAGCCATGCAGAGGGTCGCCTCGCTCGCCCCCGACACCCGCGTCCTGCACGTCTACGGGCCCACCGAGACCACCACCTTCGCCACCCGGTACACCGTCGCCGCCGACCTCCCGGCCGGACCGCCGCCCATCGGCCGCCCCCTGGACGGCATGCGCCTGTACGTCCTGGACGACGCCCTCCGCCCGGTCCCGCCGGGCGTCCTCGGCGAGCTGTACCTCGCGGGACGCGGCGTGGCGCGCGGCTACACCGGACGCCCCGGCGCGACCGCCACCCGGTTCGTCGCCGACCCCTTCGCGGCCGACGGCGGCCGCATGTACCGCACCGGCGACCTCGTGCGCTGGACCCCGGACGGGCACATCGCGTACGTGGCCCGCGCCGACGGCCAGGTCAAGCTGCGCGGCCACCGCGTCGAACCCGGCGAGATCGAGAACGTCCTCGCGGGCCGCCCCGAGGTCGCCGACGCGTTCGTCCTGGTCCGCGAGGACCTGCCCGGCGACCGCCGCCTCGTCGCCTACGTCGTACCGGCCGCCGGCGCCCGGCCCGACCCCGCCGAGCTGGCCCGCGAGGTCGGCCGCGCCCTGCCCGCCTTCATGGTGCCCGCCGCGATCGTCCCGCTGGACGCGTTCCCGCTGACCCCCAACGGAAAGGTGGACCGCGCCGCGCTCCCGGCGCCCGAGCACGACGCCCCGGCCCGCGGCAGGGCCCCGCGCACCGCCCGCGAGGAGATCGTCTGCGGCCTCTTCGCCGACCTGCTCGGCCTGCGGACCGTGGGCGCCGACGACGACTTCTTCGCCCTCGGCGGCCACTCCCTGCTCGCCACCCGCCTCGCCGCCCGGCTGCGCACCGTGCTCGACGTGGAGACCGAGGTCAGGACCGTCTTCGAGCACCCGACGCCCGCCGCGCTCGCCGCCGTCCTCGACGGCGCGGGCACGGCCAGGGCACGGCTCGGACGGGTCGCCCGCCGCCCCGACCCGATGCCGCTGTCCTACGCCCAGCAGCGCCTGTGGTTCCTCCACCGCTTCGAGGGCCCGAGCCCCACGTACAACGTGCCGCTCGTCCTGCGCCTGGACGGCCCGCTGGACACGGACGCCCTGACCCGCGCCCTCACGGACGTGGTCGAACGGCACGAGAGCCTGCGCACCGTCTTCCCCGACACCGCGGGCGTGCCGGGCCAGCGGGTCCTCGACGCCGCCGGCGCCGACCTCGACCTGACGCCCCGCGACGTCGCACCGGACCTGCTCGACGCGGTCCTCGCCGCCGAGACCGCGTACGCCTTCGACGTCGGCTCCGAACGGCCGGTGCGGGCCCGGATGCTCCGCCTCGGGGACGACTCCCACGTCCTGGTGCTCCTCGTCCACCACATCGCGGGCGACGGCTGGTCCCTCGCCCCGCTCGCCCGCGACCTCGGCACGGCCTACCGCGCCCGCGTCGCGGGGCAGGAGCCGGCCTGGGCCGAACTCCCCGTCCAGTACGCGGACTACACCCTGTGGCAGCGGGAACTCCTCGGCGACGAGGAGGACCCGTCCGGCACGGCCGCCCGGCAGCTGGAGTTCTGGCGGACCGCGCTCGCCGGACTGCCCGACCTCCTCGACCTGCCGCTCGACCGGCCGCGCCCGGCCGTCGCCACCCACCGGGGCGACGCGTTCCCCTTCCCGGTCGACGCCGCCACGCACCGCGCCCTCGCCGACCTCGCCCGGTCCCGGGGATGCAGCCTCTTCATGGTCCTCCAGGCCGCGCTCGCGGTACTGCTGCGCGCGCACGGCGCCGGCGAGGACGTCCCGCTGGGCACGCCCGTCGCGGGCCGCACCGACGAGGCGCTCGACGACCTGGTCGGCTTCTTCGTCAACACCCTGGTCCTGCGCACCGACCTGAGCGGCGACCCCACCTTCACCGAAGTCCTGGACCGTGTACGGGAGTTCGACCTCGCGGCCTACGCCCACCAGGACGTGCCCTTCGAACGCCTGGTGGACGCCCTCGACCCCGAGCGGGCCCAGAACCGCCACCCGCTGTTCCAGACCATGCTCGTGCTGCAGAACCACGCCGGAGCGAGCGTGGACCTGCCGGGCCTCACGGTGACGGAGCAGCCGGTCCACACCGGCATCAGCAAGTTCGACCTCACGTTCACCTTCACCGAGCGCCGTGACGAGGAGGGCCGCCCCGCCGGCCTCGACGGCAACCTGGAGTTCGCCACCGACCTCTTCGAACACGCCACCGCGCACGCCCTCGCCGCCCGCCTGACCAGGCTCCTCGGCGCGCTCGCCGCCGCCCCCGACCGGCCCGTCCGCACGGCGGACGTCCTGACGGCGGACGAGCGGACCGCGCTCGTACGGAGCGGCCACGGCCTCGCCCGGACGGTGCGGGCGCGGACCGTGCCCGAGGCGTTCCGCGCCCAGCGCGACCGCACCCCGGGGGCGTTCGCCGTACGGGACGGTGGACGGAACACCACCTTCGCCGAACTCGACGCGCTCTCCGACGCGATGGCGCACCTGCTGCGCGGGCGCGGGGTCGGCCGCGGGGACGTGGTGGCGCTCGCGCTGCCCGGCACCACCCACCAGGTGGTGGCGATGCTCGCGGTCGCCAAGGCCGGGGCCGCGTGGCTGCCGGTCGACCCGGAGTACCCCGCCGCCCGGCTCGGCTTCGTGATCGAGGACGCCCGGCCCGTCCTCCTCGTGACCACCGCGGCGACCCTGCGGACGCTGCCGGACCTGCCGGTGCCGGTCCTCGCGGTCGACGGGCCCGAGGCGGCGGAGCCCGCATCCGTATCCGCGTCCTCCCCGGCCGCCGCACCGGACCCGCGGGACGCCGCCTACGTCATCCACACCTCCGGATCGACCGGCCGCCCCAAGGGCGTCGTCGTCACCCACGCCGCGCTCACCAACCACATGGCGTGGATGGCCGGCCACCTGTCCCTCACCGACGCCGACCGCGTCCTCGCCCGCACCTCGCCGAGCTTCGACGCCTCGGTGTGGGAGACCTGGCTGCCGCTCCTGCACGGCGGCGCCACCTGCCCGGTGCCGCCGTCCCTCAACCACGACCCGGCCGGCCTCCTCGCCCGGATGCGCGGAGAAGGGGTGACGGTGGCCCAGTTCGTGCCCTCGCTCCTCTCCCTCGTCCTCGGCGAGACCGAGCACGAGCGACCCCCGGCCTCCCTGCGGGCCGTCCTGTGCGGCGGCGAACCCCTGACCGCGTCCCTGGCCGAACGCGCCGGGCGGGTCTGGGGCGCCGAGGTGCACAACCTGTACGGGCCGACCGAGGCGACCATCGACGCCACCGCCCACCGCCACCGGCCCGCGGACGCCACCGCGTCCGGCGCCCGGGCCACGGCCACCGTGCCCCTCGGCCGACCGGTCGACAACACCCGCGCGTACGTCCTCGACGACGCCCTCGCCCCGGTCCCGCCGGGCGTCGTGGGTGAGCTGTACCTCGCCGGCGAGGGCCTGGCGCGCGGCTACCTCGGCCGCCCCGGCCTGACCGCCGAACGGTTCGTCGCCGACCCGTTCGGGCCCCCGGGGACGCGCATGTACCGCACGGGCGACCTCGTCCGCCGCACCGCGGACGGTCTCCTCGCCTATGTGTCCCGCGCCGACGACCAGGTCAAACTGCACGGCCTGCGCATCGAACCCGGCGAGATCGAGGCCGCCCTCACCGCGCTCCCCGGCGTCGGCACCGCCTGCGTGCTCGTCCGCGAGGACCGGCCGGGCGAGCAGCGCCTCGCCGCCTACACCGTCCCCGAACCCGGGGGACCCGGCGTCCCCGATCCCCGTACGCTGCGGGAACGGCTGGCCGCCTCCCTCCCGCCGTACATGGTCCCCGCCGACTTCGTCCCCCTGGACGCGCTGCCGCTGCTGCCCAACGGCAAGACGGACCGGCGCGCGCTCCCGGCCCCCGCCCGCCCCGCCCCGGAGGCCGGGCGGAGGGACGGCGGGAAGCCGCGCACCGAGCGGGAGCGGGTCCTGTGCGAGGTGTTCGCCGCGGTGCTGCGCGTGCCCGGGGTCCGCACCGACGACGACTTCTTCGCGCTCGGCGGCGACAGCATCCTCTCCATCCAGCTGGTCGGCCGGGCCCGCGAGAACCGGCTCGGCATCACCCCCCGGGACGTCTTCCTGCACCGCACGCCCGAGGCGATCGCGGCGGCCGCCGAGGAACTCGACGGACGCACCCCGGCCCCGGCCGACGACGGCGTCGGCACCATGCCCCTCACCCCCATCGCGGCCTGGTTCCTGGACCGGCCGGGACCCACGGACGGCTACAACCAGTCCGCCGTCCTGCGGACCCCCGCGGACGCCGACGAGGAGCGCCTCGCCGCCGCGCTCCAACTCCTCGTCGACCACCACGACATGCTGCGGGTACGGGTCACCCGCACCGCCGGGGGCGAACCGGCCCTGGAGACCCTGCCCCGGGGGACCGTGCCCGTCCGCCCCCGCCTCACCCGGATCGACGTCGCCGGGCGGGACGCGGACGGGGTCCGCGCCGCCCTCGCCGAAGCGGGCGAGCGGGCCAGGGAACGGCTGCGGCCCGCGCACGGCGAGGTGTTCCGGGCGGTGTGGTGCGACGCCGGGCCGGGGGCCCGCGGACGGCTCCTGCTCGTCGTGCACCACCTGGCGGTCGACGCGGTGTCCTGGCGGATCCTGGTCGAGGACCTGGCGACGGCCTGGCGCGCCGTGTCCGCCGCCGCCACCGATCCGGCGAGCACGTCCACCGGCACCGTGCCGGGAGCCCCCGCCGGGACAACCGCCCCCGAACCGGAGGCCCCCACCGGGGCGACCGCCGGGGCGACTGCCGGGGCGACCGCCCCCGCCCTGCCCCCCGTCACCACCTCCTACCGCTCCTGGGCGCGGCTCCTCGCCGCCCAGGCCCGGGAAGGCGCCCGGGCGTCCGAAATCCCGCTGTGGGAGACGGTGGCGCGGGCGTCCGACCCGCCGCTGGCCGACCGGCCCCTCGACCCCGCGCGGGACACGGCGGGCCGGACCCGGACCCTGACCACCCACCCGGCGACCGCCCGCACCCGGGCCCTGCTCACCACCGCCCCCGCCGCCTTCCACGCCGGCGTGGACGACGTCCTGCTCACGGCCCTCGCCCTCGCCGTCCGCTCCTGGCGGGCGCACCGCGCCGACCGGACCGGCACACCGCGCCCGGAGGGCACCGGCGTGCTGATCGGCCTGGAGAGCCACGGCCGCGAGCAGATCGCCGGCCATCTCGACCTGTCCCGTACGGTCGGCTGGTTCACCAGCCTCCACCCGGTCCTGCTCGACCCCGGCCCCCTCGACCCGCGCGACCCCGCCCGCCTCGGCGCCGACCTCGTGGACCGGGCCGTCAAACGCGTCAAGGAGCAGCTGCGGGCCGTGCCGGACCACGGCATCGGCCACGGCGTGCTGTACCGCCTCGACCCCGGCGCGCGGGCCCGCCGCGAAGGCGCGGCCGAACCCCAGATCGGCTTCAACTACCTCGGCCGGTACGCGGCCGGGGACCCGGCGGGCGACGGGGACGCCGACTGGCAGGTCGTGCTCGACGGCGGCGGCCCGGCCGCCCAGGACCGGGACATGCCCGTCCACCACGTCCTGGACGTCAACGCCCACACCGAGGACCGGCCCGGCGGGCCCCGCCTCGTGACGCGCTGGACCTGGCCCGCCGACCTGCTCGCCGAGGAGGACGTGACGGCCCTCGCCGACGCCTTCGACCGGGCCCTGAACGCGATCGCCGAACACGCCGAACGGCCCGACGCGGGCGGCTGGACGCCGTCCGACCTTCCCCTGGTCTCCCTCGACCAGAACCAGCTCGACCGACTGAAGAACAAGTGGGGTGGCCGCAAGTGACCGGGTTCCAGCTCGAAGACGTCCTGCCGCTGACGCCGTTGCAGGCGGGCATGCTCTTCCACGCGCTGTACGACTCCGACGCCGTCGACGTCTACACCGCGCAGTTCGTCTTCACCCTCGAAGGCACCGTCGACACGGCCGCGCTGCACGCCGCCGTCGGCACGCTGCTGCGCCGGCACGCCAACCTGCGCGTGGGCTTCCTCCACGAGGACCTGGACGAACCGGTGCAGGCCGTGGCCGCCGAGGTGCCGGTGCCGCTCGCCCACCACGACCTCACGGCGCCGGACGACGGGCGGACGGTCGAGGAGCGGGTCCGCGCCTTCCTCGCTGCCGACCGCACCCGGCGCTTCGACCTCGCCACCCCGCCGCTGATGCGGTTCTCCCTGCTGCGCACCGGACCCGACCGCCACCGCCTGGTGATGACGAGCCACCACATCCTGTTCGACGGCTGGTCGACGCCGGTCCTCGTGCGCGAGCTGTTCGAGCTGTACGCCCACCGGGGCGACGACGCCACCCTGCCGCGCGTCACCCCGTACCGCACCTACCTCGCCTGGCTGGCCGGGCAGGACGAGTCCACCGCCCTCGACGCCTGGCGCACCGCCCTGGCGGGCGTCGAGGCACCGACGCTGCTCGCCGGGCGCGGCGCGACGGAGGCGGCCCGCGCGGGCGAACTGCCCGAGACCCTGGTCCTCGAACTCGACGCGGCGACCAGCGAGCGGCTGCGGGAGACCGCCCGCGCCCACCGGCTCACCCTCAACACCCTCGTCCAGGGCGCCTGGGGCCTGCTGCTCGCCCGGCTCACCGGCCGCCGGGACGTCCTGTTCGGCACGACCGTCTCCGGCCGCCCGCCGGAGCTGCCCGGCGTCGAGTCGATGGTCGGCCTCTTCATCAACACCGTGCCGGTGCGCCTGACCCTCCGCCCCGGCGAGACCCTCGCCGGACTCCTCGCCCGCCTCCAGGACGAGCAGGGCCGCCTCCTCGGCAGCCAGCACGTGGGCCTGACCGAGATACGCGGGACGACGGGCCTCGACACGCTCTTCGACACCCTGGCCGTCTTCGAGAACTACCCGCTGGACGAGGAGACCCTGCGCACGGCCCGGCAGGGCCTGCCCGGCCTGGCCGTCACCGGGTTCGAGGGCACGGACGCCGCCCACTACCCCCTCACCCTCACCGTCGCCCCCGGCGACGCCCTGCGCATCACCTTCGGCTTCCGGCCCACCGCCCTCGACCGGGAGGAGACCGCCCGCACGGTCGCCCGGATGCGCGTCCTCCTGACGGCCCTGGCCGACGGCCTCGACCGCCCGGCCGACTCCGTGTCCGTCCTGCTCGACGGCGAGCGCGAGGCGCTGCTCGCCAAGGGCGAGGGAGCCGTCCTCCCCGCCGCGGTGCTCACCACCGACCTCCCGGCCGCCGTCGCCCGGCACGCCGCCGCCCACCCGGACGCGGTCGCGGTCACTGGGACCGGGGAGCGGCTCACGTACGGGGAGCTGTGCGCCCTCGCCGACGACCTGGCCGGGGCCCTGACCGGCCTCGGCGCGAGCCCCGAGGAGGGCGTCGGCCTCCTCGTCGGCCGCTCGGCCGCCCAGGTCACCGCCCCGCTCGGAGTCCTGCGCGCGGGCGCCTCCTACGTGCCCCTGGACCCCCGCTGGCCCGACGACCGGCTCACCCGGGTGACCGGGGCCGCCGCTCCGCGCCTCCTGGTCGTCGACGAGGAGAACCGCACGCATCCCTGGGTGCGGTCCCTCGGCCCCGGGGCGCGGATCGTGACCGTGGACGCCGCCGGCCGCGTCCGGGACGGCCGGCCCGCCGCCCCCGGCCCGCTGCCCGCCGCCACCGGGGGCGCCCGGCTCGCGTACACCATGTTCACCTCCGGCTCCACCGGCCTGCCCAAGGCCGTCGGCGTCACCCACGCCGACATCGCCGCCCTCGCCGCCGAGCGGACCTGGGACGACGGCGCGACCGACGCGGTCCTGCTGCACTCGGCCTATGTCTTCGACGCCGCCACCTTCGAGATCTGGGTGCCGCTGCTGCGCGGCGGCCGGATCGTGGTGGCACCGGACGGGGTGCTCCAGCCCGAACGGCTCAGGGAGCTCGTCGCCCGGGACGGCGTCACCGCGGCGTTCCTCACCACCGCCCTGTTCAACGTCTTCGCCGAGACCGACCCGGGCGCCCTCGGCCTGCTCCGCCTCGCCGCCGCCGGAGGGGAGGCCGCCGCCCCCGGAGTGCTCCAGCGGCTCGCCGCCGCCCACCCCGGCACCCGCGTCCTCAACGCCTACGGGCCCACCGAGACCACCACCTTCGCCCTGCTCCACCAGGTCGCCGCCGACGCGGACCCGGACGGCTCACCGCCCGTCGGACGGCCCCTCGACGGGGTCCGCGCCCTCGTCCTGGACGCCGCCCTGCGCCCCGTGCCGGACGGCGCCGAGGGCGAGCTGTACCTGGCGGGGCCGGGGGTCGCGCGCGGCTACCTCGGACAGCCGGGGGCGACGGCCACCCGGTTCGTCGCCGACCCCTCGGACCCGGCCGGCGGCCGCATGTACCGCACCGGGGACCTCGTCCGCCGCACCCCCGGCGGAGACGTCCTCTACGTGGGCCGCGCCGACCAGCAGGTCAAGCTGCGCGGCCACCGCATCGAGCCCGCCGAGATCGAGGCCGCCCTGCGCGCCCACCCCTCCGTGCGCGCCGCGTGCGTCGTCGTCCGCGAGGACCTGCCCGGCGACCGCGCCCTGACCGCCTACGTCGTCCCGGCCCCCGGCCGCACGCCCGACCCGGCCGCCCTCACCGCCCACGTGGGCAGCCGCCTGCCCGCGTACATGGTCCCCTCGGCCGTGCAGCCCCTGGACGCGCTGCCGCTGACGCCCAACGGCAAGCTCGACCGGGCCGCCCTGCCGGCGCCCGCCGCCCTGCCGGACACGGTCGGGCGGGCCCCGCGCGGCGCACGCGAGGAGATCCTCGCGGGGCTGTTCGCCGACGTGCTCGGCCTGCCGGGGGTCGCCGCCGACGACAACTTCTTCGCGCTCGGCGGCCACTCGCTGCTCGCGACCCTGCTCGTGGGCCGCATCCGCACGGCGCTCGACGCCGAGACCGGGATCCGCACCCTCTTCGAGCACCCCACCGTCGCCTCGCTCGCCGCCGCCCTGGAGGACGCCGCCCGCCCGGCCCGCCCGCCCCTGGTCCCGAGGAGCCGGCCCGACGTGCTCCCCCTGTCGTACGCCCAGCGGCGGCTGTGGTTCCTCCACCGGCTCGACGGCCCCTCCGCCACGTACAACATCCCCTTCGCGGCGCGCCTGGAGGGCGCGCTCGACGTGGACGCCCTGCGCCGGGCCCTCCACGACACCGTCGCCCGCCACGCGCCCCTGCGCACCGTCTTCCCCGAGCGGGAAGGGGACCCGGTGCAGCACGTCCTTCCGCCCGAGGACGCCCGGCCGGTGCTCCTCCTCGACCCCGTGGACGAGGACAAGTGTGCCGACCGGATCGCCGCCGCCGTGGCCGAACCGATCGACGTCGAACGCGAACTCCCGCTGCGGGCGACCCTGTTGCGGCTCGCGGACGACTCCCACGTCCTCGTCCTCGTGATCCACCACATCGCCGCCGACGGCTCGTCCCTGGCCCCCCTCCTCCGCGACCTCGGCACCGCCTACCGCGCCCGCCTCGGCGGAACGGCCCCGCAGTGGTCCCCGCCGCCCGTCGACTACGCCGACTACACGCTGTGGCAGCGGGACCTCCTCGGCGACGAGGAAGACCCCGACAGCCCGCTCTCGCGCCAGCTCGCCTTCTGGCGGGACGCCCTGGCCGGCCTGCCCGAATGCGTCGAACTGCCCCGGGACCGCCCCCGTCCCCCCGCCCCCCGGCACCGGGGCGCCACCCACCACTTCACCGTCGACGACGCCACGGCCCGGCGGATCGCCGCGCTCGCCCGCGCGAACGGGTGCAGCGTCTTCATGGTGCTCCGGGCGGCCCTGGCGCTCCTGCTCTCCCGGCACGGCGCCGGCGAGGACGTCCCCCTGGGCACCGCCGTCGCCGGGCGCACCGACGAGGCCACCGCCGACCTCGTCGGCTTCTTCGTGAACACGCTCGTGCTGCGCACCGACCTGAGCGGCGATCCGACCTTCCGCGAACTCCTCGACCGCGTCAAGGAGTTCGACCTGTCCGCCCACGCCCACCAGGACGTCCCCTTCGAACGGCTCGTGGAACTCCTCAACCCGGCACGCGCAGCCCACCACCCGCTGTTCCAGACGATGCTGGTGCTCCAGAACCATGCGACCGCCGCCCCCGTCGACCTCCCCGGCCTCACCGTCCACGGCGTGCCGGTCGACCTCGGCGCCAGCAAGTTCGACCTGTCGTTCACCTTCGTGGAGACACCCGGTGGCGAGGGCGCGTCCGGTGGCGAGGACGCCCCCGGTGGCTGGGGCGCCCCCGGCGGTCTGCGGGCCTCCGTCGACTACGCCACCGAACTCTTCGACGCGGACACGGTGCGCGGCCTCGCCGACCGGCTCGTCCGCCTGCTCGACGCCGTCACCGAGGACCCCGGCCTGCCCCTGCACGCCTACGACGTCCTCGGCGACGCCGAACACGCCCGCCTCGTCCGGTGGGGGACCGGCCCGCACCGGGACCTCCCGCAGGAGACCTTCCCCGCACTCCTCGACCGGTGGGTACGGCGGACCCCGGACGCCCCGGCCGTCCGCGACGCGCACACCACCCTGACGTACCGCGAACTCGACGCGCGCGCCGACGCCCTCGCCCGGCGGCTCGTCGCACGGGGCATCCGCCCGGAGGACCGGGTCGCCGTGGCACTGCCCCGCGACGCCGGACTGGTGGTCGCCCTGCTCGGCGTGCTCAAGGCCGGCGCGGCCTATCTGCCCCTCGACACCGGCTACCCGGCCGCCCGCCTCGCGCACATGCTGGACGACGCGGCCCCCCGCCTGCTGCTCACCACCCCCGGACTGCACCGGCGCCTCCCGGACGCGACGGTCCCGCACCTCCATCCGGGAGACGACGGACCGGACCCGGCCCCGGACCCGTCCGCCCCCCTGCCCGTCCCGCACCCCGCGCACCCCGCGTACGTCATTTACACCTCCGGCTCCACCGGCCGCCCCAAGGGCGTGGTCGTCACCCACCGGGGGATCGGGGCGATGGCCGCGACCCAGCGGGAACGGCTGCGGCTCACCCCGGACAGCCGGGTCCTGCACCTGGCGTCGGTGAGCTTCGACGCCGCCTTCTGGGAGCTGTGCATGGCCCTGCTCTCCGGGGCCTGCCTGGAGATCGACGCGCGCGACGCCCTGCTGCCCGGACCGGCCCTCGCCGCCCGCGTCCGCGACCACGGCATCACCCACCTGACGCTCCCGCCGGCCGCCCTCGCGGTGATGCCGCCGGACTCGCTCCCCGCCGGGACCACGATCGTCCTCGCCGGTGAGGCCTGCCCGCCCGCCCTCGCCCGGACCTGGGCGCGCGAACGGCACCTCGTCAACGCGTACGGCCCCACGGAGACCACCGTCTGCGCCACCATGAGCGGCTTCCAGCAGGCGGACGGACCGTTCGCCCCGGACCGCACGGTGCCGATCGGCGCCCCCGTCGACGGCACCCGGGTACGTGTCCTCGACGCCCGCCTCGCCCCCGTACCGCCCGGCGTGGTGGGGGAGTTGTACGTCTCCGGCGACGGCCTGGCCCGCGGGTACCACGACCGGCCGGGGCTCACCGCCGCCCGGTTCGTCGCCGACCCGTTCGACCGGGCGGGCGGCCGGATGTACCGCACCGGCGACCTGGCCCGGTGGAACCACCGCGGACAGCTCGAATACGTCGGCCGCGTGGACGACCAGGTCAAACTGCGCGGCTTCCGCGTCGAGCTCGGCGAGGTCGAGGCGGCGCTCACCGCGCTCCCCGGCGTCGCCGCCGCCTGCGCCGTCGTACGGGAGGACCGCCCCGGCGACCGCCGCCTGGTCGCCTACACCGTGCCCGCCGAGGGGACGGCCGGGCCCGACGCGGCGGAGGTGCGGGCCCGCCTGGCGGACGTCCTGCCGGACCACATGGTGCCCTCCGCCCACGTACGCCTCGACGCCCTCCCGCTCACGCCCAACGGCAAGACGGACCGCAAGGCCCTGCCGGCGCCCGAGGAGCCGCGCCCCGGCGGACGCGAGCCGCGCACGGACCGGGAGCGGACGCTGTGCGAGGTGTTCGCGCGGACCCTCGGGGTGCCCCGGGTCGGCGCCACGGACGACTTCTTCGCCCTCGGCGGGCACTCCCTGCTCGCCGTGACGCTGGCCCGCCGGATCGAGGAGGAGTGCGGCCGGCGCCTGTCGCTGCGCGCCCTGTTCGCCGCCCCGACGGTCGAGGGCGTCGCCCGCCTCCTGGCGGACCCGGAGGACGGCACCGCCCCGCCGCACGGGCCCGGACCGGTGGATTGGACGGCGGAGGTCCGTCTCGCCGACGACGTCACCGGCGCCGGACGGACGCCCGCACCGGCGGACCCGGCACGACGGCACCGCTCCCGGCCCTCGCCCAGGCCCTTCCTGACGGGCGCCTCCGGCTTCCTCGGCGCGTTCCTGCTGCGCGACCTGATCGAGACGACCGGCGCACCGGTCGACTGCCTGGTCCGCGCCCGGGACGAGGAGGACGGCGCCCACCGCCTGCGGGAGAACCTGCGGCGGTACGGCCTGTGGCGCGATCGCTACACGGACCTGATCCACGCCGTGCCCGGCGACCTCGCCGCCCCGCGCCTCGGCCTCACCCCGGAGGTCCGCGCCGCCCTCGTCCGCCGACTCGGCCCCGTGCTGCACAACGGCGCCCGGGTCAACTTCGCGGCCGGCTACGGCGACCTGCGCGCCGCGAACGTCGCCGGGACCGAGGAACTGCTGCGGATGCTCGCCGACTCCGACTCGCCCGGCATGCACCACGTGTCCACGACGAGCGTCCACGCCCCGTCGGCCCGCCCCGTGACGGTCACGGAGACGACGCCGACCGGCCCGGCCGACGCCCTGCCCGACGGCTACGCGCGGAGCAAATGGGTCGCGGAGGGACTGATCGGCCTGGCGCGCGAGCGCGGCCTCCCGGTCACCGTCCACCGGCCCGGCCGCATCAGCGGCGACACCGCCACCGGCGCCTGCCAGGACCGCGACCTGCTGTGGCAGCTCATCAAGGGCTGCCTCCAGGCGAAGGCGGTCCCCGACCTGCCGCACGGGTCGACGGGCTGGGTGCCCGTGGACTACGTCAGCGCGGCGGTGGTGGCGCTCGCCACGGCCGCGCCCGGCGGCACGGACACCTTCCAGTACACCCATCCGGACGCGCCCGGCCTGGACCGGGTCTTCGCCGTCGCCGGGAAGCTCGGCTACGAACTGCGCGAAGTGCCCGCAGAGGAGTGGCGGGCACTCGTCGCGGCCCGCCCCGACAACGCCGCCCAGCTGTTCCTCGGCGAGGGCGGAAACGCGGGGAGCGCCGGGAACACCGGGGAGGCCGTCGACGGGCGCCGCTTCGACTCCCGCCGCACGGCCGAGGCGGCGGCACGGCTCGGCGTACGGCCGCCGGCCCTCACGGAGGAGGTCCTCGTGCGCTACCTGGCCTACTTCCGGGGGACGGGCTTCCTGCCGGCCCCGGACGCGGAGTGACGGCCGGGCGGAGGGGGCGGACGCACGCCCCCTCCGCCCGGCGGTCAGGAGGTCAGGTACGCGACCGTACGGGTGACCGAGTCGTAGTGCCGGGCCGCCGTCCACTCCCCGGCCAGGGAGCCCGGCGCACCGGCGGGCGGGTCGGGGAAGGCCCCGCGCCCCCGGGCGAGCGTGACGTGGGGGACCCAGCGGGCCGGATCGAGGAGGGGGTTCGGCCTGCCGCTCTCCGGCGCCCCGCGCAGGATCCGTCCCACCTCCGCGTGCAGCCGGAGCAGGGCGTCGTCGGGCCGTACGGCCCACGCCAGGACGCGGGTCCGGCCGGAGAACCGCACGAGTCCGTCGAGACGCAGGGGGACCGGCAGCGCCTCCGCGAACGCGCGGAGCAGCCGGGCGCGCACCTCACCGGACAGGGCGTCGGCCGAGGCGAGGGTGAGGTGGGGCCGGTTCGTCGGATGGCGGTGTCCGGCCAGACTGGGCAGACCGGCGTCCGCCAGAAGCCGCCACGCCTCCCGGACGGCCCGCTCGGTCGCCGCGTCGGGCAGGAGTTCGACACTGTGCACACAGGCAGCCTACGGCCGCGTGCGGAAGAGCGGCGGCGATGTGACGATGGTGGCCCGGACGGCGGTGACCGGCAGGTGATGGGGTCGCCGCTCCGTTGGTCTTCCCGTCGAGGAGTGGGTGCGTCGCATGGACAGGTCCGGACTGATCGAGGCGGTCACGCGCAAGGTGACGGACGGGGACGTCCCGTCCTCCGAGCAGATCGGCCGCGTCGTCGACGCCGTGTTCGGCACGGTCGAGGACGCGGGGGCGATCGCCGAGGCGCTCAGGGAGGGCGTGACGGTCACCCTGCTCGGCTTCGGCAGTTTCCACGACGAGGACGGCGAGGTGGGGCTGCGACCGGGCAAGGCCCTCGACGAGTTCGTCCACGGCCGGGTCGGCTGAGGGCCGAGCGGGCCGATGACGTCCCTGACGCTGCGGGCCGAGGGCCCGGCCCCCGCCGAGGACGTCTGGACGCGGTACGCCGTACCCGCCCTCTGGCCGACGTGGTCGCCGCAGATCAGGGCGGTGCGCGTGGAGGACGGGCGGATCGCGCCCGGTACGAGGGGCGAGGTCGTCTCGTTCCTCGGCGTCTCCGCGCGGTTCGTCGTGGAGTCCGTCGACGAGGAACGGCGGCGGTGGACGTGGCGGGTCCGCCTCGGGCCGGTGCGCCTGCGGCTGCACCACGCGGTCCTCGCCCGGCCGGCCGGATCGGCCACGACGCTGCGGATCGAGGGACCGGCCCTCGCCCTCGCGGCGTACGCGGGCCCGGCCCGGTGGGCCATGGGGCGTCTGGTGGGCGAGTGGAGCCGGTCATCCGGTTCGTCGTGACGAGGGTGGAGACATGGCCGACACGTACGAGGACAGCCCACCGCCCCACGACGGTCCCACGGGAGACGGCGCGGGGCGGGAGGAGGAGCGGACCGCGCCGCCCCACGGCGCCCACGGCCGACCGCCGAGCCGCTCCGAGCGCTGGACCACGTTCACCCGCTCGCCCTTCTTCCCCGCCACCGTCCTGGTCCTGATCCTGGCCGCGGCGGCCGCGCTGTTCGCCGGCTCGTACACGTACGCGATGGCGAACCCGACCCCCCGTCACATCCCGACGGCCGTCCTCGGGGCGGCGGACTCGCCGACCGGCAGGACGTTCACCGGGGGGATGGAGCGGGCGCTCGACTCCTCGCTCGAACTGCGGCCCTACCGGACGCGCGCCGAGGCGATGAAGGCGGTGAACGAACAGGAGGTCTTCGCCGTCGTGACCCTGCGGGACGGCCGCGTGGCCCTCGACGTCGCCGGCGCCTCGGGCGCCTCGGTGGCCCAGCTCCTCGCGGAGTCGGCGGTGGAGGTGGGCCGGGCGACCGGGGTGCCGGTCACGGTCGCGGACGTCAAACCGCTGCAGAAGGGCGACCCGCGCGGCCTCGCGCTGTTCTACATCTCGCTCGCCGCCGTGATCATCGGCTTCGTGGGCGCCATCCAGCTCAGCGTGCACGCGAGGCCGCTGAACCCCGCCGAGCGGATCGCCTTCACCGTGCTCTACGCCCTGCTGGGCGGGTTCGCGATCGCGGCGACCGTGGACTGGCTGCTCGGCGCGCTCGACCTGCCGTTCGTCGAGTCGTGGCTGATCCTCGCCCTGACCATGTTCGCCTCCGGCATGGTCTTCTCGATGTTCAACACCCTCATCGGGCGGTGGGCCATGCTCCCGACCTGGGGGCTGATGGTGCTCCTCGGCAACCCCTCCTCGGGCGGCGCGGTGTCCTGGCCGCTGCTGCCGTCGCCGCTCGGGCGCATCGGCCAGTGGCTGCCGCCGGGCGCCTCGGTGAACGCGCAGCACACCGCGGTGTACTTCGGCGGCCACCAGCACCTCTTCCCCTTCGTGGTGCTCACGGGGTGGGCGCTGGTGTCCTCCGCCGTCTTCTGGGTCTGGCGGCACCGCCATCCGGGCGGACGGGAGCGGGGCGGGGCGCACGCGGCGCTGTGACGCCCCGTGCCGCCCCGCCCCGCTCCCGGCGGCGCCGGCTCCCCTACCGCTGCGGGGCCGAGGTGGTCAGGAGCCGGTTGAAGAACGAACGGTACTCGCGCAGCGCCACCCGCAGGTCCTCCGTGTCGGCGTCCCGGCCCTCGCTCCACTGCCCTTCGAGGGTGTGCTTGTGGTCGGCGAAGGCCTCCGCCAGCGTCTTCATCACGTCGGCGACGAGCTCGTCGGCCGAGTGGACCGCCTCGCGCGGGTCGTCGACGAACCGGCCCTGGATCTCGCGCCAGCGCTCGCGGTACGCGTCGCCGTCCGCCTTGCCGAGCAGATCCGGAACGTGCTCGCCGTCCCCGTGCCCGCTGGCCTTCGCCAACGGGGCGGGCCGGACGTCCGAGCGCCCGGGAGGGGCGGACGTCCCCGCCGGTGCCGTGCTCCGCTCCACGGGGACGGGGGGCCGCCCGTCCGTCCCGTGCCGCCCGTCCGTCCCGCGCCGGTCCCCGGTTTCACCCCGGCCGGTCGTTCCGGACCGTTCGTCCGTCCCGTGCTGCGTGTCCGTCCGCCTGCTCGTCTGCGTGTCCGTCTGCGTGTCCGTCTCGTACGGGGCGGTCTGCGCCGCCCGTTCGGCCGTGTCGTGGTCGCACATGTGTTCCGCCTCCGCGTCAGGACCGGCGGGAGCCGGTCGGTTCGCCGTCGGTGAGCAGGTCGCCGAAGAGGGCGCGGTAGTGCACCATCGCCTCCCGCAGCTGCTCGGTGGTGGCCGACCGCGAGGAGCTCAGGGCGTGCACCTTCTGGGCGGCCCGGTAGTGCTCCAGCGTGCGGCCGTGCCGCACGGACAGGTCGCGCATCCGCTGCTCGTACTCCTCGGTGGGGTAGCCGCGTTCGTGCATCAGGGCCGTCACCAGCCGGTCGGCCTCGTGCACCGCGCCCTCGGGCGCGTCGACGAACTCCTCCTGGAGCTCCTTCCACCGCTGCGCGTACTGCTCCCTCGTGCCGCTCGACAGCGGCTTGATGTCCAGTTCCTGGTAGCGCCGCTCGCGGGCGTCGAGGTCCTGTTCGGCGGCCCGCCTGCTGCCCGTCTCCTCGACGGCCCGGTCGTACTCGGGTCCGAACCGGTCGCGCAGACGCGCCCGTCGCCGGTGGTTCACCGCGGCGACGGTGACGAGCGCGACCACCACGACGGCGGCAATGACGATGGCCAGGACGATTCCGGTCGACATCGACTCGCACCTCTCGCTGTGTCTTGTCCGTAGCACCCCGGTTGCCCTGAGCCCCGTGCTCCAAACGGACGCGACGTCACGTCCCGGTCCCGCCCCCGTCGCTGCCCCCGGCGACCGGGACCGGGGTCGGGACCGGGACCGGGTCCGCGCCGGCGCCGAAGGCGCGGCGGTAGGCGGCGGGGGAGACGCCGAACGCCGTCCGCATGTGCGCGCGCAGGGAGTTCCCCGAGCCCAGGCCGGCACGGTGCGCGACGAGGTCGATCGGCAGGTCGGTCGTCTCCAGGAGCTGCTTGGCGAGCTCCAGGCGCTGGGCCGTGAGCCACTGGACGGGGGTCAGACCGACCTCGTCGCGGAACCGGCGGGAGAAGGTCCGCAGGCTCATCCGGGCGTGCTCGGCGAGCCGGGCGAGGGTGAGCGGTTCCGCCAGGTGTTCGAGGGCCCAGGCGCGGGTGGCGGTGGTCCCGGCCAGGGTGGGCTCCGGGACGGGCCGGTCGATGAACTGCGCCTGCCCGCCGTCCCGCCAGGGAGGCACGACGCAGATGCGGGCGGTGCGGTTGGCGGTCGCGGCGCCGTGGTCGCGGCGGATCAGGTGGAGGCACAGGTCGACGCCCGCCGCCGCCCCCGCGGAGGTCAGGACGTCGCCGTCGTCGACGAAGAGCACGTCCTCGTCGACCTTGACCTTCGGGTAGGCCCGGCGGAACTCCGGTGTCAGTCGCCAGTGGGTGGTGGCCGGCCGCCCGTCGAGGAGTCCGGCGGCGGCGAGCACGTACGACCCGGTGCAGATCGACACCAGACGGGCGCCGGGCCGGATGGCGGCGACCGCCGAGGCGACCTCGGGCGGCAGCGGGCCGCCGAGGCCCAGCTCGGGCATGGCGTGGGTGGGCGGCACGATCACGGTGTCGGCGTCCGCGAGGGCCTCGGCACCGGCGGCGGGCTGCACGGTGAAACCGGCGTCGCTGGGCACGGGGGCGCCGTCGACCGTGCAGACCGTGACCTCGTAGAGGAGGTGCCCGTCTGAGTCCACGGCGCTGCCGAAGACCCGGGAGGGGATGCCGAGCTCGAACGGAGGCACGCCGGGGAGCGCGAGCACGGCGATCCGGTGCCGCGCGGGCCCCGCCCCTTCCCGCTCGTTCCGTACCGTCCGGCCGCACGTCGTTCCCATGGCCGGATCCTGTCACATAGTGGCCTGACGGCCAATACTGCGAGCGGGCACCGCACCGGATCGTGGACCCGTCGCCGCGGAAGGGTTCCGGGGCGCGCCGATCGAGAACGGAACGAGGCGGACACATGCGTGCGGTGGTCGTGGAGCGGTGGGGCGGACCCGAGACCCTGGTCGAGCGGGACGTGGAGCGCCCCGAGCCCGGCCTGAACGAGGTCCTGGTGCGGGTCCACGCGGTCGGGGTGAACCCGGTGGACTGGAAGACCCGCGCGAGCGGGGCCCTGATCGGCTGGGGCGCGGTCCCGGCCGTCGGCTGGGACGTGTCGGGCACGGTGGAGGCCGTCGGGCCCGGCGTGGGACACCTCCGCCCCGGGGACGAGGTCTTCGGCATGCCGCTCTTCCCCCGTCAGGCGGGCGGATACGCCGAGTACGTGGTGTCCCCGGCCCGGCACCTCGCCCCCAAGCCCGCCTCCCTGACCCACGTGGAGGCCGCGGCGCTGCCGCTGGCCGGGCTCACCGCCTGGCAGGCCCTCGTGGACGCGGCGGACGTCCGCCCGGGGGAGCGCGTGCTCGTGCACGCGGCGGCCGGCGGGGTGGGGCACCTCGCCGTGCAGATCGCCAGGGCCCGCGGGGCGTACGTCGTCGGCACGGCGAGCGCGGCCAAGCACGCCCTGGTGCGGGAGCTGGGCGCGGACGAGGTGATCGACTACCGCGAGGTCCGCTTCGAGGACGTCCTCCAGGACGTGGACGTCGTCCTCGACGGCATCGGCGGGGAGACGGCCGAACGCTCCCTGAAGGTGCTCCGCCCCGGAGGCAGGCTGATCACCCTGCCGGGCCCGGACGACGTCCCCGCCGCCCCGGAGGGCGTGCGGGCGGCATGGGTCCTGGTCGAACCCGACCACCTCGGCCTGCGCGAACTCGCGGCCCTGGTGGAGCGCGGCGAACTGAGGCCGGTGGCCGACACCGTGCTTCCGCTCGCCGAGGCGGCGAAGGCGCACGCGATCGGCGAGGAGGGCCGCACCACGGGCAAGATCGTCCTGACGGTCGTCTGACGGCCGCCCGGCCCCTTCCGACCGCCCGACGGGCGGGCCGGGAGACCGGGCCGGCGGCGGGGGACGGTCGGGTACGGGTGAGCCCGGCGTGCAGAATGCCGGACGGCACGTCCCCGACCGGAAGGCACCCCCCATGAACCTGCCCGCAACAGGCCGCCGCGTCCTCGTCACCGGCGCCTCCCGGGGCCTCGGCAGGGAGGTGGCCCGGGCCTTCGCGGCCAACGGCGACCGGGTCGCCGTCCACTTCGCCTCGCGCGCCGAGGAGGCCCGGGCGACCCTGGACTCCCTCGAAGGGGCGGGCCACGTCCTCGTCGGGGGCGACCTCGCGGACCCCGGAACGGCCGCGACGGTGGCCGACACGGCGGCCGAGGCGCTCGGCGGGATCGACGTGCTGGTCAACAACGCGGCGGTGAACCTCCGCCACCCCCTCGCCGAGACCCCGTACGAGGAGTGGGTGGAGGTCTGGCGGCGGCACGTCTCCGTGAACCTGCTCGCGACCGCGAACCTGAGCCACCTCGCGGCCCGGCGCATGATCGACCGGGGGACGGGCGGACGGATCGTCAACATCGGCTCCCGGGGCGCCTTCCGCGGCGAACCCGACCACCCGGCGTACGGCGCGACCAAGGCGGCCGTCCACGCGCTCGGCCAGTCGCTCGCCGTCTCCCTCGCCCCGTACGGGATCGCCGTCGCCTCGATCGCGCCCGGCTTCTTCGCCACCGAGCGCGTCTCACCGCGCCTGGAGGGCCCCGAGGGGGCCGCGATCCGCGCCCAGAGCCCCTTCGGCCGGGTGGCCGCCCCCGCCGAGATCGCGGCGGCCGTCCTGTGGCTCGCCTCTCCCGACGCGGAATGGGCGTCCGGTTCGATCCTCGACCTCAACGGCGCCTCCCACCTGCGCAGTTGACCACCCGGTGCTACCGCCGGAGCGCCGTCCGCCGGGAGGGGTGTGGTGCGAAGACACGGGATCGGCGGCGCACGGGGCGCGGATCTCATGGTTTTCACCAGGGGCCACCGTCCGCCGGACCCGGATACGTTCGCGCCGTCCGTGCGTGGTGGGAGGGGAGTCGGAGTGAAGGCTGTGGCGTCCGTACTGGTGGCGGCGGTCCTGTGGGGCACCGTGGGGCCGGCGCAGGTCTGGGCCGACACCGGGGCGCACCCGGTGTCGCTCGGGGCCGCCCGGATGCTCCTGGGCGGGCTCGTCCTCGCGGCCCTCACGGTGCGGCCGGCCGGACTGCGCACCTTGCGGCTGCCCGGGACGCGCCGGTGGCTGGTGGTGAGCGTGCTCGTCACGGCCTCCTTCCAGGCCTGCTTCCTCCAGGCGGTCGAGCGTTCCGGAGCGGCCCTCGCGACGGCGGTCGCCTTCGGGACCGTGCCCGTGGTCGGCGGGGCGTGCGGACTCCTGCTCTCCGGCGAGCGGCCGTCGCGGCGCTGGGCGGCGGGCACGGTCTGCGCCGTCGCGGGCATCGGGCTGCTGCTCCTCCCGGGCGGCGCCGGACGCGCGGACGCGCTCGGCGTCGCCTACGGGGTGGCGGCCGGGGCGAGCTTCGGCGTCTACATAGCCGCCACCAAGGAACTGGGCGCACGCGGGGCCGACCTGGACGCGGCGGCCCCGGTCAGCGTCCTGTGCGCCGGGCTGCTCGTCTCCCCGTACCTCCTGATGGCCCCCGGGGGCCTGGCCACCGCGCCCGGCGTCGCCCTGGTGGGCTGGCTGGGGCTCGGCACGACCGCGCTCGGCTACCTGCTCTTCACCCGGGGGGTCGGCGGGCTCAGCGCCGCCACGGTGGGGACGCTGAGCCTGACGGAACCGCTGGTCGCCACGGTGCTCGGCGTGGCGCTGCTCGGCGAGCGGCCGGGGCCCCTCGCCGCCGCCGGCGCCGCGCTGCTCCTCGGCGGCCTGGTCACGGTCTCCGTGCCGGAGCGCCGCCGGACTCCGGAGGATCACCTGCCGGAGCCGGCCGGGCGCTGACCGCGACGGGCGGTGTCACCGGTCCCGGTAGGCGCGCATGTTCTCCCGCACGGTCGCGGAGAAGAACATCGGACCGATCCCGTCGGCCCTGGCCATCCCCTCCGGCGTCAGCCGGAGGACGCCGCCGTCCTCCCGCAGCCAGTGGCTCCCCAGGAGGACGTCGAGCTGCGGGCCGAAGTCGTCCTCGAAGCGGCTCCCGAACCGACGCCCGTAGCCGGCGGTGTCCAGCCCCGACGATTCGAGCAGGTGCTGGAGGACGTACATCCTGCGCCGCTCGTCCCCGTCCATGCGGAACGCCCACTGGGCCCGACGGAACCGGTCGCTCGGGGTCGCGATGTAGTCGTCGATGATGCGGCGCACCTCGGGGACCGCGACGGCGTAGTCGGTCGTGTAGTGCAGGTCGGTCGTGAAGGAGCGGGCGCCGACGCCGAGCCCGACCATGCCGGCCTGCTGGTTGTACTCGCTGATGCTGCTGCCGTCGGTGTCCTCGACGGCGGCGGTGCCGATCCGGCGGAAGACCCGCATCGAGGTCTGCTCGTAGCCGGCCGAGAGGAGGTGGTCGCGGCCGAAGCGGTACAGGCGCAGCCTCTGGTCGTCCCACTCGGCGGGGGTGGCCGCGTGCCGGGTGCTCAGCCCGGTCAGCGGGCGCACGTACAGGGGGTAGAGGTAGATCTCCTCGGGCTCCCAGGCCAGGGCGGCGTCGAGCGAGACCTTGAAGGTGCGTTCCGTCTGGCCGTCGATGCCGTAGATGAGGTCGATGTTGAGCACGGGGAACCGCGCTTCCTTGAGGCGGGCCAGGGCGGCCTCGGCCTCCTCGCGCTTCTGCGGACGGACGGCCGCGCGCGCCTCCTCGTCGAGGAAGCTCTGCACGCCGATGCTCAGCCGGGTGGCGCCCCGCTCCGCGAGCACGGCGAGGCGGTCGGCGGTCGCGGTGGCCGGCGAGGTCTCCACCGACCAGGACACCGCCCGCAGGTCGACGCCCATGACGTCCTCGGAGATGTCGCAGAGCCGGACGAGCTCGTCGGCCGTCAGGTAGGTCGGCGTGCCGCCGCCGAAGGCCGCGAGGGTGAACCGTAACGGCCGGCCCTGGGCGTCGAGGGCCTCCCGGGTGACCCGTGCCTGCCGCTCCAGGGTGTCGAGGAAGGCTCCGGTCACCTCCTCGGGGGCGCCGGTGCGGGTGAAGAGGTTGCAGAAGCCGCACCGCATCTCGCAGAACGGTATGTGCGCGTAGAAGGAGAGGGCGTCGAGGCGCTCGCCCGCCCACAGGTCGCTCAGGAGCGGACCGTTCTCGAGGAGGCGGTAGGCCTTCTGGTGCGGATAGGCGTACACGTACTGCTGGTAGGGGCTCTCCTCCTCGGAGGCGGCGGGGAGGGAGGGCCGGGTCGACGGCGACGGAAGCATGACTGGCTTGCCCATGGCGCGATGTGACTCACTCTCGGACGACGACGTCACGTCGGGTGACAGACCGTGACCCTAGGGCGACGTCGGTGTCGGCATCTTTAGTTCGAACGCCAAAAAATCGGTTTCGCCGCATGGAGTTTCGTATGCACTTTTCGCGAAGAAGGCCGTTTCCTCACGGATGCCTCGGTTCGTACGGTGGTCGGGGTGGTGGAACCGACCGCTCCGAATGGCGGGGGAGGCCGCCCGTGGAGTTGGGTGTCCGCCATGAAACGACTTCTCGTCGCCGCGGGCGGTGGCGGCGACGCCATCACGGCGGCCATGGTGCACGCGGCGCTGTACGGACCGGACACCCCGGCACTGGTCCTCACCTACGCCTGGGAGAGGCTGGTCGTCGACCCCGTTCCCGGCCCGCGCGGCGCCGCGGACTTCACCGGCACCCTCGCGCCCGCGCCCGGCCTGACCCTCATCACCCCGCGGACCGCGCCGAAGGCGCCGGCCGGCTCGCTGCTGCCCCGCCTGGCCGCCCAGTTGCGCCCCGCCCTGGGACTGCTCGACCCCTACGGCGGCACGCTCGGCCTCGCCCGCCAGATCGAGGCGGCGGCACGCTGGTGCGGGGCCGACCGGATCGACCTCGTGGACGTGGGCGGGGACGTCGTGGCGAGGGGGGACGAACCCACCCTGCGCAGCCCCCTCGGCGACGCGCTGGCCCTTGCGGCCTGCGCCGCGACGGGCATCCCCACGACCGTGTACGTCGCCGGGCCCGGCCTGGACAACGAAGTGCCCCTGCCTCTCCTGATGCCCCGGTTGGGCGAGCCGGCCCTCATCCTCGCCCCCGAGGACACCGAGGGCGTCCTCGCCGTCTTCGACTGGCACCCGTCCGAGGCCGGCGCCGTGCTCGTCGCGGCCGCCCGGGGCGTGCGCGGCGTCTGCGGCACCCGTGACGCCCCCCGCCCCCTGGTCCTCGACGACTCCGCGCGCCAGGTGCACCGGCTCACCTGTGAGGAGGCGCTCCGGCTCAACCCGTTGGCGGAGGCGCTCGACCGCTGCTCCGGCCTGGAGGCGGCCGAGGAGGTGTCGTACGAGGTCTGCGGCTTCTCCGAGATCGCGCGCGAACGGCGGCGGGCCGGGGCGGCGCCCGCCGTGCCGTCCCCGCGCCCGCCGGCGGACCCCGCGACCCTTCTCGCCCGGTTCGCCGCGTGGGAGCAGGCCCGGTCGGCCGAGGGCCTCGGCTACGTCACCACCCGCAGGATCACCGAGGAACTCGCCCTCACCCCTCCGGAGGCCGCCGACCTCTACCGGGTCCTGCGGACGGAGACGCCGCCGCGCCGCGTACCCCCTCTCTGGCGCCTGGCCGGCACCTGACGCCCCCACCCGGTCGACGCCGTTTCCCGGGACTCCTCCGGGGCAGCCGCGCTCGTGCGCCGTACGACGAGCGCACCGTACGACCGAGAGGGAGCCGACATGACCGAGCAGACCGCCCCCGCCACCGCCCGGCCCGGCGGAGCCGGGCGGAGGGAGGGGGCGGGGGTCCGCGCCGGTCTCTTCACCCGCTCCTTCGGTCCCCCGCCGGGGACGGGCGGGACGACCGTGGTCCTGGTGCACGGACTCGGCCTCTCGGGACGGTACTTCACTCCACTGGCCCGGCGCCTCGCGGCGAACGGGGCCACCGTGCTCGTGCCGGACCTGCCGGGCAACGCGTGGTCACGGGCCGCCGCCCGCCGGATGCCCGACGTGGAGCGGGCCGCCGACGCCCTGGCCCGCTGGCACCGGCGGCTCTCCCCGGGGCCGAGCCTGCTGGCGGCCAACTCGGTCGGCTGCCAGGTGGCCGCGGCCCTCGCCGTCCGCCACCCGCGACTGGTCCGGCGGCTCGTGCTGCTCGGCCCGGCGCTCGAACCGGGCGTGTCGGGCCTCCGCCACTGCGGCCGGCTCCTCGCGGACGCGCCCCGGGAACCGCTCTCCCTGCTCGGGGTGGCCGCGACGGACTACCTGCTCACCGGCCCCCTCCGCTTCGCCGCGTCCCTGCGGCACGCCCTGCGGGACGCGGCCGGGGCATTCGAGGGGCATCTGGCCCGGGTCGCCGCGCCGACGCTCGTGATCCGCGGCACCGGTGACACCATCGCCTCCCACGCCTGGATCCGGCACGCGGCCCGGCTGGTCCCCGACGGGCGCGCGGTCGACGTCCCGGGCGCCGCGCACGCGGCGCACCACAGCGCGCCCGAGGCCGTGGCCCGGCTGATCGAGGAATTCACGGCAGAGGAAACAGAAGAACCGAAAGAACCGGAAGAACCGAAAGAAACAGAAGAAACAGAAGAAACAGAAGCGGCAGAAGCACAAGAGACAGGAAGGACAGGGGAGAAGGCGTGACGCCCTCGCACATCCCGCGGTCGCCCGACCACCGCCCGACGTCCGCGCCCACGGCCCACCGGTCACCGTGGCTGCGCCTCCTGCCCGGCATCTCCTCCGAGCGCCGCGGCTTCGTCCTGGCGTGGTGGGGCTTCGCCCTCACCTTCGGCGGAATGCGCCTGCTCACCTGGCTGATCCACATCGACGTGGCCGGCATCGGCGACGTGCAGGCCGGCGGGGTGCACATCCACCACTACGTGTGGGGGATCCTGCTCCTCGCCGTGGTGGGTGCGGCGGGCCTCGTGGAACGCTCGGCACGCGCGCGTGCCTGGATGGGACTCGCCTACGGCGTCGGCACGGCCCTGATCGTCGACGAGGCGGCGTTGCTGATCAGCCTGGAGGACGTCTACTGGGACACCGAGGGCTGGGTGAGCATCGCCCTGGCCCTCGCGGTGATCGCCGTCGTGGGAGGGGTGCTGGCGTCGACGCGGGGGCGGCGGTCCCCGGGGCGGGACCGGGACGACGCCTGAGACGACCCGCCGCCGACCCGTCGCCGAGGACCTGCCTACCGCCCGCCCGTCGAGCGCATGCTGCTGCGGTACCGCGAGGGCGAGACGCCGTAGTGGTCGGCGAACGCCTTGCGGAGGGTCTCCGGCGTGCCGAAGCCGCAGCGCGCGGCCACCGAGGCCAGGGGGAGCGCGGTGGACACCAGGAGCTGCGCGGCCGCCTCGGCGCGGACCGTGCGCACGTACCGGCCGGGCGGCTGCCCCAGGTGCTCCGTGAACAGCCGGGTGAGGTGACGGGGCGTCACCCCCGCCCGGGCGGCCAGGACCGGTGTGCTCAGATCCTCGTGGGGGCGGGCGGCGATGTGCGCGACGAGGGCGCGGACCGTGTCGTCCCGGGGCGGGGGCGCCGCCGTGAAGAGGCTCATCTGGGTCTGGTTGCCGGGCCGCTGCATGTAGACGACGAGGTGCCGGGCGACCCGGCGCGCCAGTTCCGAGCCGTGGTCCTCCTCGACGAACGCCAGGGTCAGGTCGAGCGCGCTGGTGATGCCGGCCGACGTGTACACGTTCCCGTCGCGGATCCACAGCGGCGCCGGGTCGACCGAGACGCCGGGGTACCGCGCGGCGAGCCGGGGAGCGAACTGCCAGTGCGTGGTGGCCCGCCTGCCGTCGAGGAGCCCCGCCGCAGCCAGGACGCCCGCGCCCGTGCACACGGAGGACACCCGGCGGCTCTCCCGGGCGAGGCGCCGGACGTGCCCGACGAGACGGGCGTCCGAGGCGAACCGTTCGACGCCCAGACCGCCCGAGACGACGAGCGTGTCCAGCGGCCCCCTCGTGCGTTCCAGCGACTCGTCGCTGCCCAGCGTGAGCCCGGTGCCGCAGCGGATGGCGCCCCCGCCGGGCCCGACCACCCGCACGCGGTACGGCACGTCGACGTCCCCGAGCCCGTTCGCCATGGCGAGCCCCGTCGTCACACAGGCGATGTCGAGCAGCTCGGCCGCCTCGAAACCGACGACGACCACCACACGCTCAGCGCGTTCCCCCATGCGAACGGACCCTATCCCGCACGGACCTCGTCCCCTACGGACCTCGTCCCCTACGGACCCCTTGCCGCACGGACCCCGTCCCGCACGGACCCCCTCCCGTACGGACACTCCTCCCGTACGGACATCCCTCCCGTACGGACATCCCTCCCAAGGGGACGGACGTACGGAGCCGGGAACCGCCCCCCTCCCGCCCTCCGCGCCGGACAGTGGGCGCCATGACGATCCGCTTCCTCGCCCACTGCTGGCCGACCCTGCTGGCCCTCGCCCTCACCCTCGTCACCTTCGTCGACGGCGCCCCGCCGACCGGCTTCCTCGCCGCGCTGCTCGTGGTCATGCCCCTCTGCTACCTGGGCTTCGGGGCGGCCCGGGGCGAACTGCGCGACCGGCGGACGCTCGCCGTCCAGCTCGCCGGTCTCGCCGCCTTCTGCGCGGCGGCCGCGCTCGTCCTCTCCCTGGACGGCCGGCCCGCCCTGTACGTCCTGGCCGCCGGCTGGCTGGCCCACGGCCTGTGGGACCTCGTCCACCACCGCTCGGGCCGCGTCGTGCCCCGGGCCTGGTCGGAGTGGTGCGGCGTCGTCGACGCCTCGGGCGCCCTCGCGATCCTCCTGCTGGCCTGAGCGACCGGCCGCCAGGGCTTGAAGCGCACGACACCGGGTACCGGAACGCGTACAAAAGAGGCCGGACAGCCCAGACGGCAACGAAACGCCAAGGAGAGGGACGCATGTCGGAGCACCGCACCACCGAGGGGAACGCCGACCACCCGAGGACCGCCGCCGAGGAGGTCCTGAAGGAGTTCGAGGAGGCCGAGACGGACGTACGGGAGGACCCGCGCCCCGACGGGGACGGCGAGGCCGCCGAGGCCCTCACGCCCAGCCGGAGCGCGCAGGAGGACGCCCGGCGACGCGCGGCGGAGGGCCGGGGGAGCGGGCGGGCCGACGGGTCGGAGGACGACGCCTGACCCGGCGCCCCCGCGTCACCGGGACCCGGACCGGCCCGCCGGTTCCGGGTCCTCCGTCGTGATCTCGGGCTCCAGCCCCTCGGCGGGAGTGGTGCGGGGCCGGCCGACGTCACCGCGCCACGCCTCGAAGGCGAGCACGGTCGCGGTGACCACCGCGACGCCGAGCAGCCAGCCGCCGACCACGTCGCTCACCCAGTGGACCCCGAGCGCGACGCGCGTGTAGCCCACCCCGAGCACCGCCACCGCCGCCAGGACCCACGGCACCGGCCGCCACGCGCGCGGCACCAGCGGCAGCAGGACGAGCAGCAGGACGGCGCAGGAGGTCACGGCCGTCATGGAGTGCCCGGAGGGGAAGGAGAAGCCGGGCGCGTGCGAGACGGGATCCGGAAGGTGCGGCCGGGCGCGCTCCACCACGTTCTTCACCAGCAGGCCCACGAGCCCGCCGGCGGTCGCCGTGACGGCCGCCCAGGCGGCCAGCCGGTAGGCCCGCCGCCACAGGAGCCACACCACCACCCCGGCCACCAGGATCCGCATGGTCGCCGGCCCCCACGCCACGTGCGTGAGGAAGTCGAGCACCCGCACCCAGCCCGGATGGTCGAGCGCGGAGCGGTGCAGCCGTTCGGCCACGCCCTGGTCGAGCCGGTGCAGCGGGGCCCAGTGCGACTCCACCAGGACCAGCGCGAGCGAGAACGGGACGGCCGCCAGGGCGGTCAGGGCCGTGCCCGCGAGCAGCCGCGCGCCGAACCGGGCGTCGGGCCCGCCGTGCCCCGTCACGAGCCGCCCGAGGCGGCGCCTCCAGGGCCGGGGGGAACGCTCTGTCATGGTCGGTACGGTTCCTTTCGTGGTACGGGGGCGGGGGAGTCGTTCAGACCCCGGGGTCCTCGCTGACCGGGGCGTCCACCCCCGCCCGTACGGCCTCCAGTTGGGCCGCGAAGGACAGGCCGAGGAAGAGCGAGAGCGACGTCAGGTACGACCACAGCAGCAGCGCCACGAACGCGCTCAGCGGGCCGTACACGGTGGTGAAGGAGCCGCCGGAGCCGACGTACAGGCTCAGGCCCCACGTCGCGCCCAGCCACAGCAGCAGGTGGACGGCGGCCCCGAAGGCCAGCCAGGTGTGGCCCGGCTGGGGGCGCCGGGGGGAACGGCGGAAGACGACGCTGGTGGCGAGGACGGCCAGCAGGATCCCGATGGGCCAGCGCAGCAGGTCCCACGCGAGGCGGGTGCCGGGGCCGAGGTGGTAGACCTCGATCAGGGCGTGGCTCAGGTCGGACCCCAGGACGGTGACGCAGAAGCTCAGCCCGAGGGGCAGTCCGGCCAGCACCGACATCACGAGGCCGCGCGCGTACTTGTGGAGGAACGGGCGGTCGCGCTCGACGCCGTAGATGCGGTTGGCGCCCCGCTCCACCTGGCACATGCCGGTGGTGACGTTGGAGATCGAGAACAGCAGGCCGAACCAGAGGGCCAGCGCGCCGCCGTTCCCGGCGTGCCGGCGGCTCGCCCGCAGGGCGTCGTCCACGACGTCCTGGCTGGGACCGCTGATCCGGCGTATCAACAGCTCGGCGATCCGCCCGACGTCCTCGGTGTGCAGCACGCCCGACAGCCCTATGACCGCGATGGCGAAGGGGAGGACCGCCAGGACGGTCTGCAGGGCGAGGGCCCGGGAGTGACTGAACCCGTCGGCGTAGCGGAACCGCACGAAGGAGTCCCGCACGAGGGCCCAGCCCCCGTAGCGGCGGAGCGTGGCCCAGGCGTCCTCGCCGGACAGGACCTCGCCCTGCAGGCGCAGTTCGGCCTCCACGGCCCTGACCTCATCGAGCCGCGGTACGCGCGTCGCGGTGCCCAAGCTCCTCCACCTCCCTTCCGGTCCGGTCCTGCGCGCCGATCCGCGCCGGCGCGGGCAGGCATACCCGCAGCGCCCCCGGCTCGACCTCCGCGGTCAGCCGGGTGCCCGCCGGGAGGACGTCGCCGTCGAGTTCGCGCGGCTGGGGACGGGCGAAGCTGAGGTCGACACGGGCCGCGCCGAAGTACTCCAGCGCGCCGTGCGCGGCGGTCCGCTCCCGCGTGCCGGACGCGCGGGAGCGGACCGGCGCGCGGGAGGCGAGGTACCCGGCGGCGGCGAGCCACCCGGTCACCCCGCGCGGGTCGAGCAGGACGACTTCGAGGCGCCCGCTGTCGGGCCGGGCCTCCGGCAGCAGCGGCAGTCCGCCCTGCAGGGCGCCGACGTTGCCGATGACGACCATGCGGGCCCGCCGTTCGAGGGGAGCGCCCCCGTCGAGCCGGATCGAAAGGCGCATCCGGGGGTCCCGCAGGTGTCGCGCGGCCGAGAGGACGTACGCGGCCCAGCCCAGGCGCTCCTTGAGCCGCGGCGAGGCGTCCCGGACCATGGCGGCGTCGAACCCGGCGCCCGCCATGACCGCGAACCGGGTCGGCGCGAGGCCGTCGCCCCGTATCCGGCCCACGTCGAGCCCGACGGCCCGCCCGGACAGGGCCTCCCGCAGCGCGGCCACCGGTTCGACCGGCAGGCCGAGGTTGCGGGCGAGGAGGTTCCCCGTGCCGCAGGGGACGATCGCGAGGGGGGTCCCGGTCCCGGCCACCAGGTCGGCGCAGGCGCGCACGGTGCCGTCCCCGCCGCAGACGACGACCAGGTCGACCGGTCCGAGCGGTGCGACCGGTCCGACCGGCCCGAGTGGTTCGACCGGTTCGGCTGGCCCGGCCGATCCGGCCGCATCCGCATCCGCGCCCGTCCCCGTCAGGTACGGGGCGAGGCCGCCGGACGGATCCTCGGGTGTCGTGTCCGTCCACCACTGCTCCGCGTACCCGTGCCCGCGCAGGACGGCCCGCACCCGGGCGGCGGTCCCGTCGTCGCACGCGTGCGGGTGGCGCACCACGACGGCCCGCCGCGCGCCGCGGACGGCCGGCTCCGGCTCCGCCTCGTCCTTCCGGGCGTTCGGCAGCAGCGCGGCCCCGACGACAAGCAGCGTGCAGGCGCCGTTCAGGAGCCCCGCCACCACGTCGGACGGATGGTGCATGCCCCGGTACAGCCGGGAGAACGCCACCGCGAGGGGGACCAGCAGGAGGAGCCCCACCACGAGGTTCCGCCAGGCGCCCCGCAGGTGCCGGGCCGCGAGCACGGCGAGGCCCCCGTAGAGCGCCGCGGAGGCCCCGACGTGGCCGGAGGGGAAGCTGGAGGTCGGCGGAGCCCCGTCCAGGTGGGGCACGTCGGGGCGGTCGCGGTTCACGACGAGGGTGACGAGCAGGAAGATCGCGGACTGCGCGGCCACGGCCACGGCCAGGAACCCCGCCTCCCACCACCGGGGCGCCCGGGCCACGAGGAGCAGGCCCAGGACGCAGAGCAGCGTCAGGCCGATCACGGTCTGCGTGTCGGCCACCAGGGACAGCCAGTCGGTGAGCGAGGTCGCGGAGGGGGCGCGGCGGTCGGCCAGGGCGCGGTTGACGTCGTCCTCCGCGGACAGCGGCCAGTGGTGCGCCAGGGGCCCGGTGACCAGCAGCCCCAGCGCGGCGATCAGGACCGCCTGCACGGGCAGCAGCAGGAGCGCGCGCCCCGGTCTGGCCCCCACGTCGTGTGCGTTCGTCATTGCCGCCGTGTTACCCGCCGGGGGCGGCTCATGCGCGGACCGCCGCGCCGCTCCCGGCGGGGCGTCCACGGACGCGGCGGCCCGCGTCCCCGGGGGGAACGCGGGCCGTCCGTACGTCAGATGCCGCAGCTGGACGCGGACCAGAAGCGGCTGGGGCGGTGGTCGACGTGGGCGTGGTCGTCGTGGCCCGGGTAGCCGGGCCCGAGGATGCCGTTGAAGCCGTGGTTGCGGGCCTGCTGGGCGAGCCGGCACAGCGAGTGGGGCCCGGCGCCCAGGTCGGCCGCGTCACCGTACAGATGGCGGCTGGAGGAGGCCCCGCCGACCGCGCTGTTGCAGGCCTGGCTCCGGAAGCCGCTGGTGACGCGGAGGGGCTGGTCACCGAGGGCGTGCCGCAGGGCCTCCAGCTTCCACATGGTGCGCAGGGCGTTGGACTTGGCGGTGGCCGCGCTCACCGCGCCCCCGGCCCAGGTGCTGTTGCAGTTGTTCAGCTCCGCGTAGGAGAAGTGGACGGGGGTGCAGTCGTCGTCCTGGAGGGCGTAGATCTTGTTGAACGTCGCGGGGCCCGCGACGCCGTCGGCGGCCAGTCCGTAGGCGGCCTGGAAGCGCTTGACGGCGGCGGCGGTCGCCGGCCCGTAGGAGCCGTCGATGCCGAGCACCGCGCCGTAGCCGGGGTGGCCGGCCACCCGGATCTGGAGCGCGGTGACGTCGGCGCCGGACGCGCCCTGGGAGAGGGTGCGCGACCAGGTGTAGCAGCCGTCGGCCTGCGCGGTGCCCGCGGCGGCCACCACCCCGGCCGACGATGCAGCCATGAGCATGACAATAGAGAGGAGGAAGCGCAGGGGGAGGGAGCGTGCGGTGCGGTCGGCCATCGGGCCTCCAATGCCTCACGAATCGGATGCGGACGCTGTCCAGGCCGCGCGTGGAGGACGTGATCCACGGCGCGGGCACTCAGAGACTGGCGGTCCGGTTGACGCGCGTCAACCCGCCGGGGCCGCCGCCATTCGTCCGCCCAATGACGGCAGCGGAACGACACCTCCGCTTCACGCGTCCGGCCCTCCGCCTTCACCCGGCACCTGCCCCACCCCCGGAACCGGGCCCCGGTCCAGTACCGGCCCCGCCCCCGCCCCCGGGATCCGGTCCCGGACCGGTCCCGTCCACGAGCCGTTCCGCCGCGCGGGCCTCCCGCAGCGCCGTGACCACCGACCACACCACCGACACCAGCGGCACCGCCACCACCGCGCCCACGATGCCGGCCGCGATCGAGCCCGCGACGACCGAGACCGCCACCACCAGCGGGTGCAGCCGTACGGCCCAGCTCATCACCAGCGGATGCAGCACGTGCCCCTCGATCTGGCCGATCACCACGATCAGGGCGATCACGACCGCCGCGACGAACGGCCCCTTCGCCGCCAGGGCGACGACCGCGGCGACCGCGAGGGCGACCGGCGAACCGATCAGCGGCACGAACGCCGCCACGAACTCCAGGAGCGCCAGCGGCACCGCGAGCGGCACCCCGAGCAGCCACAGCGCGATCCCCACGAGCACCGCGTTCACCACGGCCACCAGCACGATCCCGTGCGTGTAGCCGGTGAACGTGCGCCACGCCGCCCGCCCGCCGACCTCCGTCCGCCCCCGCAGGGGCACCGGCAGCTGCTCCCGGAACCACGCCCACTGGCGGTCGCCCGAATGGAGGAAGAACACCGAGGAGAACAGCGCGAGCGCCAGCGTGGTCAGCACCGCCACCAGATGGTGCGCCCCACTCACCGCGTCGCTGACCAGCGCCGAGCGGTGGTCGGAGAGGAACTGCCCGATCCGCTCCTGCACGTCCGACAGCGCCCCGGGGTCCAGCCGGAACGGCGGTTCCTCCAGCCGGCGCTCGATCCGCCCGACACCGTCCCGGAACTCCCGCACCAGCGTCGTCCGCTGACCCGCCACCGCCTCCCCGACCAGCGTGAGCACCCCCAGGACCAGCGCGATGCCGCCCAACAGGGTGAGGGCGACCGCGGCCGACCGGGGCAGCCCCCGGGCGACGACGTCCACGACCGGTCGCAGCAGCGCGGTGGCGACCAGCCCGAGGAACACCGCCACCCCGATCTCGTGGAACCGCCCGAGCAGCGCGAACAGGGCGTACACGAGGGTGCCGACGACGAGCAGCCGCCACGCGTACGCGGCGGCCGTGCGGAGGAACGGGGCGACCTGCGGTGGAGGGCTTGGCTGCATGCCCGACGACGTACCACCGCGGCGCCGCCGGACATCCCGGCGGGCCCCGCATTCGCCCGACCAGGACCCGGCATTGGCCCGACCGGGCCCCCGGCCCGTTCCCCCGTACGGGCGCCCCGCCGGTGTCGCCGCCCCCGGACGTCCGCCGCCCGGTCAGGATCGGTGCATGGGCGTCGTCCTGCCGGTCCTCTTCTCCCTCTTCGCCGCGTTCAGCAACGCGCTGGCCACGGTGCTCCAGCGGCGTGCCGCGCTCACCGTCCCCCGGTCCGACTCCTTCCGGCCCGGACTGGTCCTCGACCTGCTGCGCCGCCCGCTCTGGGTGGCCGGCATCCTCGCCGTCGTCGCCGCCGGAGTCGGACAGGCGGCGGCCCTCGCGACCGGGCCGCTGGCCCTCGTCCAGCCCCTGTTCGTCCTCGAACTGCCCCTCGCCCTCCTCATCGCCTCCCTGGTGGCGCGCGAACGGCTGCCCGCCCGCCTCTGGGCGGCCGTCGCGGCGGTCGTGGCCGGACTCGGCGCGGCCCTCGTCGCCGCCTCGCCCGACGGCAACCGCACCCACATCGCCCTGGACCGCTGGCTACCTGTCCTGGTGGCCTGCGCCGTCGCCGTGGTGGCGCTCGCCGCCACCGGACTGCGCAGACCGCCCGGCCGGGCCAGGGCCGGCTGCCTCGGCACCGCCACCGCGATCTGCTACGCGCTCACCGCCGCCCTCATGAAGACGTCCATGCACGTCCTCGACGACGGCGGGATCGGCGCCTTCCTGACGGCCTGGCAGACCTACGCCTTCTGTGCGGCGGGGATCGCGGCCCTCCTGCTGCTCGAACACGCCATGCAGGGCGGCCCGCTCGTGGCCTCGCAGCCCGCCCTGACCCTCGGCGACGCCACGGTGAGCCTGGCCCTGGGCGTCCTGCTGTACGAGGAGCACATCCGCACCGGCTGGTGGCTGCTGCCCCAGCTGGCGGGCGTCGCGCTGATCGTCCTCGGCGTGTTCGCCCTGGCCCGCAGCGGGGTCGGCGCGTCCTGACCCCGGACACGGGCCCGCACGGCCCGGTCGGCGGCGACCGGGTGACACCGGAGGCGGGAGGACCGGTGAGATCGCGGTCACCGGGTACACACCAGTTCCGAAAGAACTTGCGAAAAGAACGCGCGAAGGAGACGAGGTGCCGATGGCCGGCGTGAACGGTACGGGCGACGGGGGCGACCGGAAGGACCGGAAGGGCCGGGAGGAGCGGGACGCCGCACCGGATCTGCTCGAAGGGCTCAGCGTGGACACCAGCCGGCCCGAGCAGCCGCTCCTGCTCGGTGCCGGGGGCGAGCCCATCCGCACGTGGCGGGAGAACTACCCGTACACCCGCAAGGTGCGCCGCGCCGCGTACGAGCGGCAGAAGCGGATCCTGCAGATCGAACTGCTCAAGCTGCAGCGCTGGGCCAAGGACACCGGCGCCCGGATCGCGGTGCTGTGCGAGGGGCGGGACGCGGCGGGCAAGGGCGGCACCATCCAGCGGTTCACCGAACGGCTCAACCCGCGCGGCGCCCGGATCGTCGCCCTCGACAAGCCGACCGAGCGCGAGGCCGGCCAGTGGTACTTCCAGCGCTACGTGGCCCACCTCCCGGGCCCGGGCGAGATCGTCTTCTTCGACCGCTCCTGGTACAACCGGGCCGGCGTCGAGCGGGTGATGGGCTTCTGCACCGAGGAGGAGTACGACCTGTTCCTCCACCAGTGCCCGCTGTTCGAACGCATGCTGGTCGAGGACGGGATCCACCTCGTGAAGTTCTGGTTCTCCGTCTCCCGGTCCGAGCAGCGCACCCGGTTCGCCATCCGCCAGGTCGACCCGGTGCGGCAGTGGAAGCTCTCGCCCACGGACCTGTCCTCCCTCGACCGCTGGGACGACTACACCACCGCGAAGGTCGCCATGTTCCGGGCGACGGACACCGACCACGCCCCCTGGACCGTGGTCAAGAACAACGACAAGCGCCGGGGCCGCCTCGAAGCCATGCGCAGCCTCCTGTCCCGCATCGACTACGCGAACAAGGACGAGGAGGCGGTCGGCACGCCCGACCCGCTCATCGTCGGAGCGGCGGACACCCTCCTGGAGCCGGGGGAGGAGACGACCGACCTCTCTCCCACCCCCCTGGCCCCCTCCCGGCAGGGCCCGGGGGAGCATCCTCCGGCCCGCTGACCCCGGACCCGCCGTGCTCCGGCCGGCACGCGCCTGTTCCGGCACGTCGCCGTCCGCCGGACGCGGCGGCTCCTGCGGTCCCCCGGCACGGTCGGTCTCGTCCTGCACGAGCAGGGAGAGCAGGGAGGCCAACGGCAGCATGACGGGGCCCACGGTCGGTGCCGACGGGAGCGGGGGAGGGGCGGCCGGGCCGCCCGGCGTGCCGCGCGTCCCGGACCGGCCCGCGGTGACGCGGCACGAGGCGCACGGCACCCGGGTCGTCGTCGCGAGCGGCGACTGCGACATGCAGACCATCGCGCCCCTGGCGGCCGCCCTGCGCGCCGCGGCCGAGGAGCACCCGAGCGTGGTCCCGGACGTCTCCGGCGTCACCTTCGCGGACTCGGCCTCCCCGAACCTGCTGATCCCCACCGGCCGGACGACCGACCTGCGCCTGGCCGGGCCGAGAACACCGGTACGACGGATCCTGGAGCTCACCGGGGCCGGCACCGTCCTCAAGGTGCGGAAGACGGTGGAGGAGGCCGCCGCCTGTTAGGGGGCGCTCCGTAGATCATGCCGGGCGGCCCGTGACCGTGGCTGTGCCGTTCCGGCGCGACCGCGTACTCTGTTCGGCGGCACTCGGAGCCGACCACGGTGTGCGCGTTCGGTGCCGGGGGTAGGCGCAGGAGCACGCAAGCGCCGAAGAGCGACGGACACGAGGAAAGATTCCCGCATGGTCATTCCGCCCGGAAAGCAGACGGCAGACGAGCCGGCCCCGGACGATCATGCCATGCTGCGGCACGAAGTGGTCTGGGAGGACGGCGCGGCCCGTGCCTCGGAAGCACGTCACGCCCTGCGCGCCCTCCTCGACAGGGCCCCGCACACCGGACGCGCCGCGGTGCCCGAGGCGCTCCGCCTGGACGCGGAACTCGTCGTCAGCGAACTCGTCACCAACGCCGCCCGCCACGCCCCCGGCCCCTGCGGCCTCGTCCTGCGGCTGTCCGACGGGGAACTCACGATCGCCGTGTGGGACACTTCCGCGGAGGTGCCGAAGATGAGGGAGGCCGACCCCGCGCGCGTGGGCGGCCACGGACTGCGCGTGATCCACACGGTCAGCGACAGGGTCGTGACGGCGCCGTACGGCGGGGGAAAGCGGATCGTCGTCCATTTCGC
Organism: Streptomyces bikiniensis; assembly: GCF_000716625.1. NCBI lineage: Bacteria > Bacillati > Actinomycetota > Actinomycetes > Kitasatosporales > Streptomycetaceae > Streptomyces > Streptomyces bikiniensis. Next base: position 9,541 of record NZ_JNXJ01000012.1, on the reverse strand, counting down.
GCTCCCGGCGGAACCGGGCGCCGGCCGCTCCGAGGGCGCCGCTCTCCCCGCCCCGTCCCGGGCGTGACGCGATCGGCCCGCGGCTCCGCAGGGAGCGGGGCGCCGACGCCCCGCCCCGTGCCGAAGACCGTCCCTCCCGTACGCCCGTACGCGACGCGTCGCAGGAGGCCGAGGAAGGACGCGGACTTCGTGAACGGCCGGCACGACGGGCCGGATCCCAGGGCCCGGCGAAGCCGGCCGCGGGCTAGAGGAACCGGCGGATGGGCAGAACCGCCGCCTCCAGCATCCTCTGGAGGGCGGCCCGGCGCCGCCAGCGAGCGGGATCGACGGGGGCGCTGCGCCGCAGGTCCTCCTCGAAGTCCCGGTCCAGACCGGCGGTGAACTCCTCGTCGAGGACGGCCAGCATCACCTCCTCGTCATGACTCATGGAACGCCGGTTGAAGTTGGTCGAGCCGATCAGCGAGGCCACGCCGTCGACCGTCATGACCTTGGCGTGCATCATCGTCGGCTGGAACTGGTGAATGGTCACCCCCGCCTCCAGCAGCCGTTCGTAGTGGTACTGGCCCGCCAACCGGCAGGCCCGCTGATCGGTGTAGGGGCCGGGGAGCAGGATCTCCACGGTGACGCCGCGCCGTGCGGTCGCGCACAGCAGGTCCACGAAGTAGGTGTCCGGCGCGAAGTAGGCGGTGGCCAGCCGGAAGCGCTGCTCGGCGCTCGTGAGCATGACCCGGATCAGGGTCTGCATGTCCTGCCAGCCGATGCTCGCCGAGCCGCGGATCACCTGCACGACGCAGTCCCCGGGCTGCTCGTGCTCGGTGAACCGGTCCCGGTCGTCGTACAGCTCGTCGTGGCACTCGGCCCAGTTCTGCGAGAAGGCCGCGGCGATGCCGTCCACCGCCGGACCGCGCACCTTGACGTGGGTGTCGCGCCATTCGCCGGGGTTCCGGGCGTCGCCGCACCACTCCTCGGCTATGCCCACGCCGCCCGTGAACGCCGTGTGCTCGTCGACGATCAACGCCTTGCGGTGACAGCGGTGGTTCTGCTTGAGCGGCGAGAGCCACAGCGGCTTGCGGAACCAGGCGATCCTCACGCCGGCCTCGCCCATCCGGTCGAGGAGGTCCCGTTCGATCCGCATGGCGCCGAAGCCGTCGAGGAGCAGACGCACCCGTACGCCGGCGGCGGCCCGTTCGGCGAGGGCCACGGCGAAGTCCCGGGCGATCTGTCCGCGCCAGTAGACGAAGGTCATCATGTCGATGGTGTGCTCGGCCGCCTTGATGGCGTCCAGCATCGCCGGAAAGATCTGATCGCCGTTGCGCAGCGCGACCAGCTCGTTCCCCTCGGTCGCGGCGACGCCCATCAACCGCTCCAGCCGCCGGCGCAGGTGCTGGATGCGGACCTCGGCGGGTCTGGGGCCCTGTTCGACGGAAGTCATCCACTTCTCCCCTTCGAAACGCCCGGAAAGCTTGTGGGACGTGCCCCGCCCGGTGGGACGACCGGCCTTCGCGGACGAACTGACTTTCGTTTCCATGGTGCTCGCATGCCCGGCCGCCGGAACCGTATCCGGTCGTGCGGGCAAGATCTCACCGACCGGTCCGCCGGCCCGCGTGGAGGGCTGTGCGCGCCCGTGGCACCACGGGGGAAAGGGTGATCACACGGACGGTGTCAGACCATCACCAGGAGCCGCGTGTTCGGCACGAGCTTCCGGTTCACGCTGGTGCTCTGCACGAAGATGGTGAAGTCGTCGTTGTGGTCCGGCTTCACGCGCACCTCCACGTCCGGCAGGCCGAGCAGGGCCCGGGCCTCGGGCCCCGTGTACACCCGGTCCGTCCTCTTCTCCAGCACCGCGATCTGCTTCTGGGCCTGGACCTTCTCCGACTTGCTCAACTGGTAGAACGCGCAACCGGTGCGGTAGGCGTGTCCGGACTCGACGACCCGGTCCCGGATCGCCGTGTCGTGGTCCACCGGCACCAGCCGGTACGCCGACGGATCCGCGGGGGTGAGACCGGCCGCCGCGACCGTGTCCTTGTTGACGGCCTCCGCGCCGGTGGAGAAAACCGTCCGCGATCCCCGGATGCCCTTGGTGCGGCCCACCATGAACTTCTCCGTGGCCTCCTGGATGACCTGCCCGGCCTCCTCCAGGCCCTGCGTGCTCGTGGCGTCCCAGACGGCGACGTTCTCCTCCGGGAAGCCGCACCGCACGGCCTCGCGCTTCCCCGCCCCGTCCGGCACCAGGACGGCCAGCGTCCAGTTGTCCTGCTGCGTCCCGATCATCCCGGCCACGGCCTCCACCAGCTCGTGCGGCTTCCCGGACGGGGCGTCCGGGCAGCGGTGGCTCGCGTTCTCCCGGCCGTCCGTCAGCACGAACGTCAGGAAGCTGTGGTCGCCGTACAACTGGGCCGTCCGCGCCAGCTCCCGCTGCGACTTCAGCGCGGCCGCCAGCAGGGACGTCATCCCCCCGACCCGGTACAACTGCTTCAGCGACGGCATCCGGAGCACGTCCTTGTCGTAGATGACGCACTTCACCTCGTCGGCGAAGACGTACACCGTGACCCGGGTCTCCTGGTCCAACTCCTTCGACCGGCGGGCGAGGTACGCGATCTGCCGGTCGGCGACCTCCACGACCTTGCCGCTCAGGTGGTGCATCGACGAACTGGCGTCCAGCACGAGCGCGACGTGATTGATGTAGTTCTGGTTCCCGGACATGACGGCTCCCCCTCGTTTCCGAGTCTCCGAGCTTCCGACTGGATGCTCCTACCGTGCCATCCACCACTGACAACCGGCTTCGGCGCCGTCCGGCCCCGCGCCCCCGTCAGACCGGGTTGCGAACAGTGCGCCCCCGTCACCCGTCCAGGGCCTCCAACCCCCGCCTCCAACGGGCCCTCCGCTCCGCCGGGCTCTGCTCCCACCACGGCTCCCCGCGCTCCCCGAGGGCCACCTTTGCCGTGTGCACGCGCGCCCGCGCGGCGCGTTCGGCCTCGGCGTCGCGCTCCCGCAGAGCCGCTCCGACGGCACGACGGGCCGCCATCAGGAGGGAGCGCAGCCTCGCGGCCGCCTCCGGAGGGATGTCGGGGTCGGTGGCGCGCCACCGACGGCCGCCGACGACGATGTAGCGCCCGTCGGGCGTGTGCTCCGGGTGGGACCCCGACGTCATCGGCACCGGCTCCTTTCGGCTCCGCCTTCCGGGGCGCGCCCGGAACGCACCCGCCGGCCGGCTCCCGCGGCGGCGCACCGGGATCCGGGGGCGGCCTCCCGCCATTCTGCGACAGGAGCCGCGCCCCCGCTTCTCCCCGCGACCCGAAAAGGGCCGTACGGCCCCCGGTGAATCGCACGACACGGGGTACACGGGCCGGCATGGCAGCGAAGACCGATCACCCCACCCCCGTGCGGACCACGCGCCAGTTGCGCCGGATCCGTACCTTCTACGCGACCGCCGCCCTGTTGTGGGCCGTCGCGGCGGCCTGGACGGCGTGGACCCATCCGGGGTCCCGGCAGATGTGGGTCTCCGTCGGCCTGCTGGCGGTCTTCGTCGCCCTGCTGGGCACCGTCGCCGTCTGGCTGCGCGGTCTCCGGACCGCCGCCGGGAGCCGTCCTGCGCACCACGCCGCACCGCGACGGGCGTCCGCTCCCCGCCACGCGAACGCCTGAGGCCGACCCGCGCGGGATCGCCTTCCGGTGCGTCGCGGGAACCTTCCGGCAAGGCTTCGTCAGAAGAACCGAGAGGAGACCCGGCCCGACGGTCGGGCCGGGTCCCGTTGAGGAGCAGCCATGACCACGTTCGTCATCACCGTCCCCGGTACGTTCACCTCGGGCATCACCGACTCCGCACGCACGGCCCTCGAAAGGGAACTGTCCCCCCAGCACACCGACGTGAGCGAGAGCGAGGGCCTGGACCTCCTCACGCTGAACGAGGGGGGCACCTTCTCGGTCCGCCTCGAGGTGGAGGCCCCGGACCGCTACGAGGCCGAACTGGACGCCGTCCGGATCGTCTCGGAGGCGTTGGGGAAGGCGGGTGTGGCACGGGACGACGCCCCTCTCGGGGCGCCGACCGTCACCGGCATCGACAGCGACCTCTGATCCCCGGCCTCCCGGCGGGTCACAGCTCCTTCAGGCATCCCTCGAACTCGGGGAGGGAGACCAGACCGTCGCCGTCGACGTCCGCCCTGCGGAAGAGGCGCCGCAGCGCTTCGTCGTCGAGCGACCGTCCCGTCAGCCGTCGCACGGCGCCGCCGAACTCGTGGACGTCCAGCAGCCAGTCGTCGTCGGTGTCGAACTCCCCGAACACCGCCCTGGTCCCGTCCGGCGCGTTCGCCTCGATCATCATGTGAAACCCCCTCGTCGTCCCCGGGCGCTCCGCCGCGAGTGATGTCCGGTTGCCCCTCCCGCCGGGCCACAAACGGTGCCGGCCCCGCGTCCACCGCGCGGGCTCCGGCCGCGGCCGCGCGGGACTTCCGTCCGCCGGCGCCTCTTCCGGCGGGTTCCCGCCGGCCGGCGCCTCCGGCGCGTCGTGCGCGCGGGAATGGGCGCGGATTCGCAGGGCACGTGAATCCGTGACGGCACGCGCCCGGTCTCCCGGGCGCGGCCGAGTACGGAGAACAGGGAACGAGGGAGAGTGCGTATGACCGGGCGGACCGTGCCGGAACCGGGGCGAAGGCTGCGACTGGTGGACCGGGGCGACGTTCCGACACCGCCCCTGAGGCCCGGTGGTTACGACCCGGCCGACTACGCCCCGTGCGTCCTGCGCAGCGCGGAGGAGGCCGGTGTATCCCCCCTGCTGGTGATGACCGTGCTCCACAACGAGGCGTACAAGCCGCACCACCCCCTCCTCGAGCGGCTCTGGCAGTGGTGGAAGCCCGGGGCGTCCTTCGGTCTCGCCAACATGCACCGCGCGGCCTTCGAACAGGTCCGCCGGACGCACGGCCTGGCGGAGCGGTGGCAGGACCTCCGCGACGACCCCGCCTTCGCCGTCCACGCGGCCGCCCTGCACCTGAAGGACCTCGACCGGTGCCTTCCGGAGCGCCACGCGCGCCGCTACACCCGCGACGAACTGCTCGCCCTCGGCTACAACACGGGCGCGCGCAACATGCGCCTCTTCGCCCGGGGCGTGCCGCCCGGCCCCATGGCGCGCTCGTACCTGCGCCGCTTCCGCGACCACCGGAGCAGGGCGGCCGAGATCCTGGCGGACCACCGCGAAACGTACGACAGCGCCACCGGCCGGTTGTGAAGCCGCGGAGGACCGACCCCGCCCGGCGCATAGAACGCCTCAAGTGAGGCATACGAGACGAAAGACGTTCATCGGACCCACCGTCGCGCAGTGGCCCACCGGGCCCGTGCGGAACGAGGAGGACAGCATGTCGCAGGTCGAAGAGTCCGTCGAGGTCGACGTCCCGGTCACCACCGCGTACAACCAGTGGACCCAGTTCGAGGAGTTCCCCGAGTTCATGGAGGGCGTCGAGCGGATCGAACAGCGCACCGCCACCCTCACCCACTGGGTGACCGAGGTCGACGGGGTCCGGCGGGAGTTCGACGCGGAGATCACCGAGCAGATCCCGGACGAGCGCGTCGCCTGGACCACCGTCGGCGGCGAGGTCAGGCAGGCGGGCGTGGTGACGTTCCACCGCATCGACGACCGCACCACCAAGGTGATGCTCCAGCTCGACCACGACCCCCAGGGGCTGGTCGACACGGTCGGCGACAAGCTCGGGGTCGTCAAGCGGCAGGCCGTCGGCGACCTGAAGCGGTTCAAGAAGTTCATCGAGTCCCGCGGCGGGGTCGAGACCGGCGGCTGGCGCGGCGAGGTCTGACGGGGGTCGTCCCCCGGCGGCACCCGGCCCACGGCCCGGACACCGCCCGCCCGGCCCGGAGCCCGGCCGTCCCCGACGGCCGGGCTCCGCCGTGCTCCGGACCGCACACCGGTACGGGTTCGCACGTATGCCCGTCCTCCCGTGCGGGCGAGGGCGCGGGGGAGGACCCTGGTCCTCGGGGGACACGACGAACCGGGGGCCGTGAGGAGAGAACGATGACGAAGAAGGACGACCTGGGCACGGGCGACGACGTCTCCTGGAAGAGCCACGGCCGGACCGTCGAGGGAAAGGTCAAGAAGAAGATCACCGGTCGGACCCGGGCGGCGGGCCGGACCGTCGACGCCTCGAAGGAGGAGCCGCAGTACGAGGTGGAGAGCGACAGGACCGGCCGCTCCGCCGTGCACAAGCCCGGAGCCCTGCGCAAGAAGGGCGGGAAATCCTGATGGCCCCCGAGCGGCGCGACCAGGACCGGGACGAGATCGTCTCCGCGTTCGACGAGGCGGTCAACATGACCGCCTCGCAGATGGAGAAGTGGCTGGACACGGAGGAGTCGAAGAGCGCCGGACAGAGCGACGGGGGCGGAGAGAGCGTCGGCCACGCGTCCGGCAGGCGCATCGTCGAGCTCCTCCGCACCCGGAAGGCCGACCTCGACGACGACGACCTGGCGCACATGCGCAAGGTGACCGGCTACGTCCACCGCCACGTCGAACAGCGCCCCGAGGGCGACGTCACCGACACCAGGTGGCGCCACTCCCTCATGAACTGGGGCCACGACCCCGAGAAGTGATCCACCGGTTCGCCCGGACCGGATCCCCCTCCTCCGGTGCCGTCCGTCCGCATCCATGTCCGAACGCCGGGCATACGGACGGTGCCGGAAGGCGAGGCGTGCCGAACAGGGAGAGGGCGAGGACGGGGTGGACCGACACCGACACGACCGGGAGGACTGGAGCGAGCGAGCGGCGTGCCGGGCCGCGGACCCCGACGAGCTCTTCGTCGACGGCACCGCCCAGAACCAGGCCAAAGCGCTCTGCGTGGCCTGCCCGGTGCGCACCGAATGTCTGGCCCACGCCCTCGACCGGCGCATCGAGCACGGCGTGTGGGGCGGCATGACCGACAGGGAACGGCGCGCCCTGTTGCGGCGGCGTCCCACCGTGGCGTCCTGGCGGCGCCTCCTGGAGTCGGCGCGGACGGAACACGAACGACGGGTGCGCGGTACGGCCGCCCCGCGTCGGTACGCCGCCCGCTGACCGGCGTCCCGGTCCGGCGCGGCCGCTCGCGTCCTGCTCGGCGGAGCAGGCACACGAGCGGACCGTCGACCCCTGCCCGCCGTGCTCAACCCCGTTCAGCACGGTGGTGCGGCGCGTCGCGCCTCGGGACGGCCCGGACCGGCTCCGAGCCGCTCCGCGTCGTTCCGAGGCCGTGGCGGTGAATGCGCCGGTGTCCGATCATGGCGTGAACCGGACAACCGGGCCATGGGGAGAAGTACGTATGGACGGCGGTCGGTTACCGTGGAACGGCACGGTCCACCAGGTCTTCCGGGAGTAGCGGTCATGCGGGAACGGCATGCGCGGATGCTGGACCTGGCGGTCGAGGTGATGAGCACCGAGGACCCGGACCGCGTCTGGCCCCTGCTCGCCGGGGAACTGCTCACCGCGCTCGACGCGGCGCTGGTCGTCGTGAAGGAAGAGCCCTGGACGCGGGAGCGGGGCAGCGTGGCGTTCTGGCCGGGCCGGCCGGAGGCGGAGGAGCACCACCACGACGAGTCGGTCCGGCGCCGCATCCGGGAGGGCTACCCCTTCGCCGACCACTACGGGGCCGGCGAGGACCGTGCTCCGCGGAGCGCCGCGGGCATCACGGGGGCACGGGTCTGGCGGCACAGCGCGACGGCCGACGCCCTCCACCGGGCGTTCGGGACGCGGCACGTGCTCGGCATACCGTTCCCCGGTACGGGCCCGCACGTCAGCGGTTTCATGGTGCACCGGCCGGGCGGCGACTTCTCCCCGCACGACGTGCGGTACGCCGAGCGCGTACAGCCGCTGCTCAAGGCGGCGACGAACCACCGGTCCCTCCTGAACGCGGTGCGGGAGGCGGCGGGCGCCGACCGGAGACGGGAGGCCAACCGCTCCCTGGCGGCGCCGCTGACCCCCCGCGAACTGAACGTCCTGCACCTGCTCGCCACCGGCCTGTCGGCCGACTCCATGGCCCGACGCCTCGGGATCTCGCCGCGCACCGTGCACAAGCACCTGCACGCGCTCTACCGGAAGCTGGGAGCCGCGGACCGGCTCGGCGCGGTGCTGCGCGCCCAGCGCGCCGGCCTGCTCGCGGAGGACGCGGGAGCTTCGTGACCCGGGATTTCCACGACCCGGACGCTCCGCAGCCGGGAGCCTCCTGACCTGCGCTCCGGAACCCAAACGGCGGTGCCGGAAGAGGACTTGGTCATTCCCCTCGTACGGATCAAGCGGTCCAGACCTCTTGACGATTGGTCCAGACCTTCTTAGTGTCGCCGCAACGCACTGCGGTGAGCGCAGGGCAGGGCACCACGTACTCAAGGCCAGGCAGGGCGTGCGGATCACGGGTCACCCCTGCGCGCCGGATCCCATCCGAGGAGCATCGTTGAGCACCGAAACACCCCGCCGCCGACCCCGGTCGCCGCGGAGCGTCACCCGGTCCGGCCGGGCCAAGGCCGTCGCGGGCGTCACCGCGCTGTTCCTTCCCCTGGCCGCCATGGTCGGGCTCGCGGCCCCCGCCGAGGCAGCCGCCTCCGCCACCGCGACGTACACCAAGAAGTCCGACTGGGGCTCCGGCTTCGAGGGCCAGTGGACGGTGAAGAACACCGGCACCACCGCGCTCTCCTCCTGGACCGTCGAGTGGGACTTCCCCACCGGCACCAAGGTCACCTCCGCGTGGGACGCCACCGTCACCAACTCCGCGAACCACTGGACCGCCAAGAACCTCGGGTGGAACGGCACCCTCGCTCCCGGCGCCTCCATCTCCTTCGGGTTCAACGGCAACGGCACCGGCGCCCCCAGCGGCTGCAAGCTCAACGGCGCCCCCTGTGACGGCGGCACCACCAACCCCGGCGACAACGCGCCCTCCGCGCCCGGCAAGCCCACCGCGAGCGACGTCACCGACACCTCGGTGAAGCTCACCTGGGCGGCCGCCACCGACGACAAGGGCGTCAAGAACTACGACGTCAAGCGCGACGGCACCACCGTCGCCACCGTCACCGGCACCACCTACACCAACACCGGCCTGACCGCCGGCACCGACTACAGCTACACCGTGGTCGCCCGCGACACCGCCGACCAGACCGGCCCGGCCTCCGCCGCCACGGCGGTCCGCACCACCGGCGGCGGTGGCGGCGGCGAGAACCCCGGCGGCAACGGGAAGATCAACCTGGGCTACTTCACCAACTGGGGCCCCTACACGGTGAAGAACCTGGTGACCTCCGGCTCCGCGTCGAAGATCACCCACATCAACTACGCCTTCGGCAACGTGCAGAACGGCAAGTGCACCGTCGGCGACTCCTACGCCGACTACGAGAAGTCCTTCACCGCCGACCAGTCGGTGGACGGCAAGGCCGACGTGTGGGACCAGCCGCTGCGCGGCCACTTCAACCAGCTCCGCAAGCTGAAGGCGCAGTACCCGCACATCAAGGTCCTGTGGTCCTTCGGCGGCTGGACCTGGTCCGGCGGCTTCGGCCAGGCCGTGCAGAACCCGGCCGCCTTCGCCCAGTCCTG
>NZ_JNXJ01000011.1:0-158695 GCF_000716625.1 Streptomyces bikiniensis | reverse complement strand
GGCCACGGGTGTTGGACCCGGCCGGTTTGATGGCGGCGATCACGCGGCCAGGTCCTTCCTGGAGTCGGTCGGTTCGCGCAGGGCCTCGGCGATCAGCTCCAGCAGGCGGTGGAGCTCGTCGAGCCTGTGGCGGATGTCGGGCGGGGTGAGGTCGCTGTTGAGGGCGCGGGCGATCTGGTTGACGTTGACGCCGATGCGGTTGAGCTCGCGCAGCACCTGGGCGCGGAACATGTGGGTGCGACGGCGGTCCTCGGACAGCGGCAGGTTCGCGGTGAACCGGCCGGTGATGAAGGCGAGGACGATGTCCGCAGCGAAGCCGGATTCTCCCTTGTAGCCGTGCTCGGCAGCGGCCTCCTGGAGCGCGTTGTGCTCGTCGCCGGTGAACCGCAGCGGTCCGACACGGACGGTCCGTTTGGTGCCGGTGAAACGGCGGATCGCCGGCTGCACGCTCTGCACCGCTCGCTCACCGACCGTCGGTTCGGTGGCGGGTGCTGGGCGGAGGATCTGCTGCTGGACGGCGTGGAGCTCGTCCGGGTCGGGGCCGCCCTCGGTCCCGACCTCCCGGTCCGGCGCCCCCTGGCGTCGGGCCGTCTCCGCCACCCCCGGGGCGGAGATCCCCGAAGACCAGCCTTGAGTCGGACTCGGGGTACTACTGGCTCCGCCAGGAGCAGCCCGTCCGAACGCGCGCCGCAAACGGTCCATGAGCGTAGGGGACTTCGCCAGCGACGGCAGTTCGCCGGAACGGTGATCGGCGTGGTGGGGGTCATGCGTCACGATCGGGATCTCCGGGAGGGGCGAGAAGATGGGCGAGGCGGTCGTCAGCCGTCGTGGGAGGCACTCAGCTCGGCCTTGACCACGCGGACGATGGCACCGGCGTCGTCGCTGGCGACCGTGTATCCGTCACCGCGTACGGCCTGCTCCAGGAGGTCGCGGGACAGGCGGCCGTGCTCGTCAAGGAGCCTGCGGGCGTAGTCGCGAAGGACGTCGGCGGTGGCGCGCGGTTTGCCGCCCGGCCGCTTCGGTTTCGACGTGGGGCGCTTGGCCAGTGGGGTACGCGAGCCGCTGCCCGAGGGTGGCGGAATCGCCTCGTGCTGGCGGGCTGCCCGTTCCGGGCCGGAGCGGGCGGTGGGTTTCGGGCGGGCGGATTCCGGGCGGCTGCCCTGGTGGGGTTCCTCGTCGCCCGGATCTGATGGGTGCGGGCGGGTGCACTCTTCTGCCCGTCCGTCTCCGTCCGCCCGATCGTCGGCGTCCGCCTGGGAGTGGTCGGGCTGTGCTGCGCGCGGGCTGGCGGGCTGCCCGGCGGGAGTGGTCCAGCACTCGGGCAGGTCGATGGTGGCCAGGGCGGCTGCTTGGCGGCGGGTGGCGAGCTGTCGTAGCAGTTGCTCGTTGCGGCGCGGGTCGGCGTCGATGCCGGAGCGGGCGAGGGCCCTGGACAGGCGGCGCACGGTGCGCCGGCCCGCCCGCCCGGTGCGCTGCTCGGGCGTCATCTCGGCGAGGCGGGCGGCCAGAGCGACAGCCCGGTGCATAGCCCGGTCGCGGATGATCTCGGCGGCGCCCTGGTCCTGCTCGACGATCCCCAGGCGGGCGAGCAGCCGCTCGCGCGCCTGCCGCGTGAGGACGGCGGCGAGCCCGCGGGAGGCGGCGTCGGGGGTCCGCTGGCGCAGCTCGATACCCATCGCCAGGTGCCACAGCACTGCTGCCATCACCGGGCCGGTGAAGGCACGCACGGTGCCGCCGACCGGGCCGGACTCGGCGTAGGCGGGGATGGTCTGCATGGTGGTGATCACCCAGACCAGGACTCCGGGCAGGCCAGCCGCCTGCCTCGGCCCGTGCAGGTTCTGGCGGGCCATCAGGGCCATGGAGAACAGGGCGAGCTCGGCGGCGGCGAACATCGCGGTGTGCTCGGCGGTGTTGCGCATGTCGAGGTGGTGGGCGGCGAACCGCCAGCTCGTGTCCGCGCTGTAGGCGGTGCACACGAGCGCCGCCACGGCCGCTGTGACGACGGCGGCCGAGAGGCGCCGCTTCCGATCGCGGGTGTGGCCTTGGCTGCGTAGGGCCCTCATGCCCGTGCTCCTGTCGCCGTGACGACAAGCTCTGGGGCGGTGCCAGCCGGGTGTGCGGTGATGAGCAAGGACGGTTCTCCACGAGCTGTGAGAGCGGGGGCGCTTACGCTGTCCCCTCTCCAAGGAGGGGGCAGCGCGTACGCGCCAAGGGTGTGAATGCGCCGTTCGATGGCGCGTAGGCGGCTGACCTGCGGTTTCCTGAGATTCGTACGCGGCGGAGGCGGTGCGTACGCGCCCTCGGCGGGTCGGGGCGCGTACGGCACCGCGTACGAGCCGCCGGTCAGGACACGGCGGTGATGTGGCGGGCGACGGCCTTCCAGCGGGTCGCCTGGCCGCCCCCGGTGCCGCCGCCGGCACCGGTCTCCTGGGTGGCATGTCCGCTCTTGGTGAGGTTCTCCAGGCGACGCCTTGCCCTGGCGATGTCCGCCGCGATGGGCTTGTCCTCGCCGGTGATCTGGGTGGCGAGCTGGCGGGCGGTGAGCCCGTTCGCGCCCGCCTGCCGCAGGAGGGTCAGTGGGGCGAGGCTCGTGTCGACGCGCGAGGTGCCACGGGGATGGTCGTGGATGACCGGCAGCGGGCCGATCTCGTCGTCGATCGTCTTGAGGTGGTGGAGGTGGACCACCGGGTCCCCGGCCGCGCCGCTGAGGAACAGGACGCTGCCCGCGCCTGCGGTGAACCAGGCCGAGCCGTAGACCTGGTCGAGGACAGGGCGCTGGGTGCGCGAGGCGTCGGGGCCCTGCTTGCGCTGGTGGTGCAGTTCGAGAAGCTCGACGCCGTCGCGCAGGAGCTGCTGGCGGGCGTTGTTGTACGCGAGGCCGGCCTCGTCGTCGGTGAGCTTGCCGACCACGTCCTTGAGGCTGTCGATCACCACCGTGTCCGCCCCGTGCTCGGCGGCCAGCTCGGCGAGAAGCTGCGGCTCGGTGTTGAGCGAGGCAGGCAGCGGTCCCGACCAGAAGACCAGGCGCTGGCGCAGGATGTCCCGGTCGGCCTGGTGCACAACCCGGGTGAAGGCGCGGGCGAGCTGGCTCGGCCGGTCCGCGGCGATGTAGAGGACCTTCTCACCCTCCCGCACCGGCATGTCCAGGACCTGGGCGAGCAGGCCGAGGCGGGCGAGGACGACCTGCTGGGCGATCGTCGACTTCCCGACGCCGGGGGGCCCGACGAGCATCAGACTTTCACCCGAGGCCCATGCCGCTTTTCCCGGCGTCCCCCACACGGGCTCGGTGGTGGCGGGGGTGTCGGTGACGAAGGACCAGCCGTCCACGGCGTACCGCTGGAGTCGCCCGCCCGAGCTGCGGCGGGCGCGGTCGGCGGCCTCGCTCAGCGACGCCGCCAGCAGGCTTCGCACCTCGGCTGGGTCGGCTCCCGGCGTGGTGGCGCCCTGGAGCACGCGGACCGCCGTGGCCTGCAGGACGCGCAGGTCGGCATGGCTGCGGATGATGTCCGCGTAGTACGAGGCACCCGACCCCACGGCCGCCGAGGTCGCCAGGGAATGCAGGTACTGGGGGCCGCCGACGCGCGTGAGGTCGCCCGTGGACTTCAGCTGGTGGGACAGGGCGATCGCGTCGGTCGGCGCTTCCTGCCTGCGCAGCTCCAGCAGGGCGTGCCAGATCGTGGTGTGCGCGGGCCGGAAGAAGTCGCCCGGTTCCAACACCTGCCGGACCTCGTCGATGACCGCGCTCTGGAACATGCAGGCCCCGAGCACGGCCGCCTCGGCGTCTGCGTCGTGAGGCGGGGCTGCCGTGACGCCGATCGCGTCCTGCGGGCCAGCGTGGGAGTGAGCGGATGGTGCTTGCCACTGCGGGGTCGTACCCTGGGGCACTGAGCTTCCTTGTCTCGGGCCGATACGGACTGGCAGGTCCCGGCACCGTGTAGATCGTTTTGGGCGGTCGTCTTGGGAGTCGCTGCGGCCTTGGTGCTCCAACACCGGGGCCGCTTCTCTGTATGGGGCTTCAGGCAGCCTTCTCGTACCGCGATCCGGTCATCAGGTCGGCCAGCCGTGCCGCGCTGTGCGGGCTGATCGTCGTGGTGAATCCGGCGCAGACGCGTCGTAGGGCCTGAGCCCGGGCTTCCTCCTGTCGTGCGGCTCGGGTCGTCGTGGGGGTGGTCGGTGCTGTGCTCGCCTCGGGCAGCCGGCGCACGGGCAGCTCCTTGCGGGCGGTGCGGGGATGGCAGTCCCCGCACCGCATGAGGTCGTCGGGCGGTCGCTTGCATCGCGCTGCTTCCAGGTGCTCCAACACCTGGGGCCGCGCGTGCCGCGCTCACGGACGACTGGCAGGTCATCCGCACGCGACGCCTCTAGCTTCCGGAAATTCGCCGGTTGGGCGAACCGGCGTTTCCGTGGATAATGCGCCCTCGCCCGAGCCCGTGCCCGACGTCAGAGCTGGTTCTGTTCGATGTCGATGCGGTCCCAGTCGAAGACTCCGCTCGGCTTGCTCGACGCGTCGATGACCACGCCGGAGAAGAGGAAGCGGAGCACGGCGTTGCGCCGCTCGTCCGTCATCTCGTCGGCCTCCCAGGCGGCTCTGGCCCCCGGCCCCGTGAGTCCGTCGAGCAGCTTCACCGGCCGCACGACCATCCGCTTCTGGGCCTTGGCGATCCGGTCGGTGATGTCCTTGCGCATCGCCCGGTACTCCGCCGTGGAGATCTCCTTGGCGGTCCACATCTGGTTGAGCTCGGCGAGCTGCCGCTGGTCAGCCTCCACCGCCTCCGTCAGGGCGTTCGTCGGTGTGGCGGAGGCGAGTTGGCCGGAGACGGTGAGGCGGCCGAGCAGGTCGATCGCGGCCTCGGTGACGAACTCCTCCAGCTTCACGGCGGCGATGCGGCGGACGCACTTCTTCTCGTCATTGCGGCTCTTGCGCGTGCACAGGTACGAGGGCACGGCCCCGACCTTGGTACCGGACATCAGGGTGCCGCAGCGCTTGCACATCACCAGGCCACGCAGCAGGTAGAAGCGGCGCAGCTCCAGGTTGGTCTGGTGGATCGCGGACCGGTACTCGCGGCGGGCGCGGACCTCGGCCCAGGTGCCGGCGTCGATGATGGCGGGCCACTTCCCGGCACCGACCTCCTCGCCCTGATGCATGCGGATACCGGCCACGTGGCGGGAGTCGAGCAGGGCCCGGACGGTGCCCTGGGCCCACTCCTTGCCGTACACGGTCTTGATGCCGCGCTTGTGGAGGACGAGGGCGATGGAAACCGGACTCTGGCCCTTGAGGTAGCGGTCGAAGACCTCGCGGACGACCTCGGCCTCGTCCTCCCTGATGGTCATGCCATCGGGCTCGTACCCGAACCGCCGCTTGCCCGAGTGCGGCATCCCGGTCTCGGCCCGCTCCGCCAGCGCGGACTTCAGGCGGCGGGAGGTGTCGTCGGAGGAGCGGCAGGCGTGGGCGACCTCGATGCGGAGGATGAAGCGGTCGTCCGGGTCGGAGAGGTTCCGGCGGTTCGCCTCGCCGTGCAGCACGATCTCCTGCTCGTCGGAGACCTGGAGCAGCTCCTCCAGGTCGCGCGGCTGCCGCATGAGCCGGTCGGGGTGGTACGCGATGATGTGCCGGAACTCGCGACGCCGGGCGCGTTCGAGGAGCTGGTCCCAGCCGGGGCGCTTGCGGTTGCGCCGCCAGGCGGAGCGGCTGTTGTCGACGAAGACGTGGGCGGGGTCGATGGCCAGGCCGCGCCGTTCGGCGATCTCCCGGCAGATGCGCTCCTGCCGGTCGACGCCGGTCTGGTCGTCATCGTCGGCCTGGGATATTCGGCAGTACAGGGCGGCCGGTTCACCTGGGGTGATGGTCGGCTCTCGGTGCTTGGGGCGGGGCATGGCACCGATGGTATGAGCAAGGCTTGGGCTCGCCGAACTTCCGGCACCCGGTGACGCTCGCCAAGGACCTGATCACCCTGGACGACGTCTCCGACGGGCGGATCACCCTCGGCATCGGCGCGGGCGGCAACGGCTTCGACGCCACCGCGCTCGGGCAGGAGGCCTGGACGCCGAAGGAGCGGGCGGACCGGTTCGGGGAGTTCGTCGCGCTGCTCGACCGGCTGCTGACCGAGGACGCGGTGACGGAGCGGGGCACGTTCTACACGGCGGACGAGGCGCGGAACATCCCGGGCTGCGTCCAGCGCCCCCGGCTGCCGTTCGCGGTGGCCGCGACCGGCCCGCGCGGGATGCGGCTGGCCGCGCGGCACGGGCAGGCGTGGGTGACGACCGGCGACCCGAAACTGTACGAGGAGGGGACCCCGGAGCAGTCGGTGGCGGCGCTGCGCGGCCAGATCGAGCGGCTCGGCAAGGCGTGCGCCGAGACCGGCCGGGAGGTGGCCGAACTGGACAAGATCCTGCTCACCGGCTTCACCCCGGACCGGAGCCGGCCGCTGGAGTCCGTGGAGGCCTTCGTGGACTTCGCCGGCCGCCACCGCGAGCTCGGGTTCACCGAGATCGTGATCCACTGGCCGATTCCGGACTCCGACTTCGCCGCCGACCAGGCCGTCTTCGAGTCCATCGCCACGGAGGCCCTGTCCCGGCTGGGTTGACACGCGACGCCCGGGCTCGCGCCCGCGCCCGCATCCACGCCTACCCTCGTCCTCGCCCCCGTCCTCGTACGACGAGAGCCCCGGCCGACAGCCGCCCCGGCAGACGGTCGCCCCGTCAGGGCTCCCGCCGCTCAAGGGCGGGCAGGGCCGGGGCCGACAGCTCGAAGGCGGGCAGCTCCGGTGCGGGCAGGACCGAGGCGTCCGCCAGGGCCGCCAGGATGTCGCCCACCAGGACCGGATCCCGCGCGGGCCGGTCCTCTCCGGTCCGCGCGCACGCGGAGCAGAGGGCCATGCCGAGGCTCGCGACCCACGTCCCGTACGGAGCGCCGCAGAAGTCGCACTCCCCGCTCCGCCGCACCACGACCATGCCCCGCTCCCTCGGAGACGCCGTCAGTCCCCGGAGCCTTCCCCGCCGCCCGGGAAAACGAACGGATGTTTACGGCCATGTCCGAACGAGCCGGATACGGCACGGGAGGGGACGGGCCGGTGCTCCCGGTGAGCGGACGGGCGGACGGATGGACGGGTGGACAGACGGACGGACGGGTGGACAGACGGACGGATGGACGGGTGGACAGACGGACGGATGGACGGGTGGACAGACGGACGGGCGGACGCGGCCGGTAATACTCCGTCCCAGGCTTGAATCAGGCCCTCCGCCCCTCTTTTCCCACTCATATGTGCGGCTCATCGCACGCCCGTGCGCGCGGTGCGGAAGAATGGTGCGGTGACCTTTTCCCACCCTTCGCGTTCTCCGCGCCCTTCCGCCCAGGTGCCCCGGCTGATCGCCACCGACCTCGACGGCACGCTGCTCCGTGACGACAAGACCGTCTCCGAGCGCACGGTCGCCGCTCTCGCCGCGGCCGAGCGGGCCGGGATCGAGGTCTTCTTCGTCACCGGCCGGCCCGCCCGCTGGATGGACGTCGTCAGCGAGCACGTCCACGGCCACGGCATGGCGATCTGCGCCAACGGCGCCGCCGTCGTCGACCTGCACGCCGGAGGCGCCTTCCTGGAGGTCCGCCCGCTGGAACGGCCCGTCGCCCTCGACGTCGTCGAGGCCCTGCGCGCCGCCGCGCCCGGGACCTCCTTCGCGGTCGAGCTCACCACCGGCATCCACTACGAGCCGCACTACCCGCCCTTCTTCCTCGACCCCGGCGCCACCGTCGCCACCGCCGAGAAGCTCCTCTTCGAGGAGGAGACCGGCGCGGCGGCCCCCGTGCTCAAGCTGCTCGCCCAGCACCCGGAGCTCGACCCCGACGCGTTCCTCGCGGTGGCCAGGGCGACCGCGGGCGACCGGGCCGCCTTCACCCGGTCCAGCCCCACCGCCCTCATCGAGATCAGCGGACTCGGCGTCTCCAAGGCCTCCACGCTCGCCCTGTGCTGCGCCGAGCGCGGCATCACGGCCGAGGAGGTCGTCGCCTTCGGCGACATGCCGAACGACATCGAGATGCTCACCTGGGCGGGCCGCTCGTACGCGATGGGCAACGCCCACCCGGACGTGATCACCGCCGCCTCGGGCCGTACGACCGGCAACAACGAGGACGGCGTGGCCGTCGTCATCGAGCAGCTCGTCGCGGAGGCCCTCGCCGGAACCGCGGGCCCGCGCCGGTCGTGACGCCGTGACCGGCACTCCCTAGAGCGGCGCCTCCCACACCACCGTCGTCCCGCCGCCGTCCTCCCCGATCCCCGGCCCGCACCAGCTCGCGCCCCCCAGGGACTCCGCCCGGCGCGCCAGGTTGCGCAGGCCGCTGCGCCGTCCGCCCGCCGGGATGCCGACCCCGTCGTCCGCGACCGTCAGGCGCACCCCGGCGGAGCCGTCGGGCAGGGTGACGCCGGCGTCGACGACCACCTCGATCCGGCTCGCGTCGGCGTGCCGGAACGCGTTGGAGAGCGCCTCGCGCAGGGCGGCGACGAGGTTCTTGCCGGTGAGCTCGCCGACCGTCGCGTCGATCGCCCCGAGGAAGCGGTGCGCGGGCTTGAAGCCGAGCGGCACGGCCGCCATGTTGATCTCCCGCAGCACGCGGGTGCGCAGCCCCGACGGAGCCTCGGCGGGTCCCTGCTGGAGCGCGAAGATCGCCGTACGGATCTCCTGGATGGTCACGTCCAGCTCGTCCACGGCCTTGCCCACGCCCTCGCGCACGGCCGGCACGATCGACCTGCGCTGGGCGCTCTCCAGCATCATGCCGGTGGCGAAGAGCCGCTGGATGACCAGGTCGTGCAGGTCGCGGGCGATCCGGTCGCGGTCCTCGTACACGGCGAGGCGCTCCCGGTCCCGCTGCGCGTCGGCCATCATCAGGGCGAGCGCCGCCTGCGAGGCGAACTGGGTGGCGAGCGTCCGCTCCGTCTCCGTGAACGGGCGGCCGTCCCGTACCCGCGGCATGGCGAGCGCTCCCAGCACCCGCCCGCCGCTCTGCAGCGGAAGGATCATGCTCGGCCCGTACGTCGAGGTCATCGGGCTGGTCATGCGGGGATCCGAGGAGGCGTCCGCGACGAAGACCGCCTCGCCCTCGAAGAGCTGCTCCACCACGTCGCTCTCGGGCGGGACCACCACGCCCAGCCACTTCGTGGACCGGGGCGAGGAGACGGCGACGACCTCCAGGCCGCCCTCCTCGGCGGGGAGCAGCACGATGCCCGCGTCCGCGTCGGCGAGCCGGCGGGCCTGTTCGGCGACGACCGTGAGGGCGTCGTCGGCGTCGCCGCCGGAGAGCAGGGCGGTGGTGACGGCGACCGAGCCGTCGATCCACCGTTCGCGCTGCCGGGCGGCCTCGTACAGGCGCGCGTTGCCGATGGCGATGCCCGCCTCGGTGGCGAGCACCCGGACCATGTGCACGTCGTAGTCGTTGAACTCGTCCCCGCCGCGCTTCTCCGCGAGATAGAGGTTGCCGAAGATCTCGCCCTGGACCCGGATGGGGACGCCGAGGAAGGTGCGCATCGGCGGGTGCCCGGGCGGGAAGCCCGCCGCGCGCGGATCCTTCGAGAGATCGGGGAGGCGAATGGTCTGCGGGTCGCGGATCAGGGCGCCGAGCAGCCCCGCGTGACCGTCGGGGCGGCGTCCGATCCGGTGGGCGGTGTCCTCGTCGACGCCGAAGGTGACGAAGTCGGAGAGGCTGTCGCCCTCGTCGTCGACGACGCCGATCGCCGCGTACCGGGCGTCGGCGAGTTCGGCGGCGGTCTCGCAGATGCGGTCGAGGGTGGAGTGGAGTTCGAGCCCGGTGCCGACCGAGCGCATGGCCTCCAGGAGCTGCGGCACGCGGGCGGTGAGCTCCGTGGACAGCCCCTGGAGGCTGCGGGTGGCCCGCGTGGCGGCTTCCAGGGGGTCCGGGGCGTCGGACTCGGTGGCGGTCATGGAACGAGCCTAGTAAGTCCTATTTAGCGAGAAAAGTCAGCTGCTCCGGTCGCCGTGGGGACGGCGAGCAGATCGGTCGCCCTCTCCTGTTCCAGCATCCGGCGCAGTGGCCCGTCCGCTGCCGCGAGCTCGGCGTACGGGCCGCGCTGCACGGTCCGGCCCCCGTCCAGGACGAGCACCTCGTCGACGGCGTCGAGGCCGTGCAGCCGGTGGGTGATGAGGACGGTGGTGCGGCCCTCGGTGGCCCGGAGCAGGTCGTCGGTGAGCGCGTCGGCGGTGGCGAGGTCCAGGTGCTCGGCCGGCTCGTCGAGGACGAGGACCGGGAAGTCGGCGAGGAGGGCCCGCGCGAGCGCGAGCCGCTGGCGCTGGCCGCCGGAGAGCCGCGCGCCGTGCTCGCCCACGAGGGTGTCGAGTCCTTCGGGCAGCCCGTCGACCCAGTCGAGCAGCCGGGCCCGGCGCAGCGCCTCGCGCAGCTCGCCGTCGTCCGCGCCGACCTTGGCGAGCCGCAGGTTCTCGCGCACGGAGCTGTCGAAGAGGTGCGCGTCCTGGGCGCACAGGCCGACCAGGCGCCGGACCGCGTCCCCCTCCAGCTCCCGGGCGGGGACGCCGCCGAGCCGGTACGTGCCGTGCTCCACGTCCAGGAACCGCAGCAGCACCTGGGCGAGCGTGGTCTTGCCGGATCCGGAGGCGCCGACGACGGCGACCCGGCGCCCGGCCTCCAGGGTGAGCCCGAAGCCGGTGAGCGCCGGACGCTCCTGTCCGGCGTACCGGGCGGAGAGCCCGGACAGCTCCAGGGGGAACGGACCCGCCGGGGGAGCGGCGGGCGTGTGCGGCTCGTGTACGGGCACGGGGGCGTCGAGCACTTCGAAGACCCGCTCGGCACTGTGCTTGACCCGCTGCCGGTACTGGACGGCGAGCGGAAGGCCGGTCACGGCCTCGAACGCGGCGAGCGGGGTCAGGACGACCACGGCGAGGGAGACCCCGTCGAGCCGCCCGTCCCGTACGGCCTGGACGCCGACGAGCGCGGCGGCCGCGACCGTCAGGCCGCAGACCAGGGCGGAGAGCCCGGCTCCGAGCGCGGTGGCGGCGGCCTGCCGGGAGGCGATGCCGGTGAGGACGCGGTCGGCCTCCCGGGTCCTTTCGATACGGCTCCGCAGGGCGCCGGCGACCGTCAGCTCGGCGCAGCCGCGCAGCAGGTCGGCCACGACGGTCGCCAGGGAGCCGCGCGCGGGGGCGAGCCGCCGTTCGGCCCGGCGGGCGAGGGCCCCGGCCGCCGCCGGTACGGCGACCCCCGCGACCAGCAGGCCCACGGCGAGGACGGCTCCGGCCTCGGGCAGCAGCCAGACGGTGAACCCGGTGGCCCCGACGCCCACGACGAGCGCGGCGCCCGCCGGGAGCAGCCAGCGCAGCCAGTAGTCCTGGAGCGCGTCGACGTCCTGGACGAGCCGGGCGAGCAGGTCGCCGCGCCGGGTGCGCCGCAGCCCGGCCGGGGCGATCCGCTCCAGGCGCCGGTAGACGGAGACCCGCAGGTCGGCGAGCATCCGCAGGACGGCGTCGTGCGAGACGAGCCGTTCGGCGTACCGGAAGACGGCCCGGCCGATGCCGAAGGCGCGCGTGGCGGTGACCGCCATCATCAGATGGAGGACGGGGGGCTGTTCGGAGGCCCGGGAGATGAGCCAGCCGGACACGGCCATGAGCCCGACGGCGGACCCGAGGGCGAGGCTCCCGAGCAGCAGCGCGAGCGCCATGCGGCCCTTCAGCTCCCCGGCCATGTCCCGGACCCGCCGGAGCGCGCCGCCCGGAGCCGCGCCTTCGGAGGCGCTTCCCCCCGTGCCGGAGGCGCCGGCGGCGACCGTCCCGGCCGCATCGGTCACACCGGCCGCACCGGTCACGCCAGCCGTACCGACGGCGGGCGCGGTCGCGGTACCGGACCAGACCGCCGCTTCGATCCTGCCGGGCGCCCCGGCTCCGGCCGCACCACCGGCCGACGGCGACGCCACCGGCGTCCCGGCGTTCGTTCCCAGGCCCACCACCCGGTCCGCCACCGCGAGCAGGGCCGGGCGGTGGACCACGAGCAGGACCGTCCGGCCGGCCGCGAGGCGCCGGACCGCGTCGACCACGCCCGCCTCCGTCTCGCCGTCGAGCGCGGCCGTGGGCTCGTCGAGCAGCAGCAGGGGCCGGTCGGCCAGGAACGCGCGGGCGAGCGCGAGCCGTTGCCGTTGTCCCGCCGAGAGTCCGGTGCCGTCCTCGCCCAGCGGGGTGTCGAGCCCGTCCGGCAGCTCCGCGACGAACCCGTCCGCGCCCGCGTCCCGCAGGGCCTCCCGCACCGCTTCGTCGGAGGCGTCCGGGCGGGCGAGCCGTACGTTCTCCGCGATCGTCCCCGCGAAGAGGTACGGGCGCTGGGGCACCCAGGCGATCCGCGAGCGCCATGCCTCCGGGTCGAGCCCCGCGAGGTCCTCGCCCCCGACCCGGACGGTGCCGCCGGGCTCCGGGGCCGTGAACCCGAGGACCACGTCGAGCAGCGTCGACTTGCCCGCACCGCTCGGTCCGACCAGGGCCACCGTCTCGCCCGGCTCGACCGTCAGCGTCACCGCGTCGAGCGACGGTTCGGCGCGCCCCGCGTGGCGTACCGTCACGGCGTCCAGTTCGAGCCGTACGGAGTCCGGGACCGCGCCCGTCCCCCCGTTCCGTACCGGCTGCTCCAGGACGTCGAAGATCTCCTCCGCCGCCGCGAGCCCCTCCGCCGCCGCGTGGTACTGCGCCCCCACCTGCCGCAGCGGCAGATACGCCTCGGGCGCCAGGATCAGGATGACGAGCCCGGTGTAGAGGTCGAGGTCGCCGTGGACGAGCCGCATGCCGATGGTCACGGCGACGAGGGCGACCGAGAGCGTGGCGAGGAGTTCGAGGGCGAAGGAGGAGAGGAAGGCGATCCGCAGCGTGCGCATGGTCGCCTGCCGGTACTCGGAGGTGATCGCGCGGATCGACTCGGCCTGGGCCTTGGCCCGGCCGAAGACCTTGAGGGTGGGAAGGCCGGCCACCACGTCCAGGAAGTGGCCGGAGAGCCGCGAGAGCAGCTTCCACTGCCGGTCCATCCGGGCCTGGGTGTACCAGCCGATGAGGATCATGAAGAGCGGGATGAGCGGCAGCGTGACGACGATGATGGCCGCCGAGACCCAGTCCTCGGTGACGATCCGGGCCAGGACCGCCACCGGTACGACCACCGCGAGGCCCAACTGGGGCAGGTAGCGGGCGAAGTAGTCGTCGAGCGCGTCCACGCCCCGGGTCGCGAGGGCGATCAGCGAACCGGTCCGCTGCCCGCTGAGCCATCCCGGTCCGAGCGCGGCGGCGCGGCCGAGGAGCCGCCCTCGGAGTTCGGACTTGACCGCCGCGCTCGCCCGGTGGGCGGCGAGCTCGGTCAGCCAGGAGACCAGCCCCCGCGCCACCGCCACTCCGGCGAGCAGCAGCAGGGGCGTGGCCAGGGCGGAAACCGACCGGCCCCCCTGGAAGGACCCCACCACGATCTCGGCGACGAGCATCGCCTGGGCGACGACCAGCGCCGCTCCGACGAGGCCGAGCACGACCACCGCGATCAGGAAGAGACGGGTGGCCCGGGCGTACCGGAGCAGACGCGGGTCGATCGGTTTCACGTGAAACATGCCCCTCTCTGAGCGCGGGCCGGCCCTGGCACGGCCGGCGGATCGTGGCCTAGTGGGTGTCGGCGGTGTGGTGCTGCGCGTCGGCCGTGTGGTGCTGCGCGTCGGCGATGTGCTGCGTACCGATCCGCTTGCGGAACACCCAGTAGGTCCAGCTCTGGTAGAGCAGCACCAGCGGGGTCGCGATCGCGGCGCACCACGTCATGATCTTGAGCGTGTACGGGCTCGACGACGCGTTCGTCACGGTGAGACTCCACTCGGGGTCGAGCGAAGAGGGCATGACGTCCGGGAAGAGCGCCAGGAAGAGCATCGCCACCGAGGCGGCGATCGTGATGCCCGAGAGCGCGAACGACCAGCCCTCGCGCCCCGCCCTGATGGCGGTGATCGCACCGACGAGCGCCACCGCCGCGACCACCATCGCCACGAAGCTGGAGGCGTCGCCCGTGTGGGCCTGGGTCCAGATCAGGAAGACGAGCGCGACCGCCGCCGTGACCAGGCCCAGCTTGAGCGCGAGCACCCGGGCCCGTACCCGGATGTCCCCGACCGTCTTCAGCGCGGCGAAGACCGCCCCGTGGAAGGTGAAGAGGGTGAGCGTGACCAGACCGCCGAGGAGCGCGTACGGGTTGAGGAGGTCGAAGAAGGTGCCCGCGTACTCCATGTCCGCGTCGATCTTCACGCCCCGGACGATGTTGCCGAAGGCCACGCCCCAGAGGAACGCGGGGAGCAGCGAGGTCCAGAAGATGGCCTGCTCCCAGTTGCGCTGCCAGTTCTCCTCGGGCCGCTTCGCCCGGTACTCGAAGGCCACGCCCCGGATGATCAGGCAGACCAGGATGAGCAGCAGCGGCAGGTAGAAGCCGGAGAACAGCGTCGCGTACCACTCCGGGAACGCGGCGAAGGTGGCACCGCCGGCGGTGAGCAGCCACACCTCGTTGCCGTCCCAGACGGGCCCGATGGTGTTGATGAGGACCCGCTTCTCGGGCCGGTCGCGGGCCAGCAGCCTGGTCAGGATGCCGATCCCGAAGTCGAAGCCCTCCAGGAAGAAGTAGCCGGTCCACAGGACGGCGATGAGTACGAACCAGACGTCGTGAAGTTCCATGCCTCGGTCTCCTGAGCCTCAGTACGAGAAGGCCATGGGCCGGTCGGGGTCGCGGGTGTCCCCGCCGATCTTGGTGGGCGGGTTGAGGTCGTCGTCGGTCAGCTCGGGCGGCCCCGCCTTGACGTACTTGACGAGCAGCTTGACCTCGATGACCGCGAGGACGGCGTAGAGCAGGGTGAAGCCGATCATGGAGGTGAGGACCTCGGCCTGGGAGACGCCGGGGGAGACCGCGTCCCGGGTGCGCAGCACGCCGTAGACGACCCACGGCTGGCGGCCCATCTCGGTGAAGATCCAGCCCCAGGAGTTGGCGATCAGCGGGAAGAGCATCGTCCAGAGCGCGACGATCCAGTACCACCTGCCGATGCGGGGGCTGAGGGCCTTGCTCTTGAAGAGGACCAGGTTCGGCACCTCGTCCTCGCCCGTCCGCAGCCCCGGTGCCAGCATGAACTTCTTCCGGGTCAGCCAGAGGCCGATGATCCCCAGGGTCAGGGAGGCCATGCCGAAGCCGATCATCCAGCGGAAGCCCCAGTAGGCGACGGGGATGTTGGGCCGGTAGTCGCCGGGGCCGTACTTCTCCTGCTCGGCCTTGTTGATGTCGTTGATGCCGGGGACGTACGAGGTGAAGTCGTCGTTCGCGAGGAAGGAGAGCAGGCCGGGGATCTCGACGGCGACCTTGTTGTGGCCCTTGTCGACGTCGCCGTAGGCGAAGATCGAGAAGGGGGCGGGCGCCTCGCCGTCCCAGAGGGCTTCGGCGGCGGCCATCTTCATCGGCTGCTGCTTGAACATGACCTTGCCGAGCAGGTCGCCGCTGACGGCGGTGCCGAGGCCGGCGATGATCAGGGTGACCAGGCCGAGCCGCAGCGAGGTCCGCATCACGGGGATGTGCTTCTTGCGGGCCAGGTGGAAGGCGGATATGCCGACCATGAACGCGCCGCCGACCAGGAAGGCCGCCGTGATGGTGTGGAAGAACTGGGTGAGGGCCGTGTTCTGGGTGAGCACGAGCCAGAAGTCGGTGAGCTCCGCCCGGCCGCGCTCCTCGTTGATGCGGTAGCCCACCGGGTGCTGCATCCAGGAGTTGGCCGCCAGGATGAAGTACGCGGAGAGGACGGTGCCGATCGAGACCATCCACATGCAGGCGAGGTGGATCTTCTTCGGCAGCTTGTCCCAGCCGAAGATCCACAGGCCGATGAAGGTCGACTCGAAGAAGAAGGCGATGAGCGCCTCGAACGCGAGCGGGGCACCGAAGATGTCACCGACGAAGCGCGAGTAGTCGGACCAGTTCATGCCGAACTGGAACTCCTGCACGATGCCGGTGACGACGCCCATGGCGATGTTGATCAGGAAGAGCTTGCCCCAGAACTTCGTCGCCCTGAGGTACTTCTCGTTCTCCGTCCGCACCCAGGCGGTCTGGAGACCGGCGGTGAGCGCCGCGAGGGAGATCGTCAGCGGGACGAAGAGGAAGTGGTAGACGGTGGTGATGCCGAACTGCCAGCGCGCCAGAGTCTCTGGCGCCAGAGCGAGGTCCACGTCGCTTTCTCCTTACATCGCCGTGGTCACATCGGCGCTCTGCCCTGGCCTTACCGCCCATAGGCGGACGAACCGGGGCACGCTTGTGAACGCGTTCACATTCACAAGCATTATGGCTCATATGAAATCCGTACTTGTCTCCGGGGGCCCTTTACAGGGCGTCTCCTTGCTCACATCTCCCCCCGTACGCGGACGGCCCCCACGAGCAACCGCTCGCGGGGGCCGTCACCACGCCTCTCGGCGCTCTCCGGTCGGGGTCAGAGCTCCTTGCGGAAGGCCTCCGCCGCCTGGAGGAACAGGTCGTTCGCCTCGCCCTCGCCGATCGTGACGCGCACGCCCTCGCCGGCGAACGGACGCACCACCACGCCGTGCCGCTCGCACGCCGTCGCGAAGTCCACCGTCCGCTCGCCGAGCCGCAGCCAGACGAAGTTCGCCTGCGTGTCCGGAACGGTCCAGCCCTGCTCGACCAGGGCCGCGCGGACCCGCTCGCGCTCGGCCACCAGCGAGCCGACCCGGCCGAGCAGCTCGTCCTCGGCCCGCAACGAGGCCACCGCCGCGTCCTGCGCCAGCTGGCTCACGCCGAACGGCACCGCCGTCTTGCGCAGCGCCGCCGCCACCGGCTCGTGGGCGACCGCGAAGCCGACCCGCAGCCCCGCCAGGCCGTACGCCTTGGAGAAGGTGCGCAGCACGGCGACGTTGGGCCGGTCGCGGTACAGCTCGATGCCGTCCGGGATCTCGGGGTCGCGCACGAACTCCTTGTACGCCTCGTCGAGCACGACCAGGACGTCGGACGGCACCCGGTCGAGGAAGCGCTCCAGCTCGGCCCGGCGCACCGCGGTGCCCGTGGGGTTGTTGGGGTTGCAGACGAAGATCAGCCGGGTCCGGTCGGTGATCGCCTCCGCCATCGCGTCGAGGTCGTGCACCTCGCCGTCGGTCAGCGGCACCTGCACCGAGGTGGCCCCGCTGATCTGCGTGATGATCGGGTACGCCTCGAAGGAGCGCCAGGCGTAGATCACCTCGTCGCCCGGGCCCGAGGTCGCCTGGAGCAGCGACTGCGCGACCCCGACCGAGCCGGTGCCCGTGGCCAGGTGCGAGACGGGCACGCCGAAGCGCTCCGCCAGCTCCTCCATCAGACCGGTGCAGGCCATGTCCGGGTACCGGTTGAAGGTGTCGGCCCCGGCCACCACGCTCTCCAGGACCCCCGGCAGCGGCGGGTAGGGGTTCTCGTTGGAGGACAGTTTGAAGGCCACGGGCCCGCCCGCGGCGGCCGGCTTGCCCGGCTTGTAGGTGGGGACGCCGTCCAGCTCGGCGCGCAGCCTGGGGCTGCCGGTGCTCGTCCCGCTGGTCTCGCTCACAGTGTGGCCTCCTCGACCGTCCGTACCGCCAATACTGCTCACCTTAAGAGGATTCGCCTCCGCTGCGAATGGGCTGTGGACAACAGGAGGGACACGGTCCCCGACGGCCTCCCGGTCGCTCCGGGGAGAGGGGGCGCGCGAACGGGTGGCGCGCGCCGGTGGCGGGCGCCGTGGCGCGCGTCCCCCGTAGAGGTGAGTTGAGACCTCTTCGAAACTTCACCCCCTCGCCAGGCTCACGCCGCCCGACAACCACAAGTGACAGGTTCCATCAGACAAGTACCTTCACTTCAAAGGCAGTTCATGGTTTTAGATCATGCAGAAACGTACCTGTCAACGTCTGCATATGCGGCCGTCCCGACCGCCCCTCATCGCCCTACTATCGGCTCGCCATGACAGCAGCAGGGAAGCACCAGGTGAGCCGGGCACAGACCCGGGGAAGCCGGCAGGGCAGGGCGGGCATCCGGGACGTCGCCGCCGCCGCCGGGGTCTCCATCACGACTGTCTCCGACGCGCTCAACGGGAAGGGCCGGCTCCCCGACGCCACCCGCCGCCACGTCCGCGAGGTCGCCGACCGGTTGGGCTACCGCCCGTCCGCGGCGGCCCGCACGCTCCGTACCGGCAAGTCGGGACTCATCGGCCTGACCGTGACCACGTACGGGGATGAACCTTTCACCTTCACCGAATTCGCGTACTTCGCGGAGATGGCCAGGGCGGCCACGTCGGCCGCGCTCGCCCGGGGCTACGCCCTGGTCATCCTCCCCGCCACCTCCCGCCATGACGTCTGGTCGAACGTCGCCCTCGACGGCACCGTCGTCATCGACCCCTCCGACCACGACCCCGTCGTCACCGAACTGGTCCGCCAGGGCCTGCCCGTCGTCTCCGACGGGCGCCCCGCCGGCACCCTCCCGGTCACCGCCTGGGTCGACAACGACCACGAAGCCGCCGTCCTCGACCTGCTCGACCACCTCGCCGACGCCGGCGCCCGCCGGATCGGCCTCCTCACCGGCACCAGCACGGACACGTACACCCGCCTGTCCACCACCGCCTACCTCGACTGGTGCGCGCGGGTGGGCCAGGACCCCGTCTACGAGGCCTATCCGGCGCACGATCCGTGCGCGGGCGCCGTCGCGGCCGACCGGCTGCTCGCCCGCCCGGACCGGCCCGACGCCGTGTACGGCCTCTTCGACCCCAACGGAACCGACCTCCTCGCGGCCGCGCGCCGCTACGGCCTGCGCGTCCCGGACGACCTGCTGCTGGTCTGCTGCAGCGAGTCGGCCGGCTACGCCACCACCGAACCGCCCATCACGACGCTCTCGCTCAAGCCGCGCCGGATCGGCACGGCCGTCGTCCAGCTCCTCATCGACGCCATCGAGGGGGTCGAGAACGACGGGCCGGTCGAGCGGGTGATACCCACCGAACTCATCGTCCGCACCTCCTCGCAGCGCCGTCCGCCCCGGACGACGGTCAGTCCGCCGCGGTCACCCGCGAAGGACTGACGTGACGGGGGCCGGCCCCGCGAAGAGGCCGCCTCCGAAGAGGTCACCTCCGACGAGGTCACCTCCGAAGAGAACGCCTCAGAAGAGAACACCCCGAAGAGGACGGCCCCGAAAAAGGCGCCTTCGAAGAAGGCGCCCTGGGACACGCCGTTTCCGTCCCTGCCCGTGGGCGGGAACGGCCAAACCGAACACCGCACCGGCCCCAACCCTGGACTGGACCTTCCTAATTCGGGCGAAACGACCGGTGAACCCGGAGTGGACCCGGATTCACCACCCCTGGTGCGTCACACAGGAGGACGCTCATTCCTATGATGGGCGGACGACACCGCGGACCACCCCGACCAGGCCGGTCCGCGATGTGCAGGGCATCGCGACGGTGGTGGAGGGGTCGATGACTCAGGGGGCCGGTCAGGAGCCCGTGGTGCGCACGGCGACATTGCGTGACTTCCGCGTACCGCCGTACGCGCGCGTGCCCGTGCAGAGCCATGCCGGCGAACCGTCGGGCCCGGAGCCGGCGCCCGCACCGGCGGAGCACGCCCACGCCGGAGACCCGGCGTCCTACCCGACTCCGGCGCACCACTCCGCCCCGGGCGCCCACCCGGAGCCGCACACCGCCCCGGCCGAGTACGCGGCCCCGGTCCCGGACGGCCGGCCGGCCGCCGAGCCCCTGCCCCCCGTCGCATCCTCCCCGGTCGAGGCCGTGCCGGTGCCCGTGCCGATGCCGGTGCGCCCCCCGGCGGCCGAAGCCGTACCGCAGACGCCCGTACCGCAGACGCCCGTACCGCAGACGCCCGTGCCACAGACGTCCGTACCGCAGACGCCCCCGGCCCCGCAGCAAGCGCCCGCGGCCGCCGCGCCCATGCCCGCCGACCCGACCCTCCACCTCGGCCACCGGACCACCGCGCCCCCGTACCCCGCCGCCGCCCCGGCCGCCCCCGCGGGCCCCACGGCCCCCGTCGCCTCCGGCCACCCCGGGAACGCGTTCCCCGAGGGCGAGGTGCCCGAGGGGTACACGCCGACCGAGCGCGACCTGCCCGTCATCAACCGCGGCGACACCGTCCAGGTGAAGGCCTCCCCCGCGCCCGCCCCCGCCGGCGAGGCCCAGGCCGGTGCCGGGCCCGGCCCGCTCTACGTCGTCGGCGACGTCCACGGCTACCTCGACGAACTCGTCGCCGCCCTCCGCGCCCAGGGCCTCATCGACGAGAACGGCGGCTGGGCCGCGGGCAACGCCCGCCTCTGGTTCCTCGGCGACTTCACCGACCGCGGCCCCGACGGCATCGGCGTGATCGACCTGGTCATGCGGTTGTCCGCCGAGGCCGCCGCCGCCGGCGGCTACTGCAAGGCCCTCATGGGCAACCACGAGCTGCTGCTCATCGGCGCCAAGCGCTTCGGCGACACCCCGGTCAACTCCGGCGCGGGCACCGCCACCTTCCAGGCCGCCTGGCTGCTCAACGGCGGCCAGAAGCAGGACATGGACCGGCTCCAGGACGTCCACCTCCAGTGGATGTCCCGGCTCGACGCCGTGGTGCGGGAGGACGACCACCTCCTCGTGCACTCGGACACCACCGCGTACCTCGAATACGGCGAGACCATCGAGGACGTCAACGACACGGTCCACGAGATCATCAACCGGAACGACGCGGACGAGGTCTGGGACGTGTTCCGGAAGTTCACCAAGCGCTTCGCGTTCCGCGACGACGGGGGACCGCAGGCCGTCCAGGAGCTGCTCGCCACCTACGGCGGCAGCCGGATCGTGCACGGCCACAGCCCGATCCCGTACCTGCTCGGCCAGGTCGGCACCGAGGACGGCGAGGACGGCGGCGGCCCGGTCGTCGACGGACCGCACGTGTACGCCGACGGGCTCGCGATCGCCATGGACGGCGGAGTGACCATGGCCGGAAAGCTTCTGGTCGTCCAACTCCCCCTGAACGGCTGAGCGAACGCCGACCTATCACCCTGCGCATCCGGGGAGGGCGATTTCCGGAAACACCCTGTCAGGCCGCGGCATCGCGGCCATAACATCGGTGCATCCGTAGCAGGCTCTCCTCCGTTTCCGCCCGCCCGGCCGTGTCTTCCGCTGCCGTCACGGGCCTACGGAGCATCGGGGGATGCACATGAACGTGGCTCCGCACCTGCTGACCGAGGACCGCGCCGAGTACGAGCGGGTCCTCGACGACGCACTGAGCACCGCCCACGCACGTCCGGAACTCGCCGGGGTCGGCTCCCGGCTCACGGTCGCGCAGCTCCGCGCGATGACGCTGAACGCGACGGCGCTCGTCACCTCCGCGGCCGCGAGCGAGTACGACCACTTCGTGAAGGTCCGCGAGCAGAACCGCGCGTCCGCCGGGGCCCGGGACCCGGACGCGCACGACCGCCCCGACTCCGGCATCGGCACCGGCACCGGCGCGGGCGTCGTCGCCATCGTCACCGTCATGGTCCCGGTCCTCGCGGGCGCCGCCGCCGTCATCTTCCTGCTGGTCGGAGCGGTGCTGCACGCCCTCGCGCCGACCGTGGCGTTCGGCGCGACCCTGCTCACCGCCGGTCTGGTCTTCGGCTCCCTCGCCGCCGCCGGACTGCTCTGCGCGGCCGCCGGACTCCTCGTGACGGCCCTGCGCAACAGCCCGGTCGAGGTGAGCACGGGCGGCCCGCCCGCCGCACCGGACGACGAACTCTCCCGCGCCCGCGAGGCCTGGCGCCACGCCCTCCTCGAACGCGGCATCCTCCCCTTCCTCCACGACGCCCTCGCCGCCACCCCACCGGCCCCGACCGACCCCTGACGCACCGGCCCGGCCCGCGACTCCCCCGGAGCCACGAGTGGCCGGGCCCTCCACCCGCCGCCACCCCTGTGACCTCCTGAGCTGCGTCAGTCCTCCGGAAGATCCGGAACGCCGTGCGGCAGGGGAAGTCCATGCACCCGACCGGATACGCCAGGAAGGCCGCCATGGCCGCGGCATCGACGTCCCTCCTCGCCGGGTGCACGGGACAACAAGCCCTGGAGCCGGCCGCGGAGGGGTCCGCCCCGAAGCGGGTCGTGAAGAGACCCGCCCCCTGGACGGACCTGCCGGTGCGGACCGGGGCACGGGACGTCGTCCACCGGTCGTACGAGCTCAGGATCACGGCCAAGAGCCTGGTCCGGGGCTCGAAGGAGGACATGGAGGGGGCGCGCGTGGACCGGGAACCGAGGAACAGGGTTCCCCACTGCCTCACCTTCCAGGTCACCACCACCGGCCGGAGGATGTTCCCCGAAGCCGACATGGTGCACAACGACCTCTTCCTGAACAGCACCGACTGGACGCAGGGGGAGAAGGCCTACGGCGGCGGGGGCAGGCCGGGCGGGGTCGACCTGCCCTGCGCGGCCACCGCGCCGACGATGCCGGCGCCCGGCGACTCGTACGACACCTGTGCGACCTATGTGCTGCCCGAGGGCGTGGGTGTGCTGTCGCTGACGCACAACGCCGACGGCTACCTCGACGAAGGCGGTGCGGTCGCCACGCGGCCCGTCGAGGGGGGCCTCAAGGCGGCGTCCGCCGGGCTGGCGGAGCCGGGCGGCGTCTTCCGCGTCCGGTGGGACGCCCGCGAGGACGGCGTCCTCGAACTGCCCGCCACGCCGGTGTCCGTACGCCGGGGGGACGCGGCCGGCCTCGCGGCCCTGGACCTCCTCCTGAACGAGAACGAGCGGCGCGGCGTCCCGTACTACGTGGTGGTCACCTCCACCGATCCCGGGCCGAGGAACCTCCACCCCGACCAGACGGGCCGGGTCCGTCTGCTCACCGAGGGCGATCGGCGGATACGAGGGAAGACCCCCTACGTCCTCGGCAGGTCCGGCGGGAAGATCCCCGGCTGCCCGTCCGACCGGGTCGCCCGGACGGTCCCGCCGGGCGACAGCGTGACGGAGCGCAGCGTCCACCTGGTGACGGACGACGGCGACAAGCCGTTCGCGGTGGGCTTCGCGGAGGCGGGCCGGCCGGGCCTGGTGACCTGGCGGGCCCCCTCCGCCGAGGCGGCCGGATCAACCGGCCGAGCCACCGCCCGTCTCCGCGAGCGGCAGGTACACACGGTTGCCCGCCGCCGCGAACTCCTTCGACTTCTCCGCCATGCCGGCCTCGATCTCCTGCTCCGTACCGCCGTGTTCGCGGCGGATGTCCTGGGAGATCTTCATCGAGCAGAACTTCGGACCGCACATCGAACAGAAGTGCGCGGTCTTCGCGGGCTCCGCCGGCAGCGTCTCGTCGTGGAACTCGCGCGCGGTGTCCGGGTCGAGGGCCAGGTTGAACTGGTCCTCCCAGCGGAACTCGAAGCGCGCGTCCGAGAGCGCGTCGTCCCACTCCTGCGCGCCCGGGTGCCCCTTGGCGAGGTCCGCCGCGTGGGCCGCGATCTTGTACGTGATGACACCGGTCTTCACGTCGTCGCGGTTGGGCAGGCCCAGGTGCTCCTTGGGCGTCACGTAGCAGAGCATGGCCGTGCCCCACCAGGCGATCATCGCCGCGCCGATGCCGGAGGTGATGTGGTCGTACGCGGGCGCGACGTCCGTGGTCAGCGGGCCGAGCGTGTAGAACGGCGCCTCCTCGCAGATCTCCTGCTGGAGGTCGATGTTCTCCTTGATCTTGTGCATCGGGACGTGCCCGGGGCCCTCGATCATCGTCTGCACGTTGTGCCGCTTGGCGATCGTGTTCAGCTCGCCGAGCGTCTTCAACTCCGCGAACTGGGCGGCGTCGTTGGCGTCCGCGATCGAGCCGGGGCGCAGGCCGTCGCCGAGCGAGTACGTGACGTCGTACGCCGCCAGGATCTCGCAGAGCTCCTCGAAGTGCGTGTAGAGGAAGTTCTCCTTGTGATGCGCGAGGCACCAGGCGGCCATGATCGAGCCGCCGCGCGAGACGATGCCGGTCTTGCGGCGCGCGGTGAGCGGCACGTACGGCAGGAGGACGCCGGCGTGCACCGTCATGTAGTCGACGCCCTGCTCGGCCTGCTCGATCACCGTGTCCTTGTAGACCTCCCAGCTCAGCTCCTCGGCCTTGCCGTCGACCTTCTCCAGGGCCTGGTAGAGCGGCACGGTGCCGATCGGCACGGGGGAGTTGCGCAGCACCCACTCGCGGGTGGTGTGGATGTTGCGGCCGGTGGACAGGTCCATGACCGTGTCGGCGCCCCACTTGGTCGCCCAGGTCATCTTCTCCACCTCCTCCTCGATGGAGGAGGTGACGGCGGAGTTGCCGATGTTGGCGTTGACCTTCACCAGGAACCGCTTGCCGATGATCATCGGCTCGATCTCCGGGTGGTTGACGTTCGCCGGGAGCACGGCCCGGCCCGCCGCGATCTCCTCCCGCACGACCTCGGGGGAGACGTTCTCGCGGATCGCGACGTACTCCATCTCCGGCGTGATCTCGCCACGGCGGGCGTACGCGAGCTGCGTCACCGCCTGGCCGGAGCGGCCCCGGCGCGGCAGGCGGGGACGGCCGGGGAAGACCGCGTCGAGGTTCCTGAGCCCGCCGCCGCGCGGCGAGGTGTGCTTGATGCCGTCGTCCTCGGGGCGGACCGGGCGGCCCGCGTACTCCTCGGTGTCGCCGCGCGCGATGATCCAGTTCTCGCGCAGCGGCGGCAGGCCCCGCCGCACGTCGGTGTCGACGGCGGGGTCGGTGTACGGGCCGGAGGTGTCGTACAGCGTGACGTCCCGGCCGTTGGTGAGGTGCACCTGCCGGACGGGCACCCGCAGGTCGGGGCGCGAGCCCTGGACGTATCCCTTGTGCCAGCCCGGCGTGCGGCCTTCCTGGCTGGTGGCAGGCGTGCGTGCGTCCTGAATGGTCATGAGACCGATCTCCCTACGCCGGCATTACCCGGTAACAGGTTCGGCGGTCGGCGCAGCCTCCTCCCGTACGTACATCGGTACGCGCGTACGGTGATCAGCGCCCTCTCAGCCCGGTGCTCCGAGCTCCCGCGTGTGCAAAGGTGCCACCACGCTAGCGTCATCCCGGGCGTGCTGAACAGTGGGCCCCCGCCGTTCTTGCGATGATCGGTCGGTGACTTCCCCCCAGCAGACCCCCGAGCCGCACGACCACTCCCACGGTCCGGGACCGTCGTCCCACGGCCACGGGCCCGGTTCCGGGCACGGCCAAGGGCACGGATCCGGTCACGGCCACAGCCACAGCCACGGACCCGCCGCCCCCGTGTCCCGGCACCTGCGCAAGGTCATCGCCGCCGTCCTGGTCCCCTTCGCCACCGCCGTACTGGTGGGGCTCGTGGCCCTGTGGCCCGGCGGCGCCCCGCCGCACGAGCGCACCGGCGTCGGTTTCGACCGGCAGACCGAGCAGGGCAGGGTCGTCTCCGTCGAGCACGTCGACTGCAAGGTCGTGAACGCCGGTCAGGTCCCGCCGACCGGGGACACCTCCACCCCGGAGGGGCGCGAGGCGGTCGAGTCCCAGCAGGGGGAGTGCAAGAGGGCCAGGATCGAGGTCACCACCGGCCCGAACAAGGGGCGCGAGTTCACCGAGATCGTGCAGCCGGGCGCACCGCGCCAACTGGAGGAGGGACAGGGCGTGGTGGTGGCGTACGCACCCGACGCCCCGTACGACCTCCAGTACGCGGTGACGGACGTGAACCGCAAGGTGCCGATGGCGGTGCTCGCCGGCATCTTCGCCCTCGCGGTCGTGGTGGTCGGGCGGATGCGGGGGCTCATGGCCCTGATCGCGCTCGCCGTGAGCTTCCTGGTGCTGACGTTCTTCATCCTGCCCGCGATCCTGCAGGGGTCGAACCCGCTGGTCGTGGCGGTGGTCGGGTCGAGCGCGATCATGCTGATCGCGCTCTACATGTGCCACGGGCTCTCGGCCCGCACCTCGGTCGCGGTGCTCGGCACGCTGATCTCGCTGCTGCTCATCGGGCTGCTCGGTTCGCTCTTCATCGGCTGGGCCTCGCTCAGCGGCAACACCGACGACAACACCGGCCTGATCAAGGGGCTCTATCCGGACATCGACATGTCCGGTCTCCTGCTGGCCAGTGTGATCATCGGTTCGCTCGGTGTGCTCGACGACGTGACGGTCACCCAGACCTCGGCCGTCTGGGAGCTGCACCAGGCCGATCCGGGCATGGGGCCGCGCGGCCTGTACCGGGCGGGGATCCGGATCGGCCGCGACCACATCGCCTCGGTCGTGAACACGCTGGTGCTCGCCTACGCGGGCGCCGCCCTGCCGCTGTTGCTGCTCTTCTCCATCGCGCAGAGCAGCATGGGGACGGTGGCCAACAGCGAGCTGGTGGCCGAGGAGATCGTCCGGACACTGGTCGGCTCGATCGGCCTGGTGGCGTCCGTCCCGGTCACCACGGCACTCGCGGCGCTCGTGGTCTCCGCCGACCGCGCGGAGGGGGCCGGCCGCCCGGGGACCGGCGGCCGGAAGCCCTCGTCGGCGCGGGGCGGACGCCGCCGCCGCGCCAAGTGACGTGAACGCGAGAGGTGGTACGTACGGTCCGTCGGCGTGCCGGCTCGGGGGGTCGGCTACGCAGAAGGGCCGGGAGGCGTCCGGGCGGAACCCGGATCAGGTCGGCTCGGTGACGGTGCGTCCGTTTCAGGCCGGTCCGGCGTTCTCCTCGGCCAGGATCCGGCCCAGCGCCGCCTCCAGATTGTCCTCGAAGTCGCCGAGCGTCCGTTCCTGACCGAGCGGAACCAGCTTGTCCGTGCGGTCGAGGAAGGCGACGAGGGGTGGCGCGCTGGCCCGGAACAGAGCGCGGTCGCCGCCGACCTGGAGCCGGATGGAGACGTCCGAGAGCCGTTCGGGCTCGGTCGGGGCGATGTGGACATCGCCGTCCCCGCTGGGCCGGTTGATCCCGTCGAGCAGCAGCTCACGGCCGAAGGCCCAGGTCACGGGTGCGTCCCCGGGGAGATGGAACGTCATCCGCACCGCGTAGGGATCCCGGGTCTCATACCGCAGTTCGACCGGGATCTTGAAGGAGAGCTCCTCGGAGACGAGGAAGCTCATCAGGACCTCGGCCTGAACCGACTCTCGCATCATGTACCCCGCAGTAGATCAAGCAGTTGTGTAAACACAGCTGCTGAAAGCTGTGACCGAAACGGCCAGGAATGATCCCCCGTGGCCCTCTTGACGCAATCGTGCTGTAAGCACTAGCAGATCACAAGGAGTGATTTTTCAGATACTGATAGAGAACGCGAGCGATCCGAAGAGCCGCCCGATCTCCGTGCGTAGTCGCTCGATCGCTGGGAGCAACCGTTCTTGCTGGTGGAGGGGGAGGGAAATGGCCATTGCGGCCGCTGCGGAGCCCGCCGTGATGGGGATTGCGGCGCAGACCGTGCCGAGCGCATATTCCTGACGCTCCACCAGGGGTTCCATTCTCCCCAAACCACCCAAACGATCCAAAAGCACACTCCGGTTACTCACCGTGTACGGGGTGATGGTTTCCACCGGGTGGCGGTCAAGGTGGTCTTGACGGGTTTTCGGATCAAGTTGGCTCAAGATGCACTGCCCGATCGCGTGGGCGTGCGCCGTCTCGCGGAAATCGGCCCATTCCTCCACTGCGGGGGCGGAGGGGGTGTCGGCGACGGCGACGAGCTCGACCTCTCCCTCCCGGTAGACGGCGAAGTAGATCGGGACGCCGATCTCGTCCCGCCAGCGGGCGAGAGAGTTTTCGATCTTGATGCGACGATTCTGCACGGCTCCACCGGCGGCCAGCCGGATGGCGGCGTCCCCCAGGACGAACACGCCCTTCTCGCGGAGCAGATAACCCTCGTGCGTCAGGGTGCGGAGCAGGTGGTACGTGGTGGGCAGCGGAAGGCCGGTCTCGCGGGCGAGCTGTTTCGCCGGGGCACCGTCCGGGTGGGAGGCCACCGCCTCCAGGAGTCTCAGCGCTCGCTGCACCGAGCCGATCAGGGTTGGAGCGGTCGTCTGCGTAGCCATGGCCAAAGGTCACCCCCAGGCGTGACGACGGATGCGTCGCACCCGCCCGCGGGGGCCGCCCCCGCGCCCGCCGGGCCTGGGAAACCGCTGGTCGGTAAGGAGGTCTACGCCTGTAGTCCCCATCGCGGCGGAGAGATTCCACTGTAGTGGGAGCCTCCGGGCCCCCACCCCGTTGAGCCCGGCCCGTTCCCCCGCCCGGGCTAACACTCTCCCTTGCCGCCGTACCGATGAGTGGCTTGTGCTACCAGTCCTCGCGCGACCGGCCGGAGGAGCTGAACTTCCGTACGACGTAGATCAGTCCGGCGACGAGGGCCACGAAGAGCAGCACCTTGAAGAGGAGACCGATCACGAAGGTCAGGACGCTGGTGATCAGTCCGCCGAAGACGAGCAGGGCGAGGGCGGGTATGGCGACCCACTTCACCCACCAGGGCATTCCCGCGAGCATCTCCCGTGCGGCCATCGTCCTACCTCGCTTCCGAAGAACCGTCCCGCGCACTCCGCGCCGAACATCCTCAAGGCTAGGCGGCGGAAGGGGCCCACGGGGGCCGCAGGGCCCCCGCTCTCCCCTGATCCGCCCCCTAGGGGGCCGGGGCGGTACCGGCCCCGCGACCCGGGGCCGGCCTTCCGATCGCTCGGCCCTCCGGAGGAAGTCCTCCGAAGTCGGCCGCCCGGGGGCGGTCCTCCGGGGCCGGCCCTCCGGCCGCTCAGCCCTCCGGGGGCGAGAACACCACCATGACCCGCAGGTCCTCGCTGATGTGATGGAACTTGTGCTCCACCCCGGCCGGCACGTAGACCACGCTGCCGCGCGCCACCTGGGTCGTCTCCGTCCCCACCGTGATCGCCGCCCGGCCGCTCACCACGAAGTACACCTCGTCCTGGCGGTGCGGCTGCTGGGGGTCGAGCTCCCCGGCGTCGAGCGCGTACAGGCCGACCGACATGTTCCGCTCCCGCAGGAACTGGAGGTACGCGCCCTTGTTCGCGGCACGCTCCGCCTCCAGTTCGTCCAGCCGGAATGCCTTCATCGCCCGTCCGCTCCTGCCCTCGGCCCGATCACGTCTGCCACGATCAGACACATGATGAATTTCGTAGTCAAGACGCTCGCGAACGCGGGCGCCCTGGGAGTCGCCATCTGGCTGCTCCAGGACATCACCCTGACCGGCGAGAGCACCGGCAAGAAGGTCCTGACCCTCATTCTCGTCGCGCTCGTCTTCGGCCTGGTGAACTTCTTGGTGAAGCCGGTCGTCCAGCTGTTCACGCTTCCCCTCTTCGTCCTGACGCTCGGCCTCTTCACCCTCGTGGTGAACGCCCTGATGCTGCTCCTCACCTCCTGGCTGGCCGACAAGCTCGACCTCAGCTTCCACGTGGAGGGCTTCTGGACCGCGGTCCTGGGCGGTCTGATCATCTCCGTCGTCTCGTGGGCACTGAACGTCGTGCTCCCCGACCGGGACTGAGTGGGCACCGTGACGCACGAGGAACACGCCTCCGGCCCCGACCGGAAGGCCGCCGCGCTCGGCGACGGGACCCGCGCGGTGCGGGCCGGGCTGCCCGAGCCGGTGAAGTACGAGCCGACCCTTCCGGGACCGGTGTTCGCCGCCCACTTCCACCTGCCGGGCGAGCCCACCGGCCCGTACACCTACGGCCGGGACGAGAACCCCACCTGGACCCTTCTGGAGCGGGCGATCGGCGAGCTGGAGGCGCCGGGGGAGGAGGGCGTCGAGACGCTGGTCTTCGCCTCCGGCATGGCCGCGATCTCCGCCGTCCTCCTCTCCCAGCTGAAGTCCGGCGACGCGGTCGTGCTCCCGACCGACGGCTACCAGGCGCTGCCCCTGCTCCACGAGCAGTTGCGGGCGTACGGCATCGAGGTCCGCACCGCGCCGACCGGGGGCGACGGACAGCTCGCCGTCCTCGAAGGGGCCCGGCTGCTGTGGATCGAGACCCCGTCCAACCCCGGGCTCGACGTCTGCGACATCCGCCGCCTGGTGCGCGAGGCGCACGCCGCGGGCGCGCTCGTCGCCGTCGACAACACCCTCGCCACCCCGCTCGGCCAGCGGCCCCTGGAGCTGGGCGCGGACTTCTCCGTCGCCAGCGACACCAAGGGCATGACCGGGCACGGCGACGTGCTGCTCGGCCACGTGAGCTGCCGCGATCCCGAGCGGGCCGCGGAGGTGCGGCGCTGGCGCAAGATCGTCGGCGCCATCCCCGGCCCCATGGAGGCCTGGCTCGCCCACCGCTCGCTCGCCACGCTCCAGCTGCGGATCGACCGCCAGTGCGCGACCGCCCTGGAGCTGGCGCGGACGCTCGCCGGCCGGGCGGACGTCACCGGGCTGCGCTACCCGGGCCTTCCCGACGACCCCTCGCACGCGGTGGCCGTCCGGCAGATGCGGCGCTTCGGTCCGGTGGTCTCCTTCGAACTGGCGGACCGGAAGCGGGCCGAGCGGTTCCTGGAGGAGCTGCGGCTCGTGGACGACGCCACCAGCTTCGGCGGGGTGCGCTCCACGGCGGAGCGGCGCGGGCGCTGGGGCGGGGACGCGGTGGCGGAGGGCTTCATCCGCTTCTCCGTCGGCGCCGAGGACCCCGAGGACCTGATCGCCGATGTGCTGCACGCCCTCGACGCGGCGGGTTCCACCGGCTGATCAGCGGGTACGGGTCTTCCCGTGTGGAGCGGGGCGCTCCGAGCCTCCCCCCCTCGTGGCTCGGAACGCCCTCGGTTCCACGCGCGGAAACCGCCTGCACAAGGCTAGTTGACCCTGCGTCAGTGTCCAATCACGGTAGCGACAGAGACCTATCGACTTATTTATAGTTGGACGGTCCCGAGGCGCTGTCAGCCGACCGCCTGAGTCGAACGGCCCCGCGGCCGGGAGGGGGCGGACATGGATCTTGCCCTACTACGGACGTTCGTCACGGTGCACCGGGCCGGCTCCTTCACCCGGGCCGCGGCCCTCCTGGGTCTCTCGCAGCCCGCGGTCACCAGCCAGATCCGGACGCTCGAACGCCAGTTGGGGCGGCCTCTCTTCCACAGACGGGCGCGCGGCGTCACCCCGACCACCATCGGCGACGAGCTGGCCCACCGCGCCGCGCCGCACCTGGACGCCCTCGTCGAGATCACCGAGACCGGGCTCGACGAGGAGGGCGGCATCCGGACCCTCCACGTCGCCGGGCCACCGGAGTTCACCGCGCTCCGCGCGCTGCCCGCCCTCACCCCGCTGGTCGGCCGGGGCCTCGCCGTGCGGACCTCCTTCCCGGTCACCACGGAGGAGGTCCTCGACGGCCTCGCCGCCGGCCACCACGACCTCGCCATCACCACCGCCCGCCCGCGCGGCGGCCTGGTCCACTCCACTCCGCTCTGCGACGAGGAGCACGTCCTGGTCGCGGCGCCGCGCTGGGCCGCCCGGCTCTCCCCCGAGGTGCTCCTGAGCAAGGGCGCCGTGGTCCTGGAGCAGCTTCCGGTGGTCGAGGTGCACGAGTCACTGCCGTTCGTGTCCCGCTACTGGGCGAGCGTCTTCGAGACCGGGCCGGCCGCCGCAGCCACCGTGATCGCCCCCGACCTGCGGGCCGTACGGGACTCCGCCGCCTCCGGGTCGGGGCTCGCCGTCCTGCCGCGCTACCTCTGCGAGGAGGCCCTGGAGCAGGGGAGGCTCGTGGCGCTCCTCGATCCCCCGGTGCCCCCGCTGCGGACCTACTTCCTGGTCGTACGGACGGGAACGCTCGCGCTCGCCCACCTCGCCCGGGCGCACGAGGCGCTGCTGAACGCCGCCGAGGACTGGTGAGCCGCGGGGGACCGGCGCGTTTCAGCCTCCTCCGCACGGGCCATTTTCTTCACATGACCGAACGGCCCGTGATCAAGCGCACCGCACGCGCCATCCTGCTCGACGGGGACGACCTCATCCTCATCAAGCGGACCAAGCCGGGGATGGATCCCTACTGGCTCACGCCCGGCGGCGGCGTGGAGCCCACCGACTCCACCGTCGTCGAAGCCCTGCACCGCGAAGTGCTCGAAGAGCTGGGCGCCAAGATCACCGACGTGGTCCCGTGCTTCGTCGACACCGTCGAGCACATCGTCGACGGCGGGATCTCCGGCGTGAAGGTCCAGCACTTCTTCGTGTGCCGGCTCGGCTCCATGGACACCTCCCTGCGGCACGGACCCGAGATCGAGGAGCCCGTCGGCGAGTACGAGATCGTGCGGGTGCCCTTCACCCGGGTCGGCATCGCGGCCGTGCACCTCGTCCCGCTCTCCCTGCGCCACTACCTCGACGGCAACATCGAGGGCGTCCGCGCGATGCACGCCCCGGACCTGGGCTGACCGGGGCCGGATCAACCGGAGCCCGCGGGAGCCAGCTCGGCGAGGAAGTCGTGGCGGATGCGCTCCGAGGGGACTCCCGCTCCCCGCAGCGCGTCCACTCCGCGCCGGACCATGCCCAGCGGGCCCGAGAGGTAGGCGTCGCGCTCCCCCCAGGGCCCGTAGCGGCAGACCGCGTCCGGGAGGTGCCCCTGCGCCCCGGTGACCGGGTGGACGGAGAGCCAGGGGAAGGTCTTCTGGAGCCGCAGCATCGTGTCGATGTCGTAGAGGTCGTGCCCGCTGCGCGCCCCGTAGAAGACGTCGACCGGCCGCCGGTCCCCGTGTTCGGCGACGTCCTCGACCAGGGCCTTGATCGGCGCTATCCCCGTGCCGCCGCCCAGGCAGAGCAGTCCGGTGTCCGTGGAGTGGTCGACCGTCATGGAGCCGCTCGGCGGCCCGAGCCGCAGCACGTCGCCGGGGCGCGCCCGGTGGACCAGCGCGTTGGAGACCCAGCCGGCCGGGACGGCCTTGACGTGGAGGGAGAGCAGCCCGTCCGGTCGCGGCGCCGAGGCGAAGGAGTAGTGGCGCCAGATCCGCGGCCACCACGGGGTCTCCAGCGTCGTGTACTGCCCGGCGAGGAAGGGGTAGGGCTGGTTGGGCCGGAGGGTGACGACGGCGACGTCCGGGGTGCGCAGGTCGTGGGAGACCACCTCGGCGTGCCACCAGGCGGGAGCGGACCTTTCGTCCGCCGCCGCCGCGTCGATCATGATCTGGGAGATCGTCGTGTACGTACGCACCCAGGCCGCCTGGGTCCCGTCGTTCCAGGTCTTCGTCGCGTACCGGGCGAGGGCTCCGATGAGGGCCTCGCCGACGGCCGGGTAGTGGGCGGAGTGGGTGCCGTACTTCCGGTGCCC
Organism: Streptomyces bikiniensis; assembly: GCF_000716625.1. Taxonomy (NCBI): domain Bacteria; kingdom Bacillati; phylum Actinomycetota; class Actinomycetes; order Kitasatosporales; family Streptomycetaceae; genus Streptomyces; species Streptomyces bikiniensis. The sequence continues at coordinate 125,560 of NZ_JNXJ01000011.1, read as the reverse complement.
CCTGCCGAGGTTCTCCAGGTACGCGGTGAGGACCGGGGTGTCGTCCAGGTGCTCGGCCGCCGTCAGGAGGGCCTTGAGCAGCCGGTCCCGCTGGGTGTCCATGGCGACGGGGAACATGTCGCGCAGCCCGGGGTTCTGCACGAAGAGCAGGGCGTAGAAGTACGAGGTCACCCGGTCGGCGACCGGCGCGATCTCCGCCAGGGTGCGGCGGACGAGGACCGCGTCGACGGAGGGTCCTCGGGATATCGGGGGTGCCTTCCCGTCCACCACCGGGGGTTCGTGCTCGTCCGCGTCCTTCGCGTCCGTCGTGGGGGTCGGAGCATCCATCATGTGCCTCGCCTTGTGCTGGCCGGGCTTCCGTGAACGCAGCATGAGGGGTCCGACCGCCTTCGGGGACGGAAAGCGGTGTTCTCGGTCCATAGGGCCGGGTTTCTGGCTAAGCTCCGCTGTTTTGGACCAGGATTTTTCCGGCAGGTCCGGCGGGCTCGGCGGAAGCCGGGACCGGCAGGTCCGGCAGAAGCCGGCTCCGGCAGAAGCACGGTGGGACCGCCTCACTCCGGGTTTCACGTGAAACATCGTTCGTATGCCACGGTTCGTATGCCACGAGGTGGGACGAACACTCCTCCGGGAGGCGACCGGATCCGGTAAAGCAGTGGACGGAAGATCAACGCGTCGGACAGCCTGAAAGGCATGCCGATTTCTCCCACCGCCCTCGCACAACTTCCCGTCCGGCGCCTCACCCCCGGCGACCTCCTCGCCTGCGCCGACCTCTCCGAGAACCGGGGATGGCCCCGTGAGGAGCACAAGTGGGGCTTCCTGCTCACCGTCGGTACCGGGTACGGCATCGACGACCCCACGGGCGAGGGGCTGCTCGCCTGCTGTGTGGTCACCTCGTACGGGCCGGGACTCGCCGCGATCGGCATGGTGCTCGTCGCCGAGCGGTACGCGCGCCAAGGGGTGGGACGCCGGCTCATGCGACACGTCCTGGAGGAGGTCGGGGACACCCCGCTCACCCTGCACGCCACGGCGAACGGGCAGCCGCTCTACGAGCAGCTGGACTTCACGGAGACGAGCCGTGCGGAGATGGTGCGCGGGCGCTTCACCTTCGCCACGCCCGCTCCGGCCGTCCCGGTGCGCCCGGCGACGGCGGACGATCTCCAGGCGATCCTCCGCCTGGACCTGGAGGTCTTCGGTCTCGACCGCACCCATGTGATCACCCGGCTCCCCGCTTTCGCCGACCATCTCCGGGTCGCGGAGGAGAACGGCGAGATCACGGGCTTCGCGGCGGCCTGGCCCAACATGGACACCCATGTCGTCGGACCGCTGATCGCCCGGGACCCGGCCACGGCCAAGGCCCTGATCGCCTCTCTGGCAGCCGCCTCCGACCGCCCCCTGCGCACGGACATCGACGTACGCCACACGTCTCTGTTGAGCTGGGTGAAGGAGAACGGCGTCGACCCGATCGCCACGAACTCGGTGATGGTCCGCTCCCTGTCCGACCTCCCCGGCGACTGGCGCCGCCGCTTCGCCCCCCTCACGGTCGCGGCCGGATAGGCGGCCGACACGACGTACCCCGGAGCACCCCGGAGCCGGGTGGCCCGCCCCTCGACCGGCTCCGGGCATCCGGGCATCCGGGCATCCGGGCATCCGGGCATCCGGGCATCCGGGCATCCGGGAACAGAATTACTTGCAGACGCGCATTATTGCGTCTCATCCTTTACGCTGGATCCAAGCCGCTCCGGTGCCGAGGAGAGACCGAGGAGAGACCATGACCGCGACGGACCCCGCACTCACCGCACTCTCCCAGCGCTGGTGCGCCCTCTCCCTGCTGCACGGCAGGATCGAGTCCCACCTGGAGCGCGCCCTGGAGTCCCGTCACGGCCTGAGCGTGCGGGAGTACTCGCTGCTCGACGTCCTCAGCCGCCAGCACAACGGCCCCGGCGGGCACCTCCAGATGAAGCAGGTCGCCGACGCGGTCGTGCTCAGCCAGAGCGCCACCACCCGGCTCGTCACCCGTCTTGAGGACCGGGGGCTGCTCACCCGCTACCTCTGCGCCACCGACCGGCGCGGCATCTACACCGATGTGACCGAGGAGGGCCTGAAGCTCCTCGAAGAGGCCCGGCCCACCAACGACAGCGCCCTGCGCGAGGCTCTCGACGAAGCGGCCAAGAACCCCGAGCTGGCGCCGCTGGTCCGGGTCGTGGAGGGCGTGGGCGCCCCCGTCTGACCCCCGGCACGGAGACGGCCGGGCGTACGCTGCGCCTCATGAGCGATCTTGAAATGCGCCCGATCACCGTGGAAGACCTTCCTGCCATCGTCGCGATGCTCGCCGACGACCCGCTGGGTGCGCAGCGCGAGTCCCCCGACGACCTCACCCCGTACCTCGCCGCCTTCGAGCGCTTGGCGAACGACCCTCATCAGCTTCCCGTCGTGGCCGTGCGCGAGGGCAAGGTCGTCGGCACTCTTCAGCTGACGATCATCCCGGGGCTCTCCCGCCAGGGGGCCACCCGTTCGATCATCGAAGCCGTCCGCATCCATGCCGACGAGCGCGGCAGCGGCCTCGGGACACAGCTCATCGAGTGGGCCGTCGAGGAGTCGCGCCGACAGGGCTGCAGCCTCGTCCAGCTGACCTCCGACGCCACCCGCACCGATGCCCATCGCTTCTACGAGCGGCTCGGCTTCGAGGCCTCCCACGTGGGATTCAAGAAGTCCCTCTGACGTGTGCGCCCCCGTGCTCCGTTTCACGTGAAACGCCCGGTTTCACGTGAAACGACAGCCCGTACCGCAGAGCCTCCGGCCAAGGGGCTCAGAGGCCCCGCCAGCCCGCCTCGTCCACGCCTCCCGGCACCGCCTCCCCCGGCTCGTACGGCTCGCGGGTGAAGACGAAGGAGCCGAGGTCGAGGTGGCTCACGCTTCCGTCCGGGCGCCGCACCACCCGAAGCGTCTCCCCCTCGTAGTAGCCGTTCAGCCCGACCCAGCCGCCGTCGGGCAGCGCCCGGAACCGGGCCCGTCGTCCGGCGCCCTTCAGGGGTTCGAGCACCACACCGCGCTCGGGGCCGAGCCGCAGCCCGTAGGCGTACGTGCCCCAGTACCAGGGCCCGGTCAGGGACAGCAGCTCCGCGTCGACCTCCGCCGCGGGAAGGGGTCGCCACGGCTCCGGGAGCCTCGGCTCAGCCTCCGCCACGATCCGTACGAGATCGGCGGCCACGGCCCCCACCAGCGGCCCCGAGGTGGCGTTGGCGAGGGCGATCCCCGCAAGGCCGTCCTCCACGCTCACCCACAGACAGGCGACGAAGCCCGGCAGGGAGCCGGTGTGGCCGATCAGGGTCCGGCCGTCCCGGCGGAGGAGCTGGAGCCCGAGTCCGTAGCTCCCCTCCCAGTCCCCCTCGCCCGGCACGGAGGCCGGGGCACGCATCTCCGCCACGGAGGCCGCGCCGAGCACGCGCTCGTCCCCCTCCGCGAGGAAAGTGGCGAACCGGGCGAGGTCGGCCGCCGTCGACCAGAGCCGGCCCGCCGGCGCCATCAGACCGAGGTCCTCGGACGGTTCGGGCAGCATCACATCGGCCCAGGGGTGCACCGCCCAGCCGCCGGCGTGCGGGGCGACCGGATCGGCCGTCGTACGGTCCATCCCCAGCGGTTCCAGGATCTCGCGGCGCAGCACCTCCTCCCAGGGCCGCCCGCGCAGCTCCTCGACCAGGGAACCCAGCAGGGTGTAGCCGGGGTTGGAGTAGTGGTGGCGGCGTCCCGGCGCTTGGAGGAAGGGCCGCTCCCCCAGGACGTCGGAGAGCTCCGGCCGCAGCGCGGCGGACGAGCGCTCCCACCACGCGCCGGGCGTCTCGGCCGCGAGTCCGCCGCTGTGGGAGAGGAGTTGAGCGATCGTCACCTCGCCGACGCCCGTCCCCTTCAGATGCAGCTCCAGCGGATCGTCCAGCCGGAGGACCCCCTCGTCCCGCAGCCGCATCACCAGGACGGCGGTGAACACCTTGGTGATCGAGCCGATCCTGAACTGCGTGTCGGCGTCCGGCGCGTGGCCGTCCACGCAACTGCGCGACCCGCTCCACACCAGCGCTCCGTCACGGACCACCGCTCCCACGAGGGAGGGCGCCCGCCCCTCGGACTGGGCCACCGCGACCCGGTGCAGCAGGGCTCGCGCGGTTCCGGGCAGCAGAGCTTCGAAAGATGTCGTCATGGCACCCATCCAACGCGATCCCGCGCCCCGGGAGCCCCACCAGGGCCACGACCCCGGTGCTCGAACCGCTCCGGACCTCAGGCCGGGACGGCCAGGGCCTTCCGCAGGAGTTCGCCGAACTCGTCGGGATGTGTGGTCAGGCCGGTGTGTCCGCCGGGGAAGTGCCGGAGGGTGGTGCCGAGCCTTTCGGCCAGGAACGCGGCCGCACGGTAGGGAAGTTCGCCGCGCGAATCCTGGCCGCCGGCGAGCACGAGCCGGTCCGCCAGCGCCTCCAGGCGGTCGGCGTCGGGGACGTAGGCCATGAAGCGGGGCACGATGCTCCCCACGAAGTACGGCAGGTTCGCCATCGTCCGCTCCGCACGCGCCACCGCCTGCGGCGGAAGCGCGGTGCCGGCCTCCGGCCCGACGGGGGCGCCCTCCTTCCTCAGACCCGCCGCGAACTCGCCCATCGCCGGCATGAGCCCCTGGGTGCGCAGGGTCTCGGTCACCCGGGCGACGAGGGCACGGTGCTCGGCCGCGTCCGGCAGGACCTCCACCACGGGCGGCTCGTGCGCCACGACGCGGGAGAGGCGTTCGGGATGGACGGTGAGCAGGTGCAGGGCGGTGATCGCACCCGAGCTGGCGCCGAACACCCGGGCCGGCTCGTCCGGTGACAGCAGCTCGACGAGCCGGAACGCGTCCTCGGCGTGCTCGACGACGCTCTGCTCGGCTCCCGGATCGTCCAGCACGCTGCGGGACATGCCGCGCGGGTCGTAGATCGCGACCGTGTACGAGGACGCCAGTTCGTCGGCGACGCCGTCGAAGGAGGCCGCGCCGCCCGCTCCTCCGGGGATCAGCAGCAGGAGCGGGCCGCGGCCACGCACCTCGTAATGCAGGGTCGCGCCGTTCACGCGCAGGCCACCGGTGGTCACGTCGGTCACGAGGGGTCTCCTTCTCGGGAAGCGGGCCAGTGCTCCAGGAGGACGTGCAGGGCGTCGAGGGCCCGGGTCCACGACTGCTGCGGCGTCCGCTCGTGCGCGAACCGGCCCGTCGCCTCCAGGGCGACGAACCCGTGGAAGGTGCTGCGCAGCAGCCGTACAGCGTCGGTCAGATCGGGTTCGGCGAGGCCGTAGCCGCGCAGCATCCCGTAGGTCAGCTCGACCGCCCGCCGGGGCCCGGGCGCGTCCACGGCCAGCTCGGGGTCGATCCGTACCGTGCTCTGGGTCGCGGCGTAGCGGCCCGGGTGCCGGTGGGCGTACTCCCGCCAGGCGTCGGCGAACGCGACCAGCGCGTCCTTGCCCGCCCGCCCGGCGGTGGCCTCGGCGATGCGGAGGGTCTTCTCGTCCGCCGCGAGGAGCGCGATCCTCCCGCGCAGGTCCTCAAGACCGCGCACATGTGTGTAGAGGCTCGCGTCCTTCACGCCCAGCCGCCGTGCCACCTGCGCCATGGTCACCCGCTCGAACCCGACCTCGTCCGCCAACTCGGCGCCCACGGCCGTCACTCGCTCCGCCGACAGTCCCGCCCGAGCCATGCTTCCTCCCGAATAACCTAGGAGCCCTAGTTATAAACTAAGAGCCCTAGGATCGCGAGCCGGAAAAACGCCCCTCGCGTGATGCGAGGGGCGGGCCGTACGAAACCCGTCAGGTCTGGGCCATGTCCACGAAGCGGGAGTAGTGGCCCTGGAAGGCGACGGTGATCGTGGCCGTCGGGCCGTTTCGGTGCTTGCCGACGATGATGTCCGCCTCGCCCGCGCGCGGGGACTCCTTCTCGTAGGCGTCCTCGCGGTGCAACAGGATCACCATGTCGGCGTCCTGCTCGATCGAGCCGGACTCGCGCAGGTCGGAGACCATCGGCTTCTTGTCGGTGCGCTGCTCGGGGCCACGGTTCAGCTGGGAGAGCGCGATCACCGGCAGCTCCAGTTCCTTGGCGAGGAGCTTGAGGTTTCGCGACATGTCGGAGACCTCCTGCTGACGGCTCTCCTGCCGCTTCGAGCCGCCCGACTGCATGAGCTGGAGGTAGTCGATGATGACGAGCTTGAGGCCGTTGCGCTGCTTGAGCCGTCGGCACTTCGCCCGGATCTCCATCATCGACAGGTTCGGCGAGTCGTCGATGTAGAGCGGCGCCTGGGAGACGTCCGGCATCCGGCGGGCCAGACGGGTCCAGTCGTCGTCGGTCATCGTCCCGGAGCGCATGTGGTGGAGCGCGACCCGGGCCTCTGCCGAGAGCAGACGCATCGCGATCTCGTTGCGGCCCATTTCGAGGGAGAAGATGACGCTGGGCAGGTTGTGCTTGATGGACGCCGCGCGGGCGAAGTCCAGGGCGAGCGTCGACTTACCCATGGCGGGTCGGGCCGCGATGATGATCATCTGACCGGGGTGCAGGCCGTTGGTCAGCGAGTCGAGGTCGGAGAAGCCGGTCGGCACACCGGTCATCTCGCCGCTGCGGGAGCCGATCGCCTCGATCTCGTCGAGCGCCCCCTCCATGATGTCGCCGAGCGGCAGGTAGTCCTCGGTGGTGCGCTGCTCGGTGACCGCGTAGATCTCGGCCTGGGCCGAGTTCACGATCTCGTCGACGTCCCCGTCGGCCGCGTACCCCATCTGCGTGATCTTGGTGCCCGCCTCGACGAGGCGGCGCAGGACGGCGCGCTCGTGGACGATCTCGGCGTAGTACGCGGCGTTGGCCGCGGTCGGGACCGACTGGACCAGGGTGTGGAGGTAGGAGGCCCCGCCGACCCTGGTGATCTCGCCGCGCCTGGTGAGTTCGGCGCCGACCGTGATCGGGTCGGCCGGCTCGCCCTTGGCGTAGAGGTCGAGGATCGCCGCGTACACGGTCTCGTGGGCGGGCTTGTAGAAGTCGTTGCCCTTGAGGACCTCCACGACTTCCGCGATGGCGTCCTTGGAGAGCAGCATGCCGCCGAGGACGGACTGCTCGGCGTCGAGGTCCTGCGGGGGGACGCGCTCGAACCCGGAGAGTCCGCCGTCCCAGGGGCCTTCGCCGCCCCGCTCGTGCTGGTCGTCGCGCCCTCGGCCGCGACCGCGCTCGCCTCGGGTACGGGTGGGCAGCCGGTCGCTCGGTCCGCTGTCGGCCCAGGGGTCGTCCAGGGCCTCGGGAACGCTCACCAAGCCACCTCCTCCGTCCGCTCCGCGGACCTAGCCGTGCCACTCTTTCACGCCACGGACCTGATCAGAGAGTGGCTTCGCGACCGCTTCCGGGACGTCGGGCGACGGACCAGGGTAGGCCTGTGGAGAGCTCCAGCCAATCCGGTTATCCACAGGCCCTGTGGGTGAACGCCCAGATGCTGTGGAGAACTCGCCGGATCCTGTGCACAGAGCGGGGGACAGCCTTGTGGACAAACTCATAACCCTCTCCACAGCACCCATGTGACCTGGGCTTTTACCATCCACTGGCTGTGGGGGAGAAAAAGTTTTCCTCCTGGGCCAAGATCAGAACAAACGGCCCACATCCCAAGCCGTCCACCCTCCACAGGTAAGGGTCATCAGCACCTTGTATCTCTTACCTGTGGAAGATTAGATTTCTCCCATGCGCCAGGCTCCCCCGACCCCCAAGGCCGTCCGTCGCCAACACGACCGCGAGATCGTCTCCCTCGCCCTGCCGGCCTTCGGCGCCCTCGTCGCCGAGCCGCTCTTCCTCATGGTCGACAGCGCCATCGTCGGCCACCTCGGCACCCCCCAGCTCGCGGGCCTTGCGATCGCCGCGGCCCTGCTCTCCACCGCCGTCAGCGTCTTCGTCTTCCTCGCCTACGCCACCACGGCGGCCGTCGCCCGGCGCGTGGGCGCCGGCGACCTGCCGGCCGCCATCCGGCAGGGCATGGACGGCATCTGGCTCGCGCTCCTCCTCGGCACCGCCGTCGTCGCACTGACCCTGCCCGCCGCACCCTGGCTGGTCGACGTCTTCGGCGCCTCCGACACCGCCGCTCCCCACGCCGTCACCTACCTCCGGATCTCCAGCCTCGGCATCCCCGCCATGCTGGTGGTCCTGGCCGCCACCGGCGTCCTGCGCGGGCTCCAGGACACCCGTACTCCGCTCTACGTGGCGATCGGCGGCTTCGCGGCCAACGGCGCGCTCAACCTCGGCCTGGTCTACGGGGCCGGGCTCGGCGTCGCGGGCTCCGCCTGGGGCACGGTCATCGCCCAGTGCGGCATGGCCGTCGCGTACCTCGTCGTGGTCGTCCGGGGCGCCCGCCGCCACGGCGCCTCCCTCCGTCCCGACGCCTCCGGCATCCGGGCGTCCGCCCGGGCCGGCGTCCCGCTGCTCGTCCGTACGCTCTCGCTCCGGGCGGTCCTGATGATCGCCACCGCCGTCGCGGCCCGGCTGGGGGACACGGAGGTCGCCGCGCACCAGATCATCCTGTCGCTGTGGAGCCTGATGGCCTTCGCCCTCGACGCGATCGCCATCGCGGGCCAGGCCATCATCGGCCGCTACCTCGGTGCGGACGACCCGGACGGCGCCCGGCAGGTCTGCCGCCGCATGGTGCAGTGGGGCGTGGTCTCGGGGGTGGTGCTCGGCGCGCTCCTGGTCCTCGCCCGCCCCCTGTACGTCCCGCTCTTCACCCGTGACACCGCGGTCCACGACGCCCTGCTCCCGGCCCTGCTCGTGGTCGCGCTCTCGCAGCCGATCGCCGGGGTGGTCTTCGTCCTCGACGGCGTTCTGATGGGCGCGGGGGACGGCCCCTACCTGGCCTGGGCCATGCTGCTGACCCTCGCCGTCTTCGCCCCGGTCGCCCTTCTGATCCCCGTCCTCGGCGGCGGGCTCACGGCGGTGTGGTGGGCGATGGCGCTGATGATGGCGGTCCGGATGCTGACGCTCTGGCTCCGTGCCCGCTCGGGCCGCTGGATCGTCACGGGCGCCACCCGCTGACCCCTGCGCTTCCCGCTTCCCGCTTCCCGTTTCACGTGAAACGCGGAAGGGCCGCACCCCGAGGGGTACGGCCCTTCCTCACTGCTGAGCGCAGACTGCCAAGGGCAGCGTTACGCGGCGACGACCTCGACGCCGAGCTTCGCGGCGACCTCGGGGTGCAGACGCACGGACACCTGGTGCGAGCCCAGGGTCTTGATCGGCGAACCGAGCTCGACGCGACGCTTGTCGACGTCCGGGCCACCCGCGGTCTTGATCGCCGAGGCGATGTCGGCCGGGGTCACCGAGCCGAAGAGACGGCCGGCGTCGCCGGAGCGAACGGCCAGGCGCACCTTCGTGCCCTCGAGCTGGGCCTTGATCTCGTTGGCCTGCTCGATGGTCACGATCTCGTGGATCTTGCGGGCGCGGCGGATCTGCGCCACGTCCTTCTCGCCACCCTTGGTCCAGCGGATCGCGAAACCGCGCGGGACCAGGTAGTTGCGAGCGTAGCCGTCCTTGACGTCGACGACGTCGCCAGCGGCACCGAGGCCGGAAACCTCGTGGGTCAGGATGATCTTCATTAGTCGGTCACCCTTTCCTTATCGCGCGGTGGACGTGTAGGGCAGCAGCGCCATCTCACGGCTGTTCTTGACGGCCGTGGCGACGTCACGCTGGTGCTGCGTGCAGTTGCCGGTCACGCGGCGGGCACGGATCTTGCCGCGGTCGGAAATGAACTTCCGCAGCATGTTCGTGTCCTTGTAGTCCACGTACGCGGTCTTGTCCTTGCAGAACGCGCAGACCTTCTTCTTAGGCTTGCGCACAGGCGGCTTCGCCATGGTGTTTCTCCTGTGTGATCAAGAAGTGTGGGGTACGAGCCGCTTCGAGGAAGCGCCCTGGATGGGGCGTGTCCTAGAAGGGGGGCTCGTCCGAGTAGCCGCCGCCGGAGTTCCCACCCCAGCCGCCACCGCCGCCACCGGCCTGCTGGCCGCCGCCGGAGGGGGCACCGGTCGCCCACGGGTCGTCGGCGGGAGCACCGCCGCCACCCTGCTGGCCACCGCCGGAGTTTCCACCCCAGCCGCCACCGCCGCCGCCCTGCTGGCCGCCGCCACCGCCGCCGTATCCGCCCTGGCCGCCGCGACCGGTGGTCTTGGTGACCTTGGCCGTGGCGTTCTTGAGGCTGGGGCCGACTTCCTCGACGTCCAGCTCGTAGACCGTGCGCTTGACGCCCTCACGGTCCTCGTAGGACCGCTGCTTCAGCCGGCCCTGCACGACGACGCGCATGCCTCGCTGGAGCGACTCGGCGACGTTCTCCGCCGCCTGACGCCAGACCGAGCAGGTGAGGAAGAGGCTCTCGCCGTCCTTCCACTCGTTGGTCTGACGGTCGAAGGTGCGGGGGGTGGACGCGATACGGAACTTCGCGACCGCCGCACCGGACGGGGTGAAGCGCAGCTCGGGGTCGTCGACAAGATTGCCGACGACCGTGATGACGGTCTCGCCTGCCATGGGGGAACCTCTCGGCGGGATTGCTTCTGGCTGCTGTGCTGCTACTCGGACCCGATGACCTCTGAGCTAGGTGCTCAGTGGGTCTCGGGACGGAGGACCTTGGTCCGGAGGACCGACTCGTTCAGGTTGAGCTGTCGGTCGAGCTCCTTGACGACCGCAGGCTCGGCCTGCAGGTCGATGACCGAGTAGATGCCCTCGGGCTTCTTCTTGATCTCGTAGGCGAGACGACGACGGCCCCAGGTGTCGACCTTCTCGACCTTTCCGTTGCCCTCACGGACGACGGAGAGGAAGTTCTCGATCAGCGGGGAGACAGCGCGCTCCTCGAGATCGGGGTCGAGGATGACCATCACCTCGTAGTGACGCATGTGGAACCCACCTCCTTTGGACTCAGCGGCCACGGTCGTTCCGTGGCAGGAGGGTCGTGATGCGTGAGCAACGGTATCCGCCGCCACTGACAGTCCCCCTCGTCGAACGCGTCGGGCGAGGGGCACCGCCGGGATCCCGGGAGGGACCTGGGCAGACACCGGTGCAGACCGTACAGCGTACCCGTACATCCGCTTCCGGTTGAAATTCCCTGGTGAAGGGACGCAATCTGTACACAACGGATGTCGGCGGCGCTACGATGCGCCGCCTTCCGGCAAGCACGCCAGGAGGTGCCCCATGGCACAGGCAATGCGACGCGACCCCGGCCACTCCCTCTTCGCCACCGACGGCAAGCCCCACCCGCTCCAGGACACCCTGGTCGGCGTGACGCTGGTGCTCGGCGCCCTCGCCTTCGTCACCGCCCAGTTCCACGGCCTCCACCTGCTCAGCTCCTGGGCGGGCCTGGTCGGCATCCTGACCGGCGGATACGGGCAGTTCATCTCCGCGACGACCCGCGAGCGCTTCCTCCTGATCATCGGACTCGGCGCGTCGGCGATCGGCTTCTACCTGGGCATGGCCCACGGCGGCCTCTTCACCGGCGTCATCAACTGATCCGGCTTCCCGACGACCGGACCCGGGGCCCCGACAGCCGGCCTGGCCCTCCGCCGGCCGCTCCGGGTCCCCCGACCGGCCCCGGGCCGCCGGGCGGGAACGAAGGGCGCGCAGGGCCGCACCGGAGCAGGTCCGGGCGGCCCCCGCGGCACGTCAGGGCCCGTACAGACATACGGGGCGCTCCCCGGTCGCAGTAGGCTTCGGCGCGAGAGCCGGAGCCCCTGACCGATGGGGACACACCTGCCGAGGAGCGCCCCGCATGAGCCTGACCCTGAGGACCATCAGCCGTGAGCAGCATCTGGCGTACATCCAGAGCCAGCCCGCCGCGAGCCACTGCCAGGTCCCGGCGTGGGCCGACGTGAAGACCGAGTGGCGCTCGGAGAACCTCGGCTGGTTCGACGCGACCGGCGAGCTGGTCGGCGTCGGTCTGGTCCTCTACCGCCAGCTCCCGAAGATCAAGCGCTACCTGGCCTACCTGCCCGAGGGTCCGGTCATCAACTGGTACGCGCCCAACCTCGACGACTGGCTGCAGCCGATGCTGGCGCACCTCAAGCAGCAGGGCGCCTTCTCCGTGAAGATGGGTCCGCCGGTCGTCATCCGCCGCTGGGACTCGGCCGCCATCAAGTCCGGCATCCAGAACCCGGACGTCAAGCGCCTCAAGGACGTCGAGGCCAGCCACATCGAGCCGCGCGCCTTCGAGGTCGCGGACCGGCTGCGGAGGATGGGCTGGCAGCAGGGCGAGGACGGCGGCGCCGGCTTCGGCGACGTGCAGCCCCGCTACGTCTTCCAGGTGCCGCTCGCGAACCGCTCGCTCGACGACGTCCTCAAGGGCTTCAACCAGCTGTGGCGCCGCAACATCAAGAAGGCAGAGAAGGCCGGCGTCGAGGTCGTCCAGGGCGGTTACGAGGACCTGGCCGAGTGGCAGCGGCTGTACGAGATCACGGCCGTCCGCGACCGCTTCCGGCCGCGCCCGCTCTCGTACTTCCAGCGCATGTGGACCGTCCTCAACAGCGAGGACCCCAACCGCATGCGCCTGTACTTCGCCCGTCACAACGGGGTGAACCTCTCCGCCGCGACCATGCTCGTCGTCGGCGGGCACGTCTGGTACTCCTACGGCGCCTCCGACAACATCGGGCGCGAGGTCCGGCCCTCGAACGCGATGCAGTGGCGGATGCTGCGCGACGCCTACGCGATGGGCGCGACCGTCTACGACCTGCGGGGCATCTCGGACTCGCTGGACGAGACCGACCACCTCTTCGGCCTCATCCAGTTCAAGGTCGGCACGGGCGGCGAGGCCGTCGAGTACGTCGGCGAGTGGGACTTCCCGCTGAACAAGCTGTTGCACAAGGCGCTCGACATGTACATGTCCCGGCGCTGACCGACGCGGGGGCGGCACGGCCCCAGGACGTGCCGCCCCCGGTTCCGTACCCTCGTAGACACCCGTCTCCTACAGACACCTGTCGACCGGTGGACACCCGTCACGCGTGGACACCCGTCACCCCTGACACACCGCAGCCATCAGAAAGGTTCCGGGCCGGCCATGGCGCTCTCCCTGTACGTCGACACCGCTCGCTGGCGGGCGCACCAGAAGTCGGTCATCGACCGGTTCCCCGGCCTCATCCCCGTCTGCAAGGGCAACGGCTACGGCTTCGGCCACGAGCGGCTCGCCGACGAGGCGGCCCGGTTCGGCGCCGACATGCTCGCCGTGGGCACCACGTACGAGGCCGCGAGCATCAAGGACTGGTTCAGCGGCGACCTGCTGGTCCTCACCCCCTTCCGGCGGGGCGAGGAACCGGTTCCGCTGCCCGACCGGGTGGTGCGCTCCGTCTCCTCCGTGGACGGTGTCCACGCCCTGGTGGGCGCCCGGGTCGTGATCGAGTGCATGAGCTCGATGAAGCGGCACGGCGTGCGCGAGGAGGAGCTCCACCAGCTCCACGCCGCCATCGAGGACGTGCGCCTGGAGGGCTTCGCCCTCCACCTCCCGCTGGACCGCCCGGACGGCACCGACGCCGTCGAGGAGGTCATCGCCTGGATGGACCGGCTGCGCAACGCCCGGCTGCCGCTGCACACCATGTTCGTCAGCCACCTGCGGGCCGAGGAGCAGGCCCGGCTCCAGCAGCAGTTCCCGCAGACGCGCTTCCGCGCCCGCATCGGCACCCGGCTCTGGCTGGGCGACCACGAGGCCACGGAGTACCGGGGCGCGGTCCTCGACGTGACCCGGGTCGCCAAGGGCGACCGGTTCGGCTACCGCCAGCAGAAGGCCGCGTCGGACGGCTGGCTGGTCGTCGTCGCCGGCGGCACCTCGCACGGCGTGGGCCTGGAGGCCCCCAAGGCGATGCACGGCGTCATGCCGCGCGCCAAGGGCGTGGCGCGGGCCGGCCTCGCCACCGTCAACCGGAACCTGTCGCCGTTCGTGTGGGCGGGGAAGCAGCGCTGGTTCGCCGAGCCGCCGCACATGCAGGTGTCGATCCTGTTCGTGCCCGCCGACGCCCAGGAGCCCCGGGTCGGCGACGAGCTCGTGGCGCACCTGCGCCACACCACGACGCAGTTCGACCGCCTCGTCGAGCGCTGAGCGACCGGTCCGGGGTCCTGAGGGCCCCGGACCGGAGGCAGCCGTTCAGCCCCGGGAGTCCTGCTCCCCGGAAGCGCCCCACCTGACCCGCTGCGCCTCTCCGGAGGCGGGGGCGGCGTGCCGCGCCGGGTGCGCCGCGCCGCCCGCCACGAAGACGTCCTCCGCCCCGTCCAGGACGCCCCCCGAGGGGTCGTCCGAGCCGTCCTGCCGGACCGGGTCCTTCTCGGGCACCAGGATGTCGCGCACGACCACCGCGCACAGGTACAGCGTGCCGAGCAGGTGCAGGGCGATCGCGAACTGGTAGCCGTCGACCGGCAGGCCCTGCTTGTTGCCGCCGGCCGTGAACGCCAGGTACGTCCAGACGCCCAGGAAGTACATGACCTCGCACGCCTGCCAGATCAGGAAGTCGCGCCAGCGCGGCCGGGCGAGCACCGCCAGCGGGACCAGCCACAGCACGTACTGCGGCGAGTAGACCTTGTTGACGAGGACGAACGCGGCGACGACCAGGAAGGCCAGCTGGGCGAAGCGGGGCCTGCGGGGGGCCGTGAACGTCAGGTGGGCCAGGGCGATCGCGGCCATGCCCATGAGCAGCAGCGCGTACAGGTTGGCCCGGTCGGGCGGGATCGGGTCGCCCGTGCGCTGGCTGATGAGCAGCCAGACCGAACCGAAGTCGACGTTCCGCTGCCTGCTGAAGACGTAGAACTGCTTCCACCCCTCCGGCGCGAGCAGCATCACCGGCAGGTTCACAACCAGCCAGGACCCCGCGAAGCCGAGCACCGCGGCCCCGTACTGCCGCCACTTCCCGGCGCGGCAGCAGAGCAGCAGCAGCGGGAGGAGGAGCAGAGCCGGGTAGAGCTTGGCGGCCGTGGCAAGGCCCAGCAGGATCCCGAAGGCCAGCGGACGGCTCCGCGCCCACATCAGGACGGCCGCGGCGGTCAGCGCGACGGCGAGCAGGTCCCAGTTGATCGTGGCCGTGAGCGCCACCGCGGGCGCCAGGGCGACCAGGAGGCCGTCCCAGGGACGCCGGCGGTGCGTCCGGGCGACGCAGACCGCCAGGACGGCCGCGCAGACCATCAGCAGGCCGGCGTTGGCCAGCCAGTACGCCTGCTCGCGCTCCGCCGTCTCGCCGCCGCCCGGCGTCAGCCAGGCCGCGACCTCCATGAAGAGCCCGGTCAGGACGGGGTACTCCAGGAACGGTATGTCGCCGGGCAGCCGGTCGAAGTAGGGGACCAGGCCGTCCGCGAAGCCCCGCCCGGAGAAGAGGTGCGGGATGTCCGAATAGCAGGCGTGCGTGTACTGGGAGGTCGTCCCCCGGAACCAGGCCCAGTTGTAGCAGGGCAGCTTCTGCACCATGCCCAGGGCGAACATGCCGATGGCCACCAGGGCGATCACCCGCACCGGGGACAGCCGGCCGGTGCCGGGCAGCGCCCGGCGTCCGTAGGGGCCGCCGATCAGTTCGCTGCCCGCGGCGGCCACCTCGTCCCGGTGGGTGGGGATGACCGTCCGCGGACGCTCCCGCGGCGCGCTCGTCTTCTGGAGGCTCGGCATGGGGGACATCCTGCCGTACGTCCCCGGGAAAACGGCGGGGCCGCCGCGGCCTGCCCCGTACGGAGGGTACGGAGCGGCCGCGACGGCCCGGAGGAGTGGCCCCGGAGGGGTCTAGGGGAACCAGGACCCGTCGTTGGGCCTGTTCCCGGTGCCGCCCGGCCTGCCGCCCCCGTCGTCCGTCGGCGAGCCGGACGGATCCGGATCACCGGTGTTCGTCGGCGTGCCCGTGGGCTCTCCGGTGTTGCCGCCGGGGTCGCCCGGGTTGTAGCAGTCCGGGTCCCAGATGCTGCAGGTCGTCTTGGTCGGCTTCGGCGACTTGGTCGGCGTCGGGGGGGTCGTCGACGGGGTGGTGGGGGGAGTCGTCGACGGGGTGGCCGTCGCCGACTCGGTCGCCGTCGGCGTCGGCGTGGGGCTCGACGCACCGCCGCCGAAGACGGGCTCGGCGTTCTCCAGCTTCTCCGGCTTGGGGAACTTGACCTTCGGGTCGTTCTTGACGGCCACGGTCATGTAGTCGCGCCAGATCTCCGAGGGGAACGATGAACCGTGGATCGTGTCACGACCGCCGGTGCCGTACATCTTCTCGAACTTGCGGTCCTTCTTCGTGTCGTCGTCGTCGTAGCGGTACATGTCGATCGCCGTCGCCAGCTGCGCGGTGTAACCCACGAACCAGGCCGACCGGTTGTCGTCGGTCGTACCGGTCTTGCCGGCCACGTCGCGGCCGGGGAGCCGGGCCTTCTTGCCGGTGCCCTCGTCCTCGTCCACGACGTCCCGGAGGACGTCGGTGATGTTGCCGGCGACGGCCGGGGTGAAGGCCTGGTCGGGCTCCGCCTTGTGCTTGTGCACGACGGTGCCGTCCTTCTTCACCTCCTTCACGGAGTAGGGGTCGTTCTGCTTGCCCTGGTTGGCGAAGGTCGCGTAGGAGCCCGCCATGCGGATGGCGCTCGGGCTGGAGATGCCGAGGGAGAACGAGGGGACCTCGCCCTTGACGAGCGAGCTCTCCAGCAGGCCGGACTTCACCGCGGCCTCCCGGACCTTGTCGATGCCGACGTCCATGCCGAGCTGGACGTAGGGCGAGTTGGCGGACCGGACCATGGCCCTGCGCAGCGAGATGTTGCCGTAGTCCTCCTGACCGTCATTGGTCTGGCGCCACTCCTCGCCCTTCTCGTTGTGCCAGATCTCACCGTTGTACTTCCGGACGACCAAACCGTTCTTGCCGGAGTAGCGGCTCTTGTCCGGGTCCACGATCGTGCGGGTGGAGGCGTCCTGCTCCGGGCCCAGCTCCTTGTCCCGTACGCCGTCCGTCATCGCGGCCGCGAGCACGAAGGGCTTGAACGTCGATCCGACCATGGCGCCGGTGGCGTCGGCGTTGTTGGTGAAGTGCTTGGTGGCGTCGACACCGCCGTAGATGGCGACGATCTCTCCCGTGTCCGTGTCGACGGAGGCGCCGCCGAACTGGACGTGCGTGTCCGTCTTGGGACGCTTCTCGGGGTCGATGTGCTCGTCGTAGACCTTCTTCACCGACTTCTCGAGCGCGGCCACCTTGTTCTTGTCGAAGGTGGTGTAGATCTGGTACCCGCCGCGCTCCAGCTCCGCCTCGCTGAGGTCGAACTGGGTCTTGATGTTCGCCTTGGCGGTCCTGACGAGGTAGCCGATCTGACCGCTCAGCTTGGCGCTCTGGCCGGGCTTCTGGAGCTTGGGGAACTCCGTGTACTTCGCCCGCTCCGCGGACGTGATGTGCCCGTCCTTCGCCATCTCGTCGAGGATCCACTTCCACCGCTTGGTGGCGCGCTCGGTGTTCTTCTCCTGGGTGGCGCCGGGGTCGATCTCGGGGTAGCCGGCCGGGTCGTAGTACGTCGCGCCCTTCAGCACCGAGGCGAGCAGCGCCGCCTGGCTGGGGTCGAGCTTGTCGGCGTCCGTGTTGAAGTAGGCGCGGGAGGCCGCCTGGATGCCGTAGGCGCCGCGCCCGTAGTACGCGGTGTTCAGGTAGCCGGCCATGACGTCCCTCTTGTCGACCTGGTTGCCGACCTTCAGGGCAATGAAGAACTCCTTCATCTTCCGGGTGAGGGTCTGCGACTGGTCGTCGAGGAGGTTGTTCTTCACGTACTGCTGGGTGATCGTCGAGCCGCCCTGGGTCTGGCCGCCCTTGGCCATGTTCCAGATGGCGCGCCCCATGCCCTTCGGGTCGATGCCCGCGTCGTCCCAGAAGGTCTTGTTCTCCGCCGAGATCACGGCGTTCTGCATGTGCTTCGAGATCTGCGGAAGCTTGACGATCTGGCGGTTGGCGCCGTCGCCCGTCGCGACCATGACGGACCCGTCGGCCCAGTAGTAGATGTTGTTCTGCGACTTGGCGGTGTCGGCCTCGTTGGGGATGTCCACCTGCGAGTACGCGAGGGCCGCCGCGCCCATCAGACTCGCGGCGAAGAACAGGAACGTGCCCGTCACCAGCCGCCACGAGGGCAGCCAACGGCGCCAGCCGTACTTGTTGTGGCGCGGGTAGTCGATGAACCGCTTCTTGCCGGGTCCGCGTCCCTCGGGGCCGCCCCCCGGGCCGCGCCCCCCGCCGCCGCCACCGCGCCGGCCGCCACCGGATCCACCGGGGCCGCCGGGACCGGAGCCGGCGCCCTTCCTGCGGCTGCCGCGCTGGGCGGCCCGGCGGGCCTCCGCGCGTCCCCCGTAGGGGCGCTCCTCCCCGCCGTGGGAGGAGGGAGGTCCGTAGGAGGCCGAAGGGGCCCCCGTACCGACGTTCCGGGCCGGGGCCGACCTGCGGCCCCCCGGCTGCTGGGCAGCGCGCCGTGCCGCCGCGCGTCCACCGGTCGGTGGCTGCTGCTGCGGCGCTTTGCGACGATGCTCGCTCATCGAACGACTACTCCTCGGGCAGGCGAGTACGCCTGGAAGCGGCAGTTGAGTTCCGGTCCCCCCGAAATGCGCACGGCCGGGACCCATCGGAGGTCCCCCCGTACCGCAGCCGGTCACCCGCAGCACTGACGCCCCAGGGCGTCGCTCGGTTCCCGGTGGTCTGCATCCGCACAGACTACGCACGGCCAAAAACCACCTGGAGCCGGAGTTCACCCCAAATCAGGCAAGTCGACTCCTGTGAATCGAGGATGTGACGCCGGTCACGACGGGTCCACTTGTCGCCGCAGAGTGACCGCTCTATCGTGCTGATGTATCGAGCCGATACATCAGCACGGCATAAGGGCCACGGCACCGGAGGAGGCGACGGATGAGCAGACGCTCCGGCATCCTCGAGTTCGCCGTCCTCGGCCTGCTGCGCGAGGCCCCGATGCACGGGTACGAGCTGCGGAAGCGGCTCAACACCTCGCTGGGCGTCTTCCGGGCCTTCAGCTACGGAACGCTGTACCCCTGCCTCAAGACGCTGGTCGCAAACGGCTGGTTGATCGAGGAGCCGGGCAGCGCCCCCGAGGACACCCTCGCCGCGTCGCTCGCGGGACGCCGGACCAAGATCGTCTACCGGTTGACCCCGGAAGGTAAGGAGCACTTCGAGGAGCTCCTCTCCCACACCGGACCGGACTCCTGGGAGGACGAGCACTTCGCGGCCCGCTTCGCCTTCTTCGGGCAGACCGAGCGCGAGGTGCGGATGCGGGTCCTCGAAGGCCGCCGCAGCCGGCTGGAGGAGCGCCTGGAGAAGATGCGCGCCTCTCTGGCCCGGACCCGCGAGCGCCTCGACGACTACACGCTTGAGCTGCAGCGCCACGGCATGGAGTCCGTGGAGCGCGAAGTGCGCTGGCTGAACGAGCTCATCGAGAGCGAGCGGGCGGGACGGGATCGACGATCCGGTCCCGGGGCCGCCGCTCCGCACGACAACGATTCTGGAGAAACGGGCGGCCTGCCCCGGCACGGGGGCAGTACCCGGCCGGATCCGTCCGACGACACCACCACGTGAATCCCGCGCACAGCAGGGCTTCACACGATCACACAGGGAGCAACCGGAATGGGTTCGGTTCGCGTAGCAATCGTCGGCGTGGGCAACTGCGCCGCCTCGCTGGTCCAGGGCGTCGAGTACTACAAGGACGCCGACCCGGCGACCAAGGTGCCCGGCCTGATGCACGTCCAGTTCGGCGACTACCACGTCGGTGACGTCGAGTTCGTCGCCGCCTTCGACGTCGACGCGAAGAAGGTCGGCCTCGACCTCTCGGACGCCATCGGCGCCAGCGAGAACAACACCATCAAGATCTGCGACGTCCCGAACAAGGGCGTCACGGTCCAGCGCGGCCACACCCTCGACGGTCTCGGCAAGTACTACCGCCAGACCATCGAGGAGTCCGCCGAGGAGCCGGTGGACGTCGTCCAGATCCTCAAGGACCGCCAGGTCGACGTTCTCGTCTGCTACCTGCCCGTGGGCTCCGAGGAGGCCGCGAAGTTCTACGCGCAGGCCGCCATCGACGCCAAGGTCGCCTTCGTCAATGCCCTCCCGGTCTTCATCGCCGGCACCAAGGAGTGGGCGGACAAGTTCACCGAGGCCGGTGTCCCGATCGTCGGCGACGACATCAAGTCGCAGGTCGGCGCGACCATCACGCACCGCGTGATGGCCAAGCTGTTCGAGGACCGCGGTGTCCGTCTCGAGCGCACCATGCAGCTCAACGTCGGCGGCAACATGGACTTCAAGAACATGCTGGAGCGCGAGCGCCTGGAGTCCAAGAAGATCTCCAAGACGCAGGCCGTCACCTCGCAGATCCCCGACCGCGAGCTGGGCGAGAAGAACGTCCACATCGGCCCGTCGGACTACGTGGCCTGGCTGGACGACCGCAAGTGGGCGTACGTGCGCCTCGAGGGCCGTGCCTTCGGCGACGTTCCGCTGAACCTGGAGTACAAGCTGGAGGTGTGGGACTCCCCGAACTCGGCCGGTGTCATCATCGACGCCCTGCGCGCCGCGAAGATCGCCAAGGACCGGGGCATCGGTGGCCCCATCCTCTCCGCGTCGAGCTACTTCATGAAGTCCCCCCCGGTGCAGTACTTCGACGACGAGGCCCTCGCCAACGTCGAGAAGTTCATCAAGGGCGAGGTCGAGCGCTGATCACGGCGCACGCCTGACGGCTGGTCACGCCGTACGGACGACGGCTGATCACTCCGCACGGCCGGTGATCGAGGGCCCCGGGCACTGCCCGGGGCCCTCCTCGTGTGTGAGTCTTGCTGCCATGTCCGTCGTACGTGATCTGCGCGTACTCCTGCGCCTGGCGCACTTCCGCCGTCTGCTCGCCGTCCGGCTGCTCTCCCAGTGCGCCGACGGCGTCTACCAGGTGGCCCTGGCCGCGTACGTCGTCTTCTCCCCCGAGAAGCAGACCTCGCCCGCCGCGATCGCCTCCGCCATGGCGGTCCTCCTGCTCCCCTACTCCCTCGTGGGGCCCTTCGCCGGTGTGCTGCTCGACCGCTGGCAGCGCCGCCAGGTCTTCCTGTACGGGAACCTCCTGCGCGCCCTGCTCGCGTGCGGGACCGCGGTGCTCGTCCTCGCCTCCGTGCCCGACTGGCTCTTCTACGCCTCCGCGCTCTCCGTCACGGCCGTCAACCGCTTCGTCCTCGCGGGGCTCTCGGCCTCGCTCCCGCGCGTCGTCGACGACGAACGGCTGGTCGTGGCGAACTCGCTCTCCCCCACCGCCGGCACGCTCGCCGCGACCGTCGGGGGCGGCCTCGCCTTCGGCGTCCGGCTGCTCGCCGACGGTTCCGACGCCGCCGTGGTGGCCTTCGGCGCCGTCCTCTACCTCTGCGCGGCCCTCGCCTCCCTGCGGATGCCCCGGGAACTCCTCGGTCCCGATCCTGGCCTCGTGCCCCAGCGCCTCACCACGGCCCTGCGGACGACCGCCCACGGGCTGGCCGAGGGGCTGCGCCACCTCACCGAGCGGCGGCCCGCCCTCCGGGCGCTCACCGCGGTGGGCCTCATACGGTTCTGTTACGGCGCCCTGCTCGTCGCCGTGCTCATGCTCTGCCGCTACACCTGGAGCTCCACCGAGTCCGAGGGCCTCGGTCTCCTCGGACTCGCCGTCGCCCTGTCGGGAGCGGGCTTCTTCGCCGCCGCGGTCCTCTCCCCGTGGGCGGTCCGGCGGTTCGGTCCCTTCGGCTGGATGACCGTGTGCACCGCGGCGGCGGCCGTACTCGAACCGGCACTCGGCCTGACCTTCGCTCCCGTCCCCTTCCTCGTCGCCGCCTTCCTGCTCGGGCTCATCACCCAGGGGGCGAAGATCGCGACGGACACGGTGGTGCAGACGTCCGTGGACGACGCGTACCGGGGCCGGGTCTTCTCGCTCTACGACGTGCTCTTCAACGTCGCCTTCGTCGGCGCGGCAGGAGTCGCGGCGCTGATGCTGCCGCCCGACGGGCGCTCCGCCCCGCTGATCGTTCTGGTGGCCGTGATCTACGGATCGATCGCCGTGGCGCTGCACGGAACCCGCGGGGAGCGCGGGGAACGCGCGAAGGGGTGATGTTTCACGTGAAACACCACCCCTCGGTGAGCTGCCGGTGTCCGGCCGGGTGTTTCACGTGAAACACCCGGCCCGGACGCCGAGGACGGTTCAGCCCTGTGCCGCCCACCACTCCTTGAGCGCGGTGACGGCCTGGTCGTGCCCCATGGGCCCGTTCTCCAGCCGGAGCTCAAGCAGGAACTTGTACGCCTGGCCGATGGCCGGGCCGGGGCCGATGCCCAGGATCTCCTGGATCTGGTTGCCGTCGAGATCGGGACGGATCGCGTCCAGCTCCTCCTGCTCCTGGAGCTGGGCGATGCGGTCCTCCAGGCCGTCGTAGGCCCGGGAGAGCGCGGTCGCCTTGCGCTTGTTGCGGGTGGTGCAGTCCGAGCGGGTCAGCTTGTGCAGACGCGAGAGCAACGGGCCGGCGTCCCGCACGTAGCGGCGCACGGCGGAGTCGGTCCACTCGCCGGTCCCGTAACCGTGGAAGCGGAGGTGCAGCTCCACGAGGCGCGAGACGTCCTTGATCATCTCGTTGGAGTACTTGAGCGCGGTCATGCGCTTCTTGGTCATCTTCGCGCCCACGACTTCGTGGTGGTGGAAGGAGACCCGTCCGTCCTTCTCGAAGCGACGGGTGCGCGGCTTGCCGATGTCGTGCAGCAGGGCCGCGAGCCGCAGCACCAGGTCGGGGCCGTCCTCCTCCAGGTCGATCGCCTGGTCGAGCACGGTCAGCGAGTGCTCGTAGACGTCCTTGTGCCGGTGGTGCTCGTCGCTCTCCAGGCGCAGCGACGGCAGCTCGGGCAGCACGTGGTTGGCGAGGCCGGTGTCCACGAGCAGGCCGAGGCCCTTCCGCGGGTGGGCGGAGAGGAGGAGCTTGTTGAGCTCTTCCCGAATGCGCTCGGCGGAGACGATCTCGATCCGGCCGGACATCTCCTTCATGGCCGCGACGACCTCGGGGGCGACCTCGAAGTCCAGCTGGGCGGCGAACCGCGCGGCCCGCATCATGCGCAGCGGGTCGTCGGAGAAGGACTCCTCCGGCGTGCCGGGCGTGCGCAGGACCCGGGCGGCCAGGTCCTCCAGACCGCCGTACGGGTCGATGAACGTCTTCTCGGGGAGGGCCACGGCCATGGCGTTGACGGTGAAGTCGCGCCGGACGAGGTCCTCCTCGATCGAGTCGCCGTAGGAGACCTCGGGCTTGCGAGAGGTCCGGTCGTACGCCTCCGAGCGGTACGTGGTGACCTCGATCTGGAAGCGCTGGACGGTGTCCCCGACGCGGGCGTCCTTCTGGCAGCCGACCGTCCCGAAGGCGATGCCGACCTCCCACACGGCGTCGGCCCACGGGCGGACGATCTTCAGTACGTCCTCGGGGCGGGCGTCGGTGGTGAAGTCCAGGTCGTTGCCGAGCCGGCCGAGCAGGGCGTCCCGTACCGAGCCGCCGACCAGCGCGAGGCTGAACCCGGCCTCCTGGAAGCGGCGGGCGAGGTCGTCGGCGGCAGGGGACACGCGCAGCAGTTCACTGACCGCGCGGCGTTGCACCTGGCTCAGTGCAGTCGGGGTGTCTTCGTTGGCGTTCGGCACAACAGAAAAGGGTACGTGCCCCGGCTCACCACGATGTCCCCGTTTTCCCGGGGTCCGGGGCCGCCCGTTCCCGGGGGTGGGGGATGTCCGACCTCCCGGACGGGACCGCCGGTCTCCCGGGGCGGGACCGCCGGCCGGCCCGGGGGCGGGCCGCCGGGACGCGTTCGTCGGCGGCCGGTCGAAGATCGTCCGGAGCACTCCCCGGCACTTGCTCCCAGCATGCCTCGTTACCATGCCTGGACACAGCAACCGGGAACCACCGACACCACAGACAACGACGAGGACGGGCGAGCGCGTGGCCGAGGCGGCAGACATCCAGGGGACCGGTCCCTCACCTGCCCGCCGATGGCTGCGGCGCACACTCACCGTCGCCGTCGGGGCGCCGCTCCTCGCCGGGCTGCTCCAGGCCCCGGTCGCCACCTCCCCCGCGGTCGCCGCTCCCTCGGCGACCGCCGCCGAGGACGCCACCGGATCGAAGACCGTCGATGTGTCGATCGACACCCTGACCCCGAGTTCTCCCGCCGAGGGCGACACCGTCACCGTCAAGGGCACGGTGACCAACCGGGGCAAGAAGGCCATCACCGACGCGTCCGTCGAGCTGCGGGTCGGGCCACGGATGAGCAGCCGCAGCGAGATCGAGCAGGCGACGAGGCGCACGGGCTACCGGGACGACAGCGACCCCGCTCCCGTGCAGGACGGCCCCACCGCGAAGATCCCCGAGCTGGGCGCCGGCCTCGGCGCGGACTTCTCCCTCTCCGTCCCGGTCGCCGACCTCGGGCTCGACGAGGCGGGCGTCTACCAGCTCGGCGTCTCCCTCACCGGCCAGACCTCGGACCGCCCCTACCCCCGGGTGCTCGGCATCGAGCGGACCTTCCTGCCGTACCAGCCCGAGCCCACCGAGAAGAAGACCCAGCTCACCTACCTCTGGCCGCTGATCGCCTCGGCCCACGTCTCGGCGGAGACCGCCCCGGACGACCAGCGGACCCCGGTCTTCGAGGACGACGCCCTGGTGGCGGAGCTGCGGCCGGGCGGACGGCTCGACCAGATGGTCTCGCTGGGCAGGAACCTGCCGGTCACCTGGGTGATCGACCCGGACCTCCTGGCCACCGTCGACGCCATGGCGAACGGCTACCGCGTCAAGGACGGCTCCCTGCACGTCCCCGGCACGAACAAGGAGCTCGCCGAACGGTGGCTGGGCGAGCTGGAGAAGGCGGTGCAGGGGCGCAAGGTCGTCGCCCTCCCCTTCGCCGACCCCGACCTCGCCTCCCTGGCCCACCACGGCAAGGACGTTCCCGGCTCCCTGGGCCACCTCCAGTCGGCCACCGCCCTCGCCGGGGTGACGGTCGAGACCGTCCTCCACGTGCAGCCCTCCACCGACTTCGCCTGGCCCGTCGAGGGAGCCGTCGACCCCTCCATCGTGGCGGTCGCGACCTCGGCCGGCGCCGACAAGGTGATCGCCCGCAGCGACAGCGTCCGCGACGACCTGTCCTACACGCCCACGGCGGCCCGCCCCCTGGGCAACGGCAGCACCACGGCCGTGGTGAGCGACGCGCTCCTGTCCACCGCCTTCGAGGGGGACATGGTCCGCGCGGAGGGGTCCACGCTCGCCGTTCAGAAGTTCCTCTCCCAGTCGCTCGCGATCACCCTGGAGCAGCCGGAGAAGCAGCGGAGCGTCGTGGTCGCCCCCCAGCGGATGCCGACCGTCGCCCAGGCGCAGACCATGGCGACCGCTCTGCACGGCCTCTCCGGCCGGCGCTGGAGCCAGCCGAGCGACCTCGTCACGGCGGCCACGGCCAAGCCGGACCCGAACGCCTCCACCGCGGTGCCCAGCGGCTCGCGGTACCCGAAGAGGCTGCGTGACCAGGAGCTCCAGGTCCAGGCCTTCCGCGACATGAAGACCACCCGGGACGAGCTGAACGACTTCAAGGTCGTCCTGACGTTCCCGGACCGCGTCGTGACCCCGTTCGGCAACGCGATCAGCCGCGAGACGTCGACGTCCTGGCGCGGCCGGACCAGGGAGGCCGCGATCTACCGGGGCAACGTCCAGGACTATCTGCAGCGGCTCACCAAGGGCATCCAGCTGGTCGACAAGTCGGACCTCACGCTCTCCGGCCGCAGCGCGACGATCCCCGTGACCGTCCAGAACAAGCTGGTGCAGGGCGTGGACCACCTGGTGCTACGCCTCGTCTCCAACAACGGCAACCGGCTGAAGATCAACGGTGAGAGGGCCGCCGAGCTGCCCGTGAAGGTGGGCGCCGGACACAGCCAGTCGGTGAAGTTCGACGCCACGGCCGCCGTCAACGGCCAGGTGCCGGTGACGGCCCAGCTCTACACCGAGGACGGCACGCCGTACGGGAAGCCGATGTCGTTCACCGTGAAGGTCTCCGAGATCACCCCCACGGTGATGCTGGTGATCGCCGGCGGTGTCCTCCTCCTCGTCCTCGCCGGTGTGCGGATGTACACCCAGCGCAAGCGGCTGGCCGCCCAGGCCGCCGAAGCCGAAGCGGCCGAGTCCGCCGAGGGGGCCGCCGAGACGGCGGAGAAGGCCGAGGAGCCGGAAGAGGCCGGACCGGCCGAGCCGGGCCCGGAGCCGGGGAAAAACGACACGGCCGGACCCGAGCAGCCGAGTGACCCGACACCGGACACCGGGTCCGAAAGCGGCGACCCGTCGGCCACGGGTGAGAAAGTGGACCGTTGAGCGATGTCGTGGCCGGTCGGCCGGGGACGATGAGGTGGGGTAACCATGAACGCGCCGTACGACGGTGACCGCGGCCAGGGTGCGGGCGGCACCGCGCCGTCCGGTGGGACGCCCGCGGCGCCCTCGGGCCCCGGCCACCCGCCGGCGCCGGCCCCGCAGCAGGGCTCCCCTGCCCCGCACCCGACCGGCCAGGACCCCTACGCCCCGTACCCGCCCGGCCAGGCCCCCCACCCCCAGGACCCGTACGCGCAGGATCCCTACGGGCAGAACCCCTACGCCCAGGACCCCTACGTCCAGGACGCCTTCGCCCACGACCCGTACCGGGCGCAGGACCTCTCCGCACAGGACCCGGTGGGCGAGGCGCTCTACGACCGCGCCGCGCACCCGCCGCCGCCCCCCGGCACCTACCAGGACCCCCAGGCGCTCTACCAGCAGCCGGCCGCGCCCCCGCACGCCCCCGATCCCCGGGTGTGGGCGCAGACCCCTGCGCCGGAGCCCGACGGCCCCTCGCGCCACCTGCCGTACGGCGACGACGCGCGCACGGTCCAGTTCACCGGCGTCGACGACCTGGTGACCCGGGCGAGCGAGGAGAACCCCGAGCCGGACGCCTTCGCGCACCTCTACCGGGACCAGCAGGCCTCCGGCCAGGTGCCCCCGCCCACCCCGGAGCCGGACCCGCTGCCCGCGCCCGCCCCCAAGAAGACCGGCCGCGCCTCCGGGCTGCTCAAGTCGAGCGCGGTGATGGCGGCCGGCACCCTGGTCTCCCGGCTCACCGGCTTCGTCCGCAGCCTGGTGATCACCGGCGCGCTCGGCGCGGCCCTGCTCGGCGACACCTTCACCATCGCCTACACCCTGCCGACGATGATCTACATCCTCACCGTCGGCGGCGGCCTCAACTCGGTCTTCGTCCCCCAGCTCGTCCGCTCGATGAAGAACGACGAGGACGGCGGCGAGGCCTTCGCCAACCGCCTGCTCACCCTGGTCATGGTAGCGCTCGGCCTGATCGTCGCCCTGGCCGTCTTCGCGGCGCCGCTGCTGATCCGGCTCATGTCGAACACGATCGCCGACGACGCGGCGGCCAACAGCGTGGCCGTGACCTTCGCCCGCTACTGCCTGCCCACGATCTTCTTCATGGGCGTGCACGTGGTGATGGGGCAGATCCTCAACGCACGGGGCAAGTTCGGCGCGATGATGTGGACCCCGGTCCTCAACAACATCGTCATGATCGTCACCTTCGGCCTGTTCATCTGGGTGTACGGCACCTCCGCTGAGTCCCAGATGGGCGTGCAGACCATTCCGGACGAGGGCATCCGCCTGCTCGGCATCGGCACCCTGCTCGGCCTCGTCGTCCAGGCCCTGGCGATGATCCCGTACCTGCGCGAGACGGGCTTCCGCTTCCGGCCCCGTTTCGACTGGAAGGGCCACGGGCTCGGCAAGACCGTCAAGCTCGCCAAGTGGACCGTGCTCTTCGTCCTCGCCAACCAGGCGGGCGTCCTGGTCGTCACCCAGCTCGCCACCGCCGCCGGCGAGGAGTCCGGGAAGAACGGCGCGGGCTTCCTCGCCTACTCCAACGCCCAGCTGATCTGGGGCATGCCGCAGGCCATCATCACCGTCTCCGTGATGGCCGCGCTGCTGCCGCGGATCTCCCGCGCCGCCCACGACGACGACCCGGGCGCCGTCCGCGACGACATCTCACAGGGCCTCCGCAACTCGGCCGTCGCGATCGTCCCGGTCTCCTTCGCCTTCCTGGCGCTCGGCGTCCCGATGTGCACCCTGCTCTACGCCTCCAGCGGCGTCGAGGCCGCCCAGGGCATGGGCTTCATCCTGATGGCCTTCGGCCTCGGCCTGATCCCCTACTCCGTCCAGTACGTCGTGCTCCGCGGCTTCTACGCCTACGAGGACACTCGGACGCCCTTCTACAACACGGTCATCGTCGCCGCCGTCAACGCGGCCGCCTCGGCGCTCTGCTACGTGGTCCTGCCCGCCCAGTGGGCCGTCGTGGGCATGGCCGCCTCGTACGGCCTCGCCTACGCGGTCGGTGTCGGTGTCGCCTGGCGCCGGCTCCGCAACCGGCTGGGCGGCGACCTGGACGGCACCCACGTGCTGCGGACCTACGCCCGGCTCTGCATGGCCTCCGTGCCCGCCGCGATCGTCGCCGGTGGCGTCGGATTCGGTCTCCTGAAGCTCTTGGGCGAGGGCGCGCTCGGCTCGCTCGTCGCCCTGGTCGTCGGCGGGGCCGTGCTCCTCGGGGTCTTCTTCGTCGCGGCGAAGCGCATGCGGATCACGGAGCTGAACACCCTGGTCGGCATGGTCCGCGGCCGCCTGGGACGCTGAACCGGAGGTCCCGCACAACCATCGGCGGGGGCCGCGTGTCGTGCATGGCGTCCGACTGTGGGCACAATTGGCTTGGCTGTTGGATGTGGCGCAACGGATGGGGAGGCAGGAACGACGGTGGCGGAACGTAGCACGGCTGCCGTCGACGTGGCCGACAACAGCGGTGACGACCCGCTGACCGCCAAGGCGGGCAAGGCCGCGACCGACGGGGTGGCGGAAGAAGAGAAGACGGCGGAGAAGACCGCCGAGGCCACGGAGAACGAGGCGGTCGAACGACAGAGCGGCGAACACCCTTCCCTCACGGCTCCGGAACTGCACAGCGGCCACAAGCTGGCCCGGCGCTACCGGCTGGAGGAGTGCGTCACCCGTCTGGACGGCTTCAGCAGCTGGCGGGCCGTCGACGAGAAGCTCCGGCGCGCCGTCGGGGTCCACCTGCTGCCCGCCGACCACCCCCGGGCGCGTTCGGTCCTGGCCGCGGCCCGCTCCGCCGCCCTCCTCGGCGACCCCCGGTTCGTCCAGGTCCTCGACGCCGTCGAGGAGAACGACCTCGTGTACGTCGTGCACGAGTGGCTGCCCGACTCCGTCGAGCTGACCGCGCTGCTCGCGGCCGGCCCGCTGGAGGCCCACGACGCCTACCAGCTCGTCAGCCAGGTCTCCCAGGCCATGGCCGCCGCCCACCGTGAAGGCCTCTCCCACCTCCGGCTCACTCCGAGCGCGGTCCTGCGCAGCTCCACCGGCCAGTACCGGATCCGCGGACTCGCCGTGAACGCCGCCCTGCGCGGCATCACGGCCGAGCGTCCGCAGCGCACCGACACCGAGGCCATCGGCGCCCTGCTGTACGCCTCTCTCACCCAGCGCTGGCCGTACGAGAACGACGCCCACGGCCTCTCCGGGCTCCCCAAGGGCGTCGGGCTGCTTCCCCCCGACCAGGTCCGTGCCGGCGTCCACCGGGGCCTCTCCGAGATCGCCATGCGCGCCCTCGCCAACGACGGGGCCACCGCCTCGCGCCAGGAGCCGCCCTGCACCACCCCGGGCGAGCTGGCCAGGGCCGTGTCCACGATGCCCCGCGTGAAGCCGCCGGAGCCCGAGTTCGCCGCCCCGCCCGAGTACCAGCGCACGACGTACCAGCAGGGCACGTACGGGCGTCCACAGGTGCACCCGGCGTCCACCCAGCCGGTCGTCGTCCCGCCGCCCCCGCTCCAGAGCCGCACCGGCCGCGCGCTGAAGTGGACGGTCTCGGCCCTCCTGATCGCTGCCCTGGGCCTGGGCAGCTGGCAGATCGCCGACCGCCTCCTCGGCCAGAAGGAACCCTCCAAGACACCGGACCCGGCTCCGACGATCGTCACCGACGAGAAGCCGGTGGCGCCGAAGCCGATCCCCATCGAATCCGCCCGCGACTTCGACCCGCTGGGCGGCGGTAGTGAGAAGCCGCAGGCCATACCGAAGGCCTACGACGGGGACCCCAGCACCTACTGGTACACCGACAACTACTACGGCGCCCGCTTCGGAAACCTGAAGACCGGTGTGGGCATGGTGCTCGACCTGGGCAAGGCGCAGAAGATCAGCTCGGTCGAACTGTCGTTCCTGGGAGACACCTCGGTGGAGCTGCGGACCGCACCCGCGGACGCGGCGTCCGAGCCGACCATGCCCCATCAGTACATCACCCGGGCATCCAAAACCGGCAGCAACGTGACGCTGAAGCCCCTCGCACCCGTCACCACCCGCTACGTTCTGATCTGGCTCACCGAGCTGCCCGCCAACGACGGGAACTTCCGAGGCAAGCTGACGGAAGTCAAGGTCTTGGGCTGACGACCGCACAGGGAGGGGGCTCACCGTTGGACGATCCAATAGACGAGGCCGCTGACGACCAGGAGCTTCTGGCCCGTCACGTCGCCGGGGATCCCGATGCCTTCGGTGAGCTGGTACGGCGGCACCGGGATCGGTTGTGGGCGGTGGCCCTGCGGACCCTGGGGGACCGCGAGGAGGCCGCCGACGCCGTCCAGGACGCCCTTCTCTCGGCCTTCCGAGCCGCTCACACCTTCCGCGGCCAGTCGGCCGTCACGACCTGGCTCCACCGGATCACGGTGAACGCCTGTCTCGACCGGGCGCGCAAGACCGCCTCCCGCAGGACCTCGCCCGTCAACGACGACGACCGTTTCGAACAGCTCCTCGACCCTCACGAGTCCGCCGAGGCCCCCGTGGAGCGCCGGGACCTCCACCGCGAGGTCCTGGCCGCGCTCGCCTCGATCCCCGCCGACCAGCGGGCCGCCCTCGTCCTGGTCGACATGCAGGGATACCCGGTCGCGGAGGCGGCCCGTATCCTCGGCGTTCCCGCCGGAACCGTGAAGAGCCGCTGCGCACGGGGCCGGGCGCGTCTCCTGCCGATGGTCACTCATCTGCGCACCGACACGGTGGGTAACGAGGCCGCCGAAGAGGGAAGGAACCGGACGCCGGGGGCATCCGTCCCACCGGTGCCGGGGCCGACGGACACCGGACCGACAGATCCAGCTGCTGTGAAGGGCGGAGGTGGGCGCACGTGACTTCCACGGCCGACAGGGCTGACACCACACAGCACCCGGACGTCTCGGAGATCTCCGACCTGGCCGAGGGGCTGCTCTCGCCGTCCCGTTCCGCGGCCGTACGACGGCACGTGGACGACTGTCCCCTCTGTGCGGACGTGCGCTCCTCCCTGGAGGAGATCCGGAGCCTGCTCGGCACCCTGCCCGGGCCGCCCCGGATGCCCGCCGAGATCGCCGGCCGGATCGACGCCGCCCTCGCCGCCGAAGCCCTCCTCGACGCCACCGCCCCGGACAACGACGGCGACGCCCCTGTTTCACGTGAAACATCGCGCCCCTCCGTGCAGTCGCCCTCTTCTTCCTCTTCCTCCACCCCGGTTTCGGACCGCCCCGCCGGGCGCCCCCGCGCGGCCACCGGCCCGGGGCGCCCCCAGCGGTCCCGCCGCCGGATCGCCCTGCTCTCCACGATCGGCGCCGCCTTCGGTGCCGTGGTGCTCGGGACGAGCCTGTACCTCAGCCAGGCGGGCGGCACGGCCGGTGACGGCGTGGCGAACGGCGTACGGAGGGCCGACGCCTCCGCCGAACTCGCCGCCGCTCCCTTCTCCGGGTCGCCGGTCGAGGAGCGGGTCCAGGACCTCCTGGTCCAGGACAGAACGCTGCGGACCCCCCAGGGAGTGGGGCCCGAATCGATGTCCTCCGACACCGGGACCACGGCCCCCCGGCGGAGCGGGGAGGGCGCCGTTCCCGCGTGCGTCCTCGCCGGCACCGGCCGCACCGACCCGGTGCTGGGCCACGAGCGGGGCGAGTACCAGGGGAAGCCCGCCTATCTGCTCGTCCTTCCGGACCCCGCCGACGCCGCACGGGTCCAGGCCTATGTGCTCGACGCCTCCTGCGCCGACCGGACGGAGGGCGGGGGCCCCGCCGCCGAAATCCTCCTCAGCAAGGCCTACCCCCGCTCCTGACCCCTCTTCCCGTCCCGGTCACGTGCCGCGCGGCGGTGTCGGGAATGCACGCCCCTTAGGATCCGTTGGGTGGGGTGAGCGACCGAGACAACCGCCCCCGTAGGCAGTGGCAGTCTGCAGAGACGAGGAAGAAACCCGTGAGCGACGTCCGTAATGTGATCATCATCGGCTCGGGGCCTGCGGGATACACCGCTGCGCTCTACACGGCCCGAGCGTCGCTGAAGCCGCTGGTCTTCGAGGGTGCGGTCACCGCCGGTGGCGCCCTGATGAACACGACCGAGGTCGAGAACTTTCCCGGCTTCCGCGACGGCATCATGGGCCCGGACCTGATGGACAACATGCGGGCCCAGGCCGAGCGCTTCGGCGCCGAGCTCGTCCCCGACGACGTGGTCGCCGTGGACCTGACCGGTGAGATCAAGACCGTCACCGACACCGCCGGCACCGTGCACCGCGCCAAGGCCGTCATCGTCACCACGGGCTCCCAGCACCGCAAGCTCGGCCTCCCCAATGAGGACACCCTCTCCGGCCGCGGCGTCTCCTGGTGCGCCACCTGCGACGG
The DNA here is from genome assembly GCF_000716625.1 of Streptomyces bikiniensis. Lineage (NCBI taxonomy): Bacteria > Bacillati > Actinomycetota > Actinomycetes > Kitasatosporales > Streptomycetaceae > Streptomyces > Streptomyces bikiniensis. The sequence goes on along the minus strand of NZ_JNXJ01000011.1, from coordinate 92,880 downwards.
CTTCTTCTTCAAGGACCAGGACATCGCCGTCGTCGGCGGCGGCGACACCGCGATCGAGGAGGCCACCTTCCTCTCGCGCTTCGCCAAGTCCGTCACGATCGTCCACCGCCGCGACACCCTGCGCGCCTCGAAGGCCATGCAGGACCGCGCCTTCGCCGACCCGAAGATCTCCTTCGCCTGGGACAGCGAGGTCACCACAATCCACGGCGACCAGAAGCTGAGCGGTGTGACCCTGCGCGACACGAAGACCGGCGTGACTCGTGAGCTCCCGGTCACCGGCCTCTTCATCGCCGTGGGCCACGACCCGCGGACCGAGCTGTTCAAGGGCCAGCTGGACCTGGACGACGAGGGCTACCTCAAGGTCGCCGCCCCGTCGACGCGTACGAACCTCCCGGGTGTCTTCGGCGCCGGTGACGTCGTCGACCACACCTACCGCCAGGCCATCACGGCCGCCGGCACCGGCTGCTCCGCCGCGCTCGATGCCGAGCGCTTCCTGGCCGCGCTCGCCGACACCGAGAAGGTGGCCGAGCCCGAGAAGCTGGCCGAGACCCCCGTGGTCTGACCTCTGCCCTTTCCCCACCCACACCCCGCGAGTTCAAGGAGGCCACTGTGGCCCTGAAGTCCGTGACCGACGCCACCTTCGAAGAGGAAGTCCTCAAGAGCGGCAAGCCCGTTCTGGTGGACTTCTGGGCCGAGTGGTGCGGTCCGTGCCGTCAGATCGCCCCGTCGCTTGAGGCGATCGCCGCCGAGCACGGCGAGATCGAGGTCGTGAAGCTCAACATCGACCAGAACCCCGCCACGGCCGCCAAGTACGGCGTCATGTCCATCCCGACGCTGAACGTCTACCAGGGCGGCGAGGTCGTGAAGACCATCGTCGGCGCCAAGCCGAAGGCCGCCATCCTGCGCGACCTGGAGGGCTTCGTCGAGGCCCCCAAGGCCTGATGCCCCTTCGCCGTTTCACGTGAAACATTCAGGTGGAACAGCAGCGGCCCGCTCCCTCACGGGGGCGGGCCGTTCTCGTATCCGAAGCCGAATCCTCGCATCCGGGCCTAGGGCCTACCCGACCCTGCTCCGCTGGACAGACCCTAGAGGGGCCGCAGGGCGGGCTCCTTCTGTACGGCTCCGAGCAGGCGGTCCAGAGCCATCTCGACATCCTCCTTCCAGGAGAGCGTCGTCCTGAGGTCCAGTCGCATGCGGGGAAAGGCATGGTGTGGCCGGACGGTCTTGAAGCCCACCGCGAGCAGATGGTCGGCCGGCAGCACACAGGCCGGTTCCTTCCACCGGGCGTCCCCGAACGCCTCGATCGCCTTGAAGCCCCGCCGCAGCACGTCCTTGGCCACGGTCTGCACCATCACGCGCCCCAGGCCCTGCCCCTGATACCCCGGCATGATCCACGAGGTCATCAGCTGAACGGCATCCGCCGCCACGGGGCTCGTCGGAAAGGACGTCGAGCGCGGCACATAGGCCGGGGGAGCGTAGAGGACGTAGCCGACCGGCACCTCGTCCACATAGACCACCCGCCCGCAGGAGCCCCATTCCAGGAGCACCGCCGAGATCCAGGACTCCTTCTCCCACTCCGAACGCCCCGCCTTCACGGCGGCCTCACCGCTGACCGGGTCGAGCTCCCAGAAGACACAGGAGCGACACCGCTTGGGGAGGTCCGGAAGGTTGTCCAGCGTGAGCGGTACGAGCCGACGCCCCACGGCCGTTCCTCGCTTCCCTCGCCTTCGCGTACGGATGTGCCTCCCGAAATCGTATCGACCGGGCGATCGGGAGGACACCGTCCCCAGGCAAAGGGCGGGCCGTGCCCCGGTGGAACCGGAGCACGGCCCGCCCTCAGGAACCTCATGGAAGCGGGGAGGCGAAGAAGCTCGTGGGTCAGCCCTTGGCGCCCTGCTCCACCTTCTTCTGGTCCAGGACCCGGCCCTCGCCGGGAGCCAGGGTCGAGAGGATCCGCTCCAGGTCGTCCATGGAGGCGAACTCCACGACGATCTTGCCCTTCTTCTGCCCCAGGTCGACCTTCACCCGGGTCTCGAAGCGGTCCGAGAGCCGGGTGGCCAGGTCCGTGAGGGCGGGCGAGACGCGGGCACCGGCTCGCGGCTTCTTCGGCTTGACCGCACCGGCGGTCTCCTCGGAGCCCATGAGGCTCACGATCTCCTCGACGGAACGCACCGAGAGGCCCTCGGCGACGATCCGGGCCGCCAGCTTGTCCTGGGCCTCCCCGTCCTCCACGCCGAGCAGGGCCCGTGCGTGGCCGGCGGAGAGCACCCCGGCGGCGACCCGGCGCTGCACCGGGGGAGAGAGACGCAGCAGACGCAGCGTGTTGGAGATCTGCGGGCGGGAGCGTCCGATCCGGTCCGCGAGCTGATCGTGCGTGCAGCCGAAGTCCTTGAGCAGTTGCTCGTAGGCGTGCGCCTCCTCGATCGCGTTCAGCTGCGCCCGGTGGAGGTTCTCCAGGAGGGCGTCCAGGAGCATCTTCTCGTCGTCGGTCTCCCGGACGATCGCCGGGATCCGCTCCAGGCCCGCCGTCGTGGAGGCCCGCAGACGACGCTCGCCCATGACGAGCTCATAGCGGTCGCCGTCGGCCTTGCGCACCACCACGGGCTGGAGCAGACCGACCTCCTTGATGGAGGTGACCAGCTCCGCGAGAGCGTCCTCGTCGAAGATCTGCCGCGGCTGGTGCCGGTTGGGCACGATGGCGTCGATCGGGATCTCGGTGAAGTACGCCCCGGCGGGGGCCTGCGGCTCGACCGTCTTCACGGCCTCGGCCCATGCCACCGCCGACTCGGGAGACGGAGCGCTCTGCGGGATCAGCGAACCGAGCCCACGCGGCCCCAATCCCCTACGTCGCTCACTCACTGAATTCCCTCCGACATGCTGCGCTGATGGTTCTGGTGCCCGACACGTGCGTGCTGGGCGTCATAGTTCACGGTGACGCCCCGAAGGGCGATCTCACGAGCCGCTTCGATGTACGACAGGGCACCGCTGGAGCCCGGATCGTACGTGATCACCGTCTGGCCGTAGCTCGGCGCCTCCGAGATACGGACGGACCGGGGGATGCTGGTCCGCAGCACCTCTTTGCCGAAGTGGGTGCGCACCTCCTCGGCGACCTGCGAGGCGAGCCTCGTCCGACCGTCGTACATGGTGAGCAGGATCGTCGAGACGTGGAGCGCGGGGTTGAGGTGCCCGCGGACCAGGTCGACGTTCTTCAGGAGCTGACCGAGGCCTTCGAGGGCGTAGTACTCGCACTGGATCGGGATCAGCACCTCGGCCCCCGCCACCAGGGCGTTCACCGAGAGCAGGCCGAGCGAGGGCGGGCAATCGATCAGGATGTAGTCCAGCGGTTGCTCATAGGCCTGGATCGCCCGCTGGAGGCGGCTCTCGCGCGCCACCAGCGACACCAGCTCGATCTCGGCTCCGGCGAGATCGATGGTGGCGGGGGCACAGAAGAGGCCTTCCACGTCCATCACGGGCTGCACCACTTCGGAGAGCGGCCGGCTGTCCACGAGGACGTCGTAGATCGAGGGGACGCTGGCGTGATGGTCGATGCCGAGTGCCGTGGAGGCGTTTCCCTGCGGGTCCAGGTCGATGACCAGGACACGGGCGCCGTGCAGGGCCAGGGAGGCGGCAAGGTTGACCGTCGTGGTCGTCTTGCCCACGCCGCCCTTCTGATTGGCCACCACCATGACGCGAGTCCGGGCCGGACGGGGAAGCCCTTCGCCGGCACGCCCCAGGGCCTCTACTGCCATCTGGGCAGCGCGGCCGATGGGGGTGTCGTCCATGGGGGGCGGCGTTTCCATGGGAGGCGATGTTTCACGTGAAACATCACCCCCTACCGATTCGGTTCGGGGACCGGGGACCGGATCGGTCATCGGTCCCGCGATGTTGGCGTCGGACCGCAAGGATTCACTCTCCTCGACTTCGGGCTCGCGATGAGGAGAGCCTGCCATGCTTTCGGGGTCACGAACCAGCGAGGTCGGGGGTTCTGTGGATGAATCCACCTCTGTGGACATCCCCGTAACCCTCGCGGGTGGATTCACGCGGGGCCTACGGTCCCGGGGCGCGGCGGTCGCACGGCCACGACTGATGATCCCCTGCAGCAGTGAGCGATGTTTCACGTGAAACACCATGCCCGTGCCACCCTGCCGGGGCCGGTCGACACTCCGAAATGGGACGTATGCGACGCCCGTCGGCAGGGGCCTCCCGCCGACGGGCTTCCGTCAGCGGCGTCGGCGGGTCTTGCTCGTACGGGCGGCCTTGGCCCGCTTGGCGGCGAACCGCACGCCACCGGGGCTCTCGCCGACCTCCACTCGGACGACGGTGGACAGGGGGTCGACGATCCCCTCGCCCACGTGCAGCACCGAGGTCTCCACCACGCCGAGCCGGGAGAGCGCGGCGCGGGCTCCGTCGATCTCCTCCTGCGCGGTGTCGCCCTTGAGCGCCAGCATCTCCCCGTACGGGCGCAGCAGGGGAACGCCCCAGCCGGCGAGGCGGTCCAGCGGGGCCACCGCGCGCGCGGTCACCACGTGCACGGGCGTGATCTTGCCGAGCATCTCCTCGGCGCGCCCCCGGACCACGGTCACATGGTCGAGGCCGAGCAGCTCGACCACCTCTTGGAGGAAGTTCGTCCGGCGCAGCAGCGGTTCCAGGAGGGTGATCTTCAGGTCGGGCCGGACCAGGGCCAGGGGGATGCCGGGCAGACCTGCGCCCGAGCCGACGTCGCAGACGGTGACGCCCTCGGGCACGACCTCCGAGAGGACGGCGCAGTTCAGCAGATGGCGTTCCCAGAGCCTCGGGACCTCGCGCGGGCCGATCAGACCACGCTTCACACCCGCGTCCGCGAGGAGCTCGGCGTACCGCACGGCCTCCGGGAAGTACTCACCGAAGACTGTCCGTGCCTGCTCCGGCGCCTCGGGGAGCTCCGCTGCCTCCGTCACGGGAACCGTCCTTCCGTACCGCACGCATGACGTGCGAGCGCACTGTGGTGGCTGACTATCAGGCTGACAAAGATCGGCCCCGCCTGCGAACAGACGGGGCCGGGACTGCGTGAGGGGTTCAGGCCGGGAGCACGACGACGAAGCGCTGCGGCTCCTCGCCCTCGGACTCGCTGCGCAGACCGGCGGCGGCGATCGCGTCGTGCACGACCTTGCGCTCGAACGGCGTCATCGGATCCAGCTTGACCGGCTGCCCGCCAGCCTTCACCTCGGCCGCGGCCTTGGCACCCAGCTCGGCGAGCTCGGAACGCTTCTTGGCCCGGAAACCGGCGATGTCGAGCATCAGACGGCTGCGGTCGCCGGTCTCCCGGTGCACGGCCAGCCGGGTCAGCTCCTGAAGCGCCTCCAGGACCTCGCCGTCGCGACCCACGAGCTTCTGGAGGTCACGGCTGCCGGAGTCGCTGATGATCGAGACCGCTGCCCGGTCCGCCTCGACGTCCATGTCGATGTCGCCGTCGAGGTCGGCGATGTCGAGCAGACCTTCGAGGTAGTCGGCCGCGATCTCACCCTCCTGCTCCAGGCGGGTCAGGGTGTCGCCACCCTCGGCGGCGGCGGAGGTGGTGCCTTCCGTCACGGACGGGCTCCTTCTTGCGTCGGGGGGAGGCTTACTTCTTGGAGGACGGGTGCTTGGGCCGCTGCTGGCCCTTGCGCTGGCCGGTCTTGCCCTGCTGCCGGGAGCCGCCGGAGTTGGCACGGCTCGGACGCGCGGGCTTGTCGCCCTGGGCCCCGTCCTTCGCGTCGGCACCGGAGGCATCGCTCTTGGCCGGGCCCTGGGGCTTCTTCTCCAGCGAGGTGGTCGCCTTCTCGGCGGCCGGCTCGGAGGCTTCTCCGGCGTCCTTGGAGACGGTCGCCTGGGCCGCGGCGGCCTGGCGCTGGGCCTTGGTCTGGCGCTTGGGCTGCTGGCGCTTGGCGGCGGCACCCTCGGCCTCGGCCGGGAGGGTGTCGCCCTTGATCACGCTGCCGTCGGCCTGGGCGACGAACCCGGCCTTGGCGAGGCCTCCGAAGAAGCGGCGCTCGTTCTCGTTGCGGTCGCTGCCCTTGGCGACGATGACCTTGACGACGCTCTTCCGGCGCCGGCCGCGGACCTCGCCGTGGTGGATGACGCTCTTGAGCAGGCGCTGGAGGTAGGCGTCCTGGGCCTTGCTGCCCGGCGTCGGGTTCTGGTTGATCACGTACATCTGCTGGCCCATGGTCCACACGTTGGTGGTCAGCCAGTAGACGAGGACACCGACGGGGAAGTTGATGCCCATGACGGCGAAGATCACCGGGAAGATGTACATGAGCATCTTCTGCTGCTGCATGTACGGGGTCTTCACCGAGAGGTCGACGTTCTTCATCATCAGCTGGCGCTGGGTGAAGAACTGCGAGGCCGACATCAGGATGATCATGATGGCGGTGACGATGCGGACGTCGGTCAGCGAGGCGTTGAGGGCCTCGACCTTCTCCGGGCTGTCCATGAACTTCGCCGCGATCGGGGCGCCGAAGATGTGGGCCTGCCGGGCACTGTCGACCAGCGCCTGGTTCATCACGCCGATCTCCTTGCCCGACGCGATGTTGGACAGCACGTGGTAGAGGGCGAAGAAGAACGGCGACTGGGCCAGGATGGGAAGGCACGAGGAGAGCGGGTTGGTGCCCGTCTCCTTGTACAGCTTCATCATCTCTTCGGACTGACGCTGCTTGTCGCTCTTGTAGCGCTCCTGGATCGCCTTCATCTTCGGCTGGAGCGCCTGCATGTTCCGCGTCGACTTGATCTGCTTCACGAAGAGCGGGATCAGACAGATGCGGATCAGGACCACGAGGGACACGATGGACAGACCCCAGGCCCACCCGGTGTCGGGACCGAAGATCGCTCCGTACACCTTGTGGAACTGGACGATGACCCAGGAAACGGGCCAGGTGATGAAGCTGAACAGACTGGCAATCGTGTCCACTAATCAGGCTCCTTGAGCATTGGGCGAGGTCTCTGCGGCCGGGCTCGTCTCGGCGGTGGACCCGCCCTTGTCGCCGCGCAACGCGTTCCGCAGCATTTCGTGCCAGCGGGGGCGCTTCCGCGGGGGAACGTGGTCCACTCCGCCGGGCGACCACGGGTTACACCGCAGGATGCGCCAGGCGGTCAGGGCCGTGCCCTTGATCGCGCCGTGCCGGTCGATGGCCGTGAATCCGTAGTGGGAACACGACGGGTAGTACCGGCAGACGGGGCCCAGCAGGGGGCTGATCGTCCACTGGTACAGCTTGATGAGAGCCAGCAGCGGGTACTTCATCGCGTGCCCCCTCCCAGGAGCCGCTGGAGAGCGGCGTCCAGGTCTCGGGCCAGCTGTGCGTGATCGGCGTCGCCGGCTCCGGGCAACGCCCGTACCACCACCAGGCTACCGGGGGGCAGTGCGGAGAGGCGGTCGCGGACGAGGTGACGCAGACGACGCTTCACCTGGTTGCGTACGACCGCACCGCCCACGGCCTTGCTCACGACGAAACCCGCACGCGTCGGGGGAGCGCTCTCCCCAGGCGCGTGCGGGTCCGTTGCACCGCTGCGTAGGTGGACGACGAGGAGCGGGCGACCGGCCCGGCGCCCTCGGCGTACCGCGGTTGCGAAGTCCTCGCGCCGCCTCAGCCGATTCTCGGTAGGCAGCACGTCATGACCTGTTTAAGTGGATCAGGCGGACAGGCTCGCGCGACCCTTGGCACGGCGGTTCGCCAGGATGGCGCGGCCGGCACGGGTGCGCATGCGCAGGCGGAAGCCGTGGGTCTTGGCGCGACGACGGTTGTTCGGCTGGAAGGTGCGCTTGCTCACTCGGGGGCTCCAGAAATGATTCGGGTGGTGGCGGGACATCGCCTGGCTGTCACCGTGCGCCCACGAGTAGCTCGCAATACGCCCGAGTGCACCGCTTCGTGATCACAGAGAGTGATCTTTGCCCATCGGAGGCAGGCGGCAGCAGCCATCGACAACTCGACCTGGTTACGGTACGCGCGGCTACGCCATCCGGTCAAACCGACCTGTTGCCGCCCCCCATTGTGCACAGGCTGTGGACAACAACTTGAACCGCGTCAGTCCGCCCGACTACCGTGGGCGGACTCCACAATCTTTTCCGTTCTGTCCTCACCTGTCCTCAACAGACCGGTCTTCCGGACTTCGATCCACCGTCCCCGAGAACCACACCTTCGTGGGACCTGCGAGAAAGCGTGCCCTGTGGCTGACGTACCTGCCGATCTTGCCGCAGTGTGGCCGCGGGTCCTCGAACAGCTCCTCGCCGAGGGCCAGCAGGGGATCGAGCCCAAGGACAAGCAGTGGATCGAGCGCTGCCAGCCGCTCGCCCTGGTCGCCGACACGGCCCTCCTGGCCGTGCCCAACGAGTGGGGCAAGCGCGTCCTGGAGGGCAGGCTGGCCCCGCTGATCAGCGAGACGCTCAGCCACGAGTGCGGCCGGCCGATCCGGATCGCGATCACCGTCGACGACTCCGTCGGCGAGCCGGCGCCTCCCGCGCCGCCCACCGCGCCGCAGCCGCCCCGGTACGACGAGCGCGACCGGTCCGACTCGTACGACAAGCCGTACGAGAAGTACGAGAAGTACGAGGGGTACGGCCACCGGCCGATGTCCGACGACGGGCTGCCGAGCGCGCGCCCGGCCTATCCGGACTACCAGCAGCCGCAGCGGCCCGACCCCGGCGCCTGGCCGCGCACCCAGGAGGACCTCTCCTGGCAGCAGCCGCGCCTCGGCGGCTACCAGGAGCGCGCGCCGTACACGGGGCCCGCCGAGCAGTCCCGGCAGACGCGGTACGACGAGCCCTCCCACGGCTACGAGCAGCAGCGGCCCGAGCGCGCCGAGCTGCCCGACCCGCCGGGCCACGCCGCGCGTCCCGGCCCCCGGCCGGGCGGCGGTCCGGTCCCCGGCCCCGGGGGTGTCCACGGGTCCCCCTCTTCCGGTTCCTCCGGTTCCTCCGGCTCCGCCGGGCAGGGCTCCGGCGCGCCGGGCGAGCAGCACGCGCGCCTCAACCCGCGGTACCTCTTCGACACCTTCGTGATCGGTTCCTCGAACCGGTTCGCGCACGCGGCCGCGGTCGCGGTGGCCGAGGCGCCGGCGAAGGCGTACAACCCCCTCTTCATCTACGGGGAGTCGGGACTCGGCAAGACCCATCTGCTGCACGCGATCGGACACTACGCGCGGAGCCTCTACCCGGGCACGCGCGTGCGGTACGTGAGCTCCGAGGAGTTCACCAACGAGTTCATCAACTCGATCCGCGACGGCAAGGGCGACACCTTCCGCAAGCGCTACCGCGACGTGGACATCCTGCTCGTCGACGACATCCAGTTCCTGGCGAGCAAGGAGTCGACGCAGGAGGAGTTCTTCCACACCTTCAACACCCTGCACAACGCGAACAAGCAGATCGTGCTCTCCTCGGACCGGCCGCCCCGGCAGCTGGTGACCCTGGAGGACCGGCTCCGCAACCGCTTCGAGTGGGGCCTCACCACCGACGTGCAGCCGCCGGAGCTGGAGACGCGCATCGCGATCCTCCGCAAGAAGGCGGTGCAGGAGCAGCTCAACGCCCCGCCGGAGGTACTGGAGTTCATCGCCTCCCGGATCTCGCGGAACATCCGCGAGTTGGAGGGCGCGCTGATCCGGGTGACGGCCTTCGCGAGCCTCAACCGGCAGCCGGTGGACCTCGGGCTCACCGAGATCGTCCTCAAGGACCTGATCCCGGGCGGCGAGGACAGCGCGCCGGAGATCACGGCTACGGCGATCATGGCGGCCACCGCGGACTACTTCGGCCTGACGGTGGAGGACCTCTGCGGATCCTCGCGCAGCCGCGTCCTGGTGACGGCCCGCCAGATCGCCATGTACCTGTGCCGCGAGCTGACGGACCTGTCGCTGCCGAAGATCGGCGCGCAGTTCGGCGGCCGGGACCACACGACGGTGATGCACGCGGACCGGAAGATCCGCGCCCTGATGGCGGAGCGGCGCTCCATCTACAACCAGGTCACCGAGCTGACCAACCGCATCAAGAACGGCTGACACCAGCCTCCTCCCACGGGCGCTCCGGGACTCCTCCCGGGGCGCCCGTAGGCGTTCCCGGGGGCTGCCCGGGCCCCTCCGGCGGTCGGAACGGGTCGGCCGTGAGGTGTGCACAGGTTGGGGACGAGCCGGCGGCGGGGCGGGGCTGTTCGATTGCGGCGTTCCGCTGGCGGGTTCTCCACAGATTGCGGGATGATCACCCGTCCACAGGGTGGGGACTGCGAAGTTATCCGGATTCTGTCCACAGGCTGGCTTGGTGCCAGGGGATCACTCCAGCTCAGACCCCTGGGGAATTGTTGGCAAGCGTTATCCACAGGATGTGGACAGAACTTTCGTCCACAGGGGGTCTCGAAGGTTGTCCACCGGTCGCCCACAGGGAACGGTCTGTTGCCCACAGCTTCTCCACAGCCCTGTCCACTGTTCGGCAACGAAACGCCCGTCCTCACCTCGTCGAGTGAAAGCCGTCACACCAGGGGAGAGGATTGGCCTGTGGGGAACCGGGGTAAAGCTGGGGACGAGGCTGGGGAGAACTCCCTGTGTCCTGTGTATGGGGTGTGCAGAACTTTCGGGTGTCCACAGAGACCGCTGGTTATCCACCGGTTCCACCCACAGGCACGGTGGACAAAAAACTGGGTCTGACCTGCGTGGACAGGGTTATCCACGGTTTCCACAGGCCCTACTACTACTGCCACCTAGAGTTAGCTCGGAATCCGCTTTGAAGCGGGGGCTGTGCACAACTCGGCGCCGGAGCCCCGAACGCCCCTCGTCCCGACTTGACCCCGAGCAGCACCGAGTGTCGGTGGCGTACGTCAGACTGGTTCCCGCAGTCGACGAAGAGCCAGCAACAAGCAGGAGGCGGTTCCGGTGAAGATCCGGGTGGAGCGCGATGTACTCGCGGAGGCGGTGGCCTGGGTGGCCCGCAGCCTCCCGGCCCGTCCGCCGGCGCCCGTACTCGCGGGCCTTCTGCTGAAGGCCGAGGACGGCGCCCTCAGCTTCTCGAGCTTCGACTACGAGGTCTCCGCGCGGGTCTCGGTCGAGGCGGAGGTCGAGGAGGACGGCACCGTCCTCGTCTCCGGCCGCCTGCTCGCCGACATCTGCCGCGCCCTCCCCAACCGTCCCGTGGAGATCTCCACGGACGGTGTACGGGCGACCGTCGTCTGCGGCTCCTCCCGCTTCACCCTCCACACCCTGCCCGTGGAGGAGTACCCGGCGCTGCCGGAGATGCCCACCGCGACCGGCACCGTCCCCGGCGAGGTCTTCGCCTCCGCCGCCGCGCAGGTGGCCATCGCCGCCGGCCGCGACGACACGCTGCCCGTCCTCACCGGTGTGCGCATCGAGATCGAGGGCGACACGGTCACCCTGGCCTCCACCGACCGCTACCGCTTCGCGGTCCGCGAGTTCCTGTGGAAGCCGGAGTCCCCGGACGCCTCCGCGGTCGCCCTGGTGCCCGCGAAGACCCTCCTGGACACCGCGAAGGCGCTCACCAGCGGCGACACGGTCACCCTGGCGCTCTCGGGCTCCGGCAAGGGCGAGGGACTGATCGGCTTCGAGGGCGCGGGCCGCCGCACCACCACCCGCCTCCTCGAGGGCGACCTGCCGAAGTACCGGACGCTCTTCCCCACCGAGTTCAACTCGGTCGCGGTGATCGAGACCGCCCCCTTCGTCGAGGCCGTCAAGCGCGTGGCCCTGGTGGCCGAGCGCAACACCCCGGTCCGGCTGAGCTTCGAGCAGGGCGTGCTGATCCTGGAGGCGGGCTCCAGCGACGACGCACAGGCTGTGGAGAGGGTCGACGCGCAGCTGGAGGGCGACGACATCTCGATCGCCTTCAACCCGACCTTCCTGCTCGACGGCCTGAGCGCGATCGACTCCCCGGTCGCCCAGCTCTCCTTCACGACCTCCACCAAGCCGGCGCTGCTCAGCGGCAAGCCCGCCGTGGACGCCGAGGCGGACGAGGCTTACAAGTACCTGATCATGCCGGTGCGCCTGAGCGGCTGATCCGCCTGCTCCACGGCCTTGTGCGGGGCTTCGCCTGAGCGGCCGACCCCACAGGTGTGCACCCGCGTCCGGGCGTAGGCTCGGACGCGGGTACGAACCGCACACGACGCTTAAGGAATCATCTGATGGAGCTCGGTCTCGTCGGTCTCGGCAAGATGGGCGGCAACATGCGCGAGCGCATTCGCCGCGCAGGCCACACCGTCATCGGATACGACCGCAACCCGGACCTCGCCGACGTCCACAGCCTCGAAGAGCTTGTGGGCGAGCTCAAGGGTCCGCGCGTCGTGTGGGTCATGGTCCCGGCCGGTGCCGCGACCCAGTCCACCATCGACGAGCTGGCCGGCCTGCTCTCCCCCGGCGACGTCGTCGTGGACGGCGGGAACTCGCGCTGGACGGACGACGAGAAGCACGCCGAGGAGCTGGCCGCCAAGGGCATCGGCTTCGTCGACTGCGGCGTCTCCGGCGGCGTCTGGGGCCTGGAGAACGGCTACGCGCTGATGTACGGCGGCGACGCCGAGAACGTGGCGAAGGTCCAGCCGGTCTTCGACGCGCTCAAGCCCGAGGGCGACTTCGGCTCGGTCCACGCGGGCAAGGTCGGCGCCGGCCACTTCGCGAAGATGGTCCACAACGGCATCGAGTACGCGATGATGCAGGCCTACGCCGAGGGCTGGGAGCTCCTGGAGAAGGTCGACTCCGTCACCGACGTGCGCGAGGTCTTCCGCTCCTGGCAGGAGGGCACGGTCATCCGCTCCTGGCTGCTCGACCTGGCCGTCAACGCCCTGGACGAGGACGAGCACCTGGAGGGACTGCGGGGCTACGCCCAGGACTCCGGCGAGGGCCGGTGGACCGTCGAGGCCGCCATCGACAACGCCGTGCCGCTGCCCGCGATCACCGCGTCGCTGTTCGCGCGGTTCGCCTCGCGCCAGGACGACTCCCCGCAGATGAAGATGATCGCCGCGCTGCGCAACCAGTTCGGCGGCCACGCGGTCGAGAAGAACAAGTAATCCACAGGCTGTGCACCCGGCGGTGCGCAGCAGCCGGGGAAGGTCGGCGCCCAACCATGCACGTCACGCATCTGTCGCTGGCCGACTTCCGTTCCTACGCCCGGGTCGAGGTTCCCCTCGACCCGGGCGTCACCGCGTTCGTGGGCGCGAACGGCCAGGGCAAGACCAACCTGGTCGAGGCCGTCGGCTACCTCGCGTCCCTCGGCAGCCACCGCGTCGCCTCCGACGCCCCGCTCGTCCGCATGGGGGCGGAGCGCGCGGTGATCAGGGCCGCCGTCACCCAGGGCGAGCGCTCCCAGCTGATCGAGCTGGAGCTCAACCCGGGCCGGGCCAACCGCGCCCGCATCAACAGGTCCTCGCAGGTCAGACCGCGTGACGTCCTGGGGATCGTACGGACCGTGCTGTTCGCGCCCGAGGACCTCGCCCTGGTGAAGGGCGACCCCGGCGAGCGCCGGCGCTTCCTCGACGAGCTGATCACGGCGCGCTCGCCGCGCATGGCGGGCGTGCGCGCCGACTACGAGCGCGTGCTCAAGCAGCGCAACACGCTCCTGAAGTCGGCCGCGATGGCCCGGCGGCACGGCGGCCGGGGCATGGACCTGTCGACCCTGGACGTCTGGGACCAGCACCTGGCGCGGGCCGGCGCCGAGCTGCTCGCCCAGCGGCTCGACCTCATCGGCGTACTGCAGCCGCTCGCGGACAAGGCGTACGAGCAGCTCGCGCCCGGCGGCGGACCGGTCCTCCTGGAGTACCGGCCCTCCGCGCCGGGCCCGGGGAGCACCCGCGAGGAGCTGTACGAGCAGGTGCTCGCCGCCCTCGCCGAGGTCCGCAAGCAGGAGATCGAGCGGGGCGTCACGCTCGTCGGACCGCACAGGGACGAGCTGCTGCTCAAGCTCGGGGACCTGCCGGCGAAGGGGTACGCGAGCCACGGCGAGTCCTGGTCGTACGCGCTCGCGCTGCGGCTCGCCTCGTACGACCTGCTGCGCGCCGAGGGCAACGAGCCGGTCCTCGTCCTCGACGACGTCTTCGCCGAGCTGGACGCGCGCCGGCGCGAGCGGCTCGCGGAACTGGTGGCGCACGGCGAGCAGGTCCTGGTGACGGCCGCGGTGGACGACGACGTGCCGGACGTCCTGGCCGGGGCGCGGTACGCGGTGGCCGGCGGGGCGGTGGAACGCGTATGACCGTGGGACCGACCGGGGAGCGCGCATGAGCGAGGAGAACCGTCCCCAGCCTGTGGACAGTGCCGCGACCCCCGGGGGCGCGGCGCCCGAGCCCTCGGGCGTCGACCTCGCCCGGGTCGCGCTGCGCGCCGCGAAGGAGCAGGCGAAGGCGCGGGGCGCGGCCGCGCAGCAGCGGAAGCAGGCCCGGCGCGGCGGCGGGCTGCGCTCCGGCGCGCGCGCCGACGGGCGCGACCCGATGGCGCTCGGCGCCGCGATCAACCGGCTGATCACCGAGCGGGGCTGGGAGACGCCGGCGGCGGTCGGCGGGGTCATGGGCCGCTGGCCGCAGATCGTCGGTGAGGACCTGGCGAAGCACTGCGTGCCGGTGAGGTTCGACGACGACCCGGACGTGCGGGTGCTGACCGTGCAGTGCGACTCGACCGCGTGGGCCACGCAGCTGCGGCTCCTCGCGCCGAGGCTGGTCGCGCGGCTCAACGAGGACCTGGGGCACGGGACGGTGCGGATGATCAAGGTCCTGGGGCCCGGGGCGCCGAGGCGGGGGTACGGGCCGCTGCGGGCGCCGGGGTCGCTGGGGCCCGGCGACACGTACGGCTAGGGCCTGTCAGGCGGATCAGGGCCGGGTGGGCCGCGGCGAGGTGCCGTGCCAGGCGTCGTGGCTCCGGCCATGATCCGCCGGACAGGCCCCGGGGCGCCGGGCTGCCCGGGTTCTCGGTGGCCGGTGCTCCGTATATGTGCGGGTCCTTCGGGGGCCTCGTTCTCGTGGTGGGTACCAGGGGAGGGCGCCGTGCGCGTGGCGTTGTGCCCGCCCTCCCCGGGCTTCGCCCGGGGAACCCCCACGCCCCGGCGGAGCGCACGCCCCCGACGAGGCGGAACGCGCACCCACGACCAGGGGTGGAACGCATGCCCCCGACAGGGGGCGACCGTTCTTTGACAACGTTCGCCCCCGGCGCCCACGCCGCGCTACGGCTCGAAGCGCTGGGTGGCCGTCAGGGGGCCCTGGAGCCCCTGTCCGGATATGGGGAGTCGTCTCGCTCCCGCCCAGGGCGGCACATGCGCATTCAGGTACCGGCAAACACCCATGAGTGTCAGTGGTACCGGTAGACTGGAAGCAAACCCGCCACCCCGCGGAAATGTCGAACGACGCAGCCGGCTCCCGTATGCCCGGAGAACGGCCTGTGCTGTGCCAGAAAGGGCGCTTCGTGGCCGATTCCGGCAACCCCAACGAGAACAACCAGTACACCGCCAGCAACATCCAAGTCCTCGAGGGCCTGGATGCCGTGCGCAAGCGCCCTGGCATGTACATCGGCTCGACCGGTGAGCGCGGTCTGCACCACATGGTGCAGGAGGTCGTCGACAACTCGGTCGACGAAGCCCTGGCCGGCCACGCCGACACCATCGACGTGACGATCCTGCCCGACGGCGGCGTCCGCGTCGTCGACAACGGCCGCGGCATCCCGGTGGGCATCGTGGCCTCCGAGGGCAAGCCGGCCGTCGAGGTCGTGCTGACCGTGCTGCACGCGGGCGGCAAGTTCGGCGGCGGCGGCTACGCCGTCTCCGGCGGCCTGCACGGCGTCGGCGTCTCGGTCGTGAACGCCCTGTCCACCAAGGTCGCCGTCGAGATCAGGACGGACGGCCACCGCTGGACGCAGGACTACAAGATGGGCGTCCCGACGGCTCCCCTCGCCCAGCACGAGGCGACCGAGGAGACCGGCACCTCGGTGACCTTCTGGGCCGACCCGGACATCTTCGAGACGACCGAGTACTCCTTCGAGACGCTCTCGCGCCGCTTCCAGGAGATGGCCTTCCTCAACAAGGGCCTCACCATCACGCTCACCGACGAGCGCGAGTCCGCGAAGGCCACGGTCGGCGCCGACGACCCGGACGCCGAGGCCGCCGACGAGCCGGCCGCCCGCACGGTGACGTACCACTACGAGGGCGGCATCGTCGACTTCGTGAAGTACCTCAACTCGCGCAAGGGCGAGCTGATCAACCCCACCGTCATCGACATCGAGGCCGAGGACAAGGAGCGCCTGCTCTCGGTCGAGATCGCGATGCAGTGGAACTCCTCGTACAGCGAGGGCGTGTACTCCTTCGCGAACACGATCCACACCCACGAGGGCGGTACGCACGAGGAGGGCTTCCGCGCCGCGCTGACCACGCTGGTCAACAAGTACGCGCGCGACAAGAAGCTGCTCCGCGAGAAGGACGACAACCTCACCGGCGACGACATCCGCGAGGGCCTGACGGCGATCATCTCGGTCAAGCTCGGCGAGCCGCAGTTCGAGGGCCAGACCAAGACCAAGCTGGGCAACACCGAGGCGAAGACCTTCGTGCAGAAGGTCGTCCACGAGCACCTGACGGACTGGTTCGACCGCAACCCGAACGAGGCCGCGGACATCGTCCGCAAGGGCATCCAGGCCGCCACCGCGCGCGTGGCCGCCCGCAAGGCGCGCGACCTGACCCGCCGCAAGGGCCTCCTGGAGTCGGCCTCCCTGCCGGGCAAGCTCTCCGACTGCCAGTCGAACGACCCGTCCAAGTGCGAGATCTTCATCGTCGAGGGCGACTCCGCCGGCGGCTCGGCCAAGTCCGGCCGCAACCCGATGTACCAGGCCATCCTGCCGATCCGCGGCAAGATCCTGAACGTCGAGAAGGCCCGCATCGACAAGATCCTGCAGAACACCGAGGTCCAGGCGCTGATCTCCGCCTTCGGCACCGGCGTGCACGAGGACTTCGACATCGAGAAGCTCCGCTATCACAAGATCATCCTGATGGCGGACGCCGACGTCGACGGCCAGCACATCAACACCCTGCTGCTGACCTTCCTCTTCCGCTTCATGCGCCCGCTGGTCGAGGCCGGTCACGTCTACCTCTCCCGCCCGCCGCTCTACAAGATCAAGTGGGGCCGGGACGACTTCGAGTACGCCTACTCGGACCGCGAGCGGGACGCCCTCGTCGAGCTCGGCAAGCAGAACGGCAAGCGGATCCGCGAGGACTCGATCCAGCGCTTCAAGGGCCTCGGCGAGATGAACGCCGAGGAGCTGCGCGTCACCACCATGGACGTCGAGCACCGCGTGCTCGGCCAGGTGACCCTGGACGACGCGGCCCAGGCCGACGACCTGTTCTCGGTGCTGATGGGCGAGGACGTCGAGGCGCGCCGCTCGTTCATCCAGCGGAACGCCAAGGACGTCCGCTTCCTCGACATCTGAGTCGGTCTCAGCTGACCGTACGAAAGGACTGACGACCAGCAATGGCCGACGAAAACACCTCCGGCACCACCGAAGAGCAGGAGCCCGTGCTGCGGATCGAGCCCGTCGGGCTCGAGACCGAGATGCAGCGCTCGTACCTCGACTACGCGATGTCCGTCATCGTGTCCCGCGCGCTGCCCGACGTGCGGGACGGCCTCAAGCCCGTCCACCGGCGCGTGCTCTACGCGATGTACGACGGCGGGTACCGGCCGGAGAAGGGCTTCTACAAGTGCGCCCGCGTCGTCGGTGACGTCATGGGCACGTACCACCCGCACGGCGACACCTCGATCTACGACGCGCTCGTCCGCCTCGCCCAGCCCTGGTCGATGCGGCTGCCGCTCGTCGACTCCAACGGCAACTTCGGCTCCCCGGGCAACGACCCGGCCGCCGCCATGCGCTACACCGAGTGCAAGATGGCGCCGCTGTCGATGGAGATGGTCCGGGACATCGACGAGGAGACCGTCGACTTCCAGGACAACTACGACGGCCGGAACCAGGAGCCGACGGTCCTGCCGGCCCGGTTCCCGAACCTGCTCGTCAACGGCTCGGCCGGCATCGCCGTCGGCATGGCGACCAACATCCCGCCGCACAACCTGCGCGAGGTCGCCGAGGGCGCCCAGTGGTACCTGGCCAACCCCGAGGCCGGCCACGAGGAGCTGCTCGACGCGCTCATCGAGCGGATCAAGGGCCCCGACTTCCCCACCGGCGCGCTCGTCGTCGGCCGCAAGGGCATCGAGGAGGCGTACCGCACCGGCCGCGGCTCCATCACGATGCGCGCGGTCGTGGAGGTCGAGGAGATCCAGAACCGCCAGTGCCTGGTGGTCACCGAGCTGCCGTACCAGGTCAACCCGGACAACCTCGCGCAGAAGATCGCCGACCTGGTGAAGGACGGCCGGATCGGCGGCATCGCCGACGTCCGCGACGAGACCTCGTCCCGGACCGGCCAGCGCCTGGTCATCGTGCTCAAGCGCGACGCCGTCGCCAAGGTCGTCCTGAACAACCTGTACAAGCACACCGACCTCCAGACGAACTTCGGCGCCAACATGCTGGCGCTCGTCGACGGCGTGCCGCGCACCCTCTCCCTGGACGCGTTCATCCGCCACTGGGTGACGCACCAGATCGAGGTCATCGTCCGCCGGACCCGCTTCCGGCTGCGCAAGGCCGAGGAGCGCGCCCACATCCTGCGCGGCCTGCTCAAGGCCCTCGACGCGATCGACGAGGTCATCGCGCTGATCCGGCGCAGCGACACGGTCGAGGTCGCCCGCGGCGGCCTGATGGACCTGCTGAGCATCGACGAGATCCAGGCCAACGCGATCCTGGAGATGCAGCTCCGCCGACTCGCCGCCCTGGAGCGCCAGAAGATCGTCGCCGAGCACGACGAGCTCCAGGCGAAGATCGACGAGTACAACGCGATCCTGGCCTCGCCCGAGAAGCAGCGGGCGATCGTCAGCGAGGAGCTGGCCGCGCTGGTCGAGCGCTTCGGCGACGACCGCCGCTCCAAGCTGGTGCCCTTCGACGGCGACATGTCCATCGAGGACCTGATCGCCGAGGAGGACATCGTCGTCACCATCACGCGCGGCGGCTACGTGAAGCGGACGAAGACCGAGGACTACCGCTCGCAGAAGCGCGGCGGCAAGGGCGTCCGGGGCACGAAGCTGAAGCAGGACGACATCGTCGACCACTTCTTCGTCTCCACCACCCACCACTGGCTGCTCTTCTTCACCAACAAGGGCCGGGTCTACCGGGCCAAGGCGTACGAGCTGCCGGACGCCGGCCGGGACGCCCGCGGCCAGCACGTGGCCAACCTGCTCGCCTTCCAGCCGGACGAGCAGATCGCCCAGATCCTGGCGGTCCGCGACTACGACGTCGCGCCGTACCTGGTGCTCGCCACCAAGGCCGGCCTGGTGAAGAAGACCGCGCTCAAGGACTACGACTCGCCCCGCTCCGGCGGTGTCATCGCCATCAACCTGCGCGAGCTGGACAACGGCGAGGACGACGAGCTGATCGGCGCCGAGCTGGTCTCCGCCGAGGACGACCTGCTGCTCATCAGCAAGAAGGCGCAGTCGATCCGCTTCACCGCCACGGACGACGCGCTGCGTCCGATGGGACGCGCCACTTCGGGTGTCAAGGGCATGAGTTTCCGCGAGGACGACGAACTGCTCTCGATGAATGTCGTCCGGCCCGGTACGTTCGTCTTCACCGCGACCGACGGCGGGTACGCGAAGCGCACCCCCGTCGACGAGTACCGCGTCCAGGGCCGCGGCGGCCTCGGCATCAAGGCCGCCAAGATCGTGGAGGACCGCGGCTCGCTCGTGGGCGCGCTGGTGGTCGAGGAGACGGACGAGATCCTCGCCATCACGCTGTCCGGCGGTGTGATTCGTACGCGAGTCAACGAAGTCAGGGAGACCGGCCGTGACACCATGGGCGTCCAGCTGATCAACCTGGGCAAGCGCGACGCCGTCGTCGGCATCGCGCGGAACGCCGAGGCCGGCGGCGACGACGAGGTCGACGACGCCGACGAGGCCGAGGGCGTCGTCGAGGTGTCCGAGACCGAGGTGGTCGAGGGCGGGACAGCCGAGGGCACGGAGTCCTCGGCCGGGGAGCACGAGGAGTAAGAGCGTGAGTGGAGCCACGGGCGCCGGATCGGCGGCCGCCGGAGCTTCTTCTGCAGGGGCCGGCGCGAACGGCGCCCGTGGTTCCGCCACGAACTCCCAGGGGGTTGCGGTGACGGACACTCGGGGGCAGCAGCCCTCGTACGAGAGCTACAACGGGCCGCTGCCCGGCGAGCGGCCCGGCGAGCGGCCGAGCGGGCCGTACCACCCGCCGCAGGCCTACGGCGCCCCGACGACGGGCGGCACGGCGGGCGGCCAGACCGGGGCCGTGCGCCGGCCCCGTACGGGCGCGCGCACGACGCCCCGGACGCGCAAGGCCCGGCTGCGGGTGGCGAAGGCCGACCCGTGGTCGGTGATGAAGGTGAGCTTCCTGCTCTCCATCGCGCTCGGCATCTGCACGGTCGTGGCCGCGGCGGTGCTGTGGATGGTCATGGACGCCATGGGCGTCTTCTCGACGGTCGGCGGGACGATCAGCGAGGCCACGGGCTCGAACGAGTCCAACGGCTTCGACCTGCAGTCGTTCCTGTCGCTGCCGAGGGTGCTGATGTTCACCTCGGTGATCGCGGTGATCGACGTGGTCCTGATGACCGCCCTGGCGACGCTGGGCGCGTTCATCTACAACCTGTCGGCCGGTTTCGTGGGCGGCGTCGAGCTGACGCTGGCCGAGGACGAGTAGCGGGCGAGAGGGACGCGCGGGGCCGGTCCCGGGAACGGATTTTGGGACTGGCCCCCACGTGCGCTAATCTTCAGGAGTCAGCGCGCGGGACACACACCGCAAAGCGCGGCGGGGCTATAGCTCAGTTGGTTAGAGCGCATCCCTGATAAGGATGAGGCCACAGGTTCAAATCCTGTTAGCCCCACTTCTCGATCGACCCGGACGGTTCATCCGTCCGGGTCGATTTCGTTTTTCCCGGCGTGAATCCGGGACGTCGTGGGTTTGAACCTCGCACAGGTCACCGATCGGTATCGGTCGATGTGTAGAGTGGGCGTCAGAAGTCTCCTACGTCAACGAAAGACGAGGTCGCGCGGTGAAGAAGCTTCTCCTGGTCGCACTGGCCGCCATCGGCGGGCTCCTCGTGTACCGCCAGATCCAGGCGGATCGCGCCGAGCAGGATCTGTGGACGGAGGCGACCGACTCCGTGCCCGCAGGTTCGGGTGTCTGAGACGAAGACCGTCTGTGGGTGAAGCCCCGGCCGCACTTGTGCGGACCGGGGCTTC
The DNA here is from genome assembly GCF_000716625.1 of Streptomyces bikiniensis. Lineage (NCBI taxonomy): Bacteria > Bacillati > Actinomycetota > Actinomycetes > Kitasatosporales > Streptomycetaceae > Streptomyces > Streptomyces bikiniensis. Next base: position 71,629 of record NZ_JNXJ01000011.1, on the reverse strand, counting down.
GCTCTGTCCGGACCTTGTTCGTGGTTTGCCCGGGCGAATAGGTTGCTTGCCCAAGCGAAGAGAAGGCGTCGGGAAGCGACGAGGGGGAGCGCGTGAGGAAGCGGGCCGGCATCGGCAGGCGGGCGGGGGCCCTGTTCGCGGCGGCCGCGGCGGTGGGGACGGTGGCGGGGCCGCCCGCCCAGGCGCAGACACGGCCCCTCGTGCGGGACCAGGCGCAGGCCCGGGTCCCGTCCCACGGGCAGGCCTCGGTCCACGCCCCGGCCGCCGAGGGCGAGGCCCTTCCGCCGTACGCCTTCGACGCCACCGCCCAGCAGGTCCGGGGCGCCGACTCCAGCTCGTACGCGCGGGAGCTGAAGGCCGGGCAGACCTACCGCGACACGCTGGAGAAGGACGGCAGGGCCTACTACCGGATCGTCCTCGACGGAAAGCGGAACACGTACGTCTCCGCGGTCGCCGTCCCCAAGCCCGGCGGCAGGGTCGATTACGGCGACGGGTTCAAGGTCAGCATCCAGGACGACTCCGGCACCGAGTGCGGCTACCAGCAGACCGGCTTCTCCTCGGCCCGGTACACCCGCCCCCTCACCGCGTACGCCCGCCGGGTCGTGAACCCGGACAGCTCCAGCTGCCAGAAGCCGGGCAACTACTACGTGCTCGTCGAGCGCACCACGAAGGCGGGCTCCGACCCGGCCGCCTGGGACCTGGAGATCCGGCACCTGACCGAGCCGCTCCTGAAGAAGCCGGGGCCGACCGAGCTCCCGGAGTCCTGGCCGTCCGCCACGCCCGCGCCCCTGACGGGCGAGCCGAAGCTCCGGCAGGGCGGATCGGGGGTCTACGACGCGGCCTCGCTGACGCGGGGCGAGTGGCGGTCCGACATCCGGCCGGGGCAGACCCTCTTCTACCGGGTCCCCCTCGACTGGGGGCAGCAGCTCTTCGCCACCGCCGAGCTGGGCAGCAGCACCGCGGGCGACGACCACGTCTCCAACGCGCTGGTGCTCTCCCTCGCCAACCCGGCGCTCGGCCACGTCGACGACGGGACGGTCGGCTACAGCGGGAAGCAGACGACGCTGGCGCTCGGTCCGCAGCGGCCGGTGGCGCACGAGAACCGCACCGCGTACAACGAGGCGACGAGCGGGATGCGGTTCGCCGGCTGGTACTACCTGTCGGCCACGCTCAGCCCGGAGATCGCCAAGGAGTACGGCGACGGGCCGGTGCCGCTGACGCTGCGGGTGAACGTGCTGAACGCGGCGAAGCCCGGCCCCGGGTACGACGGGGACCCCGGCCCGTTCGCCGTGACCGCCGGCGACAAGGAGGCGGCCGAGAAGGGGGCCAGCGGGGCACAGGCGGCCGAGGAGGCGGAGCGCGGCGACGCCATGCGGCTGGTCGCCGCTGCCGGGATCGGCACCGGGACGGTGCTGCTGCTCGGCCTCGGCGCGTGGACGCTGGTGGCGCGACGGCGGACGGCGTGATCCCTCGGACCTTCAGAGCTGGGTGAGGGCCCAGAAGCCGACCGCGAGGCAGACGAGCGCGAGCAGGAGCACCGGGACCGCGACCTTCGGGGGCGGTCCCGGTCGGCGTACGGGCGGCGCGGGCACGGGGGCCGTCACCGGCTGCGGGTGCGGATACCCGTAGGGACCGGGGGACTGGACGGGAGGGGCGGTGTACGGGTTCGTGGGGGCCGGCCCGTACGGGGGCCCCGGGGCGTACGGGGGAGGAGGGGAGGGGGTCGGCTGCGGGACCGGCGGAGGCAGATGGAAGCTGCCCGTCTCTGAGGGGTGGGGCGGGGTGGCCGGGGCGGCGACGGGGGCGGCCGGTGCGGCCGGGTGCGGGGAGTGGTGCTGCGGAGGTACGGGCGGAGGGAGGGGGCGCCCCGGGTCGGTGGCCGTGGGGGTGCCCTGGGAGGCGGTCGGGGCGGGAGCTTGGCCGTTCTGGCTGTTCTGGCCGTCTTGGCCGTCTTGGCAGTCTTGGCCGTCTTGGCCGTCCCGTGCGGGGCTCGTGTGGTTCGTGTGACTCTTGTGGTTCGTGGGGTTTGTGTGATTCGTGGGGCCTTCGGGGCCGAAGCCCGGAGGCAGGGGGCCGAGGTGGTCGAAGATTTCGACCGGCTCCTCGTCGGCGGCCGGCTCGGGCAGCAGCTCGACGGCGGCGCCCAGCGCCTTGCGCGCCCCCGTGGCCGTACGGAAGCGGGCCTGCGGATCGGGCTGGAGCAGCCCGGCGAGCACCTGCCACAGGGGCTCGTGCATGCCCTCGGGGGCGCCCGGGGTGCCGTGCGTGAGGAAGTGCTCGACCAGGGCCTGGGAGTCCGGCTTGCGGCCCTGGAGCAGGTAGAGCGCGACCAGGCCGACGGCGAACAGGTCGGCGGTGAAGTCCGGTTCGGCGCCGAGGAGCTGCTCGGGCGCGAAGTAGCCGGGTGTCCCCACGACGTAGTCCGTCTCCGTGAGCCGGGGTTCGCCCTTGCGCATGGAGATGCCGAAGTCGGAGAGCCTCAGGTGCGGCCGCCCGGTCCCGGTGACCTCCAGGAGGATGTTGGCCGGCTTGATGTCCCGGTGGACGACCCCCTCGGCGTGCACCGCGGCCAGGCCCGAGAGCAGCTGGTCGAGGAGGACGCAGACGAACCGGGGCGGCAGCGGGCCGTAGTCCCCGATGACGTGGGCCAGGGAGCCGCCGGCCACCAGGTCCATGGTGAAGAGGACCTTGTCGTCGTCGGCGGCCCAGCTGGCCGGGGCGAGGACGTGCGGATGGTCGATCCGCAGCGCCTGCTCGCGGACGAAGCGGAGCAGGGTGTGGGCGTCGCTCTGCAGGAGCACCTTGGCCGCCACGTAGCGGCGGCGCCGGTGGTCCCAGGCCCGCCACACCGCGCCCGCCCCGCCCCGTCCGATCGGGTCGATCAGCTCGTACCGCCCGGCGAAGACCTCACCCATCGTGCTGCGCCCGCTCCCCGTCGCTTCGTCTCTCCGCGGACCCGGCCGGCCGCCGGACCCGTCAGTTCTGGTGCGACTCGTAGTGGGCGACCGCCTCGGCGGTGCGCCCGGCGCCGTACACCCTGAGGAACTCTGCCAGTTCCGGGTGGGCCGGGGCGAGGGAGTCGGCGGCGTCGATGATGTCGCCCGCGGCGGCGACGGAGCGCAGCAGGGACTGGATCTCGCGGACCACCCGGCGCACGGTCGGGGCGCCGGAGGCGGTGCCGGTCTGGCCCGAGCCGGTGAGGACGGAGCCGCCCTGCGACTTCTTGATCTCCTCCATCCGGTCCGTGGCCTCGGCGGCGCTGACGCTGCCGTCGGCGACCTGCACGGCGAGCTCCTGGAGGGCCTGGACGCGCTGGACGACGGCCGGGTTGCCGATCTTCGCCCGCTGGCCGCTCATCAGCTGGGACAGCATGGGCGCGGAGAGCCCGAGCACGGCCGCGAGCCTGGCCTGATTGAGCCCGAGGTCGTCGATCAGCCGACGGAAGAGCGCCCCCAACGGCTCCCCGTACCAACTGCGCTGAAGCTCTCTGGCTCTGGCCGTGGCTTCCTGCTGCGCTGCGTCCATCACTTCTCCCCATCCCTGCGGTTCGCCACTGCGAACCTCGGTCAGCATCTTACGGAGCGTGGTCGCGGACCGGGAGTCCCAATCCTTTTGCCGGACATGGGGGGTGACCCGGTACGCTGTCCTCGTTCTGGGGCCTTAGCTCAGTTGGTAGAGCGCTGTCTTTGCATGGCAGATGTCAGGGGTTCGACTCCCCTAGGCTCCACTCCGGACAGACCCCCCTGACCTGCGGAAGCGCGGGTCAGGGGGGTCTTTCGCTTTTTCCCCGGGCCCGGGGCGGCGGTCGGGAAGCGGGCCCGGGGCCGTGGCGCTGGGTGATCGGGAGCTCAATGGCCCAGGTGGAGGGGGCTCGAATGGACCAGAAGGAGCGGGCCACTCGGTTCTAGCGTCGTGTCCATGGCGAAAGAGTCGAACGTGCGGGCGCGGACGGGCACGGCGGAGCGGTACGCGCGCGGGGGCAGGGGGGAGGTGCGCGGGGGTGGTGATCACGCGCATGGGGGTGGTGATTACGCGCGCGGGAACGGTGGGCACGCGCGTGGGGACGGTGGGCACGCGCGTGGGGACGGTGGACACGTGCGCGGGGACGGTGGACACGTGCGCGGGGACGGTGGGCACGTGCGCGGGGACGGTGGGCACGCGCGTGTGGAGGGGGCGTGCGGGCGCGGAGGGAAGGCGGGCGGGCGCGGAGGCGGGACCGGCGGGGGCGCGCCGCGCGCGCTGGTGGTCGCGCAGTTCGTCAACGCGGTCGGGGACGGGGCCTTCTACGTCTCTTCGGCGCTCTACTTCACCCGGATCGTCGGTCTCTCCGCACCGCAGATCGGGGCCGGACTCGCGGTCGCCTGGGCCGTCGGATCGGTCGCCGGGGTCCCGCTGGGGCACCTGGCCGACCGGCGGGGACCGCGCGGGACCGCCGTCCTGCTCGCCCTGGCCACCGCCGCGGCCGTCGCGTCCTTCCTGGTCGTGCGCTCCTTCGTGCCGTTCCTCTGCGCGGCCGTCGTGTACGCCGCCGCGCAGAGCGGCCTCGCCGCCGCCCGGCAGGCCCTGCTCGCCGGACTCGTCGGGCCGGCCGCGCGGACGCGGGTACTCGCCCGGCTCCAGGCCGTCCTCAACGGCGGGCTCGCCGTGGGGGCCGCGCTCGGCGGACTCGCGCTGCACGCCGGGACGCGGACCGCGTACCTCTCCGTCTTCGCGCTGGACGCCGTCGCCTTCCTGGCCTGCGCGCTGGTCCTGGGCCGACTGCCCGCGGTGGCGGCCGCCCCGGGGCCGGCGGGCGGCGGGCCGGGGCTCGCGGTGCTGCGGGACCGGCCGTACGCGCTCCTCGCCCTCCTCAACGCCCTGATGCTGCTGCGGATGCCGCTCCTCAGCCTCGCCCTGCCGCTGTGGATCGTGGGGCGGACGGCGGCGCCCGGCTGGACCGTGTCGGCGCTCTTCGTCCTCAACACCGGCGTGGTGATGCTCTTTCAGGTCCGTGCCGCCCGGTCCGTGACGGACCTCGCCACGGCCGCGCGGGCGGTGCGGTGGTCGGGAGCGGTCATGTGCGCCGCGTGCGCGGTCTTCGCGCTGTCGGGGCTCGGGCTCGGGTCCGGGCTCGGGTTCGGCGCCGGGGCGGGGGTCGCGGTGGCGGTGCTCGTCCTCGGGGCCGTGCTCCAGGTCCTCGCCGAGATGCGGCACTCCGCAGGCGCGTGGCAGATCGGCTTCGCGCTGGCCCCCGCCGACCGGATCGGCCAGTACCAGGGCTTCTACGGCTCCGGTGTCCCCGTCGCCCGCACCCTCGGGCCCCTGCTCGTCACCACGCTGCTCATCGGCTGGGGCGTGCCCGGATGGCTGCTCCTGGGCGGGGTCTTCCTGGTCGCGGGGGCGGTGACCGGGCCCGCCGTGCGGTGGGCCGAGGGCGCCCGCTGATCCGTACGAGTGGTGTTCATCCGAAGAACTGCGCACGGGCGGCGTCGCTCCGTGCCATTCCGGGGCGCGGGCACATCATGAGGAAGGTATGTAAAGCGCGCAACCTGAAATGAACCATCCGAGAACATCACGAAAGTGAGGGATCATGGCCACCGCCAAGGTCAAGCAGTTCTGGGCCGCCTTCCTCTCCGTCCTCTTCGCCCTGCTCGCCTCCGTCGGCCTGGCGGGCACCGCCACCGCGGCTCAGCGGCCCGCCGTGCAGCAGCCCGAGGAGCCGGCGGCTCCCGCTGCCGCCGCCGCGACCGCCTCCACCGCCGGGGAGCGTGCGTCCGCCTCCGTACCGGCACAGCGGGCACACCGATGGCCGCTCGTCGGGGACCGTTCCCTGCCGCCCACCATCAAGCAGCGCATCGCCGCCGAGGCCCACGGCTCCTCCCCCACCGCGCGCCAGCGGTCGTCCGTGCCCGCGGCGGCCGAGAACGACCCGGTCGCGCTGACGGAGCTGGCGCTCGCCACGGCGGCGTAGGGCGCGGGGAGACCACGACGTGCACTCCCCGCACCCCACACGCCCCGTGCACGGCGCATCGGCATCCGCTGCGATCCGGCATCACACGATGGAAAGCGGCGCTATCCGAACCGCTCGGACTGCTCAGACTGCTCGGACCGCTCGGACCGCTCGGACCGCTCGGACCGTTCGAACCGCTCGGGCCACTTGCTCCACGCAGTCCACTTGCTCCACTCGGGCCACCCGAACAACCAGACTTACCCGGTTCACCCGTTTCCCTCGGTCCACCCGGACCGCACCGCAGCACCCCGCAGGCCCCCGTACCGCAACACGGCACGACCCGGCAGGGCCCCACGGCGGGACCCGCAGGACGTCCCCGTCCGGTCAGCGGCCCTCGTCGCGGCGCTCGGCGGCCTCCGCGGCGTCCAGTTCGGCGGCCTCCGCCTCCGCCTCGGCCTCCTTGGCCTCCACCTCCGGATCGAGGGTGGCACCACTGCCGTCGACGGACGTCAGTACGGTGACCTCCTCGTCCACCTCGGTGGCGACGGGCGGCTCGACCAGCCAGTCGGGATTGGACTGCTTGTCCCACCACTTCCAGGCGGCGAACACGCCGCCGGCCACCACGCCGAGGACGACGAGTCCCTTGGCGAGGCGCCCGGCCCTGGCCCGGCGCTCGTGCTTCCTCACGATCTTCCGGATGTCCTTCGGCGTCACCTGACCGCGCAGCGCGGCCCAGGCGGCCGTGGAACGCGCCCCGGCCTCCTCCAGGACGGGACCGGTGGCGGCGACCGCGCTCTCGACGCGCGGAGCGGTGTAGTCGGCTGCCTGACGGGCGGCCCGGCGGGTCTTGACCGCCGCACGCTGTGCGGCCGCGTCGACCCGCGGCGGCACCCGCGGCGCGACGTAGGAGTCGTACTGCGCGCGTGCCTGCTTGGCGGCCTTCGAGAGCTTGGGCGCGATGATCTCCCGCGCCTCGTGCGCGTAGTGCGTGGCCTGGTCCCGGGCCGTCTCGGCGTACGGCGCCACCGCTTCCGCGGCGTGCAGGACGCTCTCCTTGGCCGAACCTGTCGCGGAGCGCACGCTGTCCATGCGGGTCACGGGGTTCCTCCTCCTCGGTGGCGATGTCGGGTTTTCGCCTTTCCATCCTTTTCGAAATCATGCCCGCCGGATCCAGGTCCGGCATGCGGGGTGGGCATCCGGGTCATGCGAGGATCGTTCACTGCAGAGTCAGGCGTGACATGACGCGCCCCGAAGTGGACGGAAGGCGACCGTGGCCGAGCAGCTGTACGCGATCCTCAAGACGGGCCTGGGCGAGATCGAGGTGCGGCTCATGCCGTTCCACGCCCCGAAGACGGTCCGCAACTTCGTCGAGCTCGCGACGGGCGAGCGCGAGTGGACGCACCCCGCCACCGGCGCGGTCTCCAAGGACCCGCTCTACGACGGGACGGTCTTCCACCGGGTCATCAAGGGGTTCATGATCCAGGGCGGCGACCCCCTGGGGAACGGCACGGGAGGTCCCGGCTACGAGTTCGCGGACGAGTTCCACCCGGAGCTCTTCTTCGACCGCCCCTACCTCCTCGCCATGGCCAACGCCGGCCCGGGGACCAACGGATCGCAGTTCTTCGTCACCGTCGCCCCCGCGACCTGGCTGAACCGCAAGCACACGATCTTCGGTGAGGTCGTGGACAAGAAGAGCCGGGAGGTCGTGGACGCGATCGCGGAGACCGCGACCGATCCGCACACCGAGCGTCCGCTCCGGGACGTGGTCCTCGAGTCCGTGGTGATCGAGAAGCGCTGAGCCGGAAGGGACGGGGACCCCGCATGGACTCGCAGCCCGGTCTGCCGCGCTGTTACCGCCACCCGGAGACCGAGACCGGCATCCGCTGCGTCCGCTGCGACAGGCCCATCTGTCCGCAGTGCATGATCTCCGCATCCGTCGGCTTCCAGTGCCCCGACTGCGTACGCGGCGGTTCGGGCACCGGTCACGCCCCCGACGCCAACCGGCCCCGGACGCTCGCGGGCGGCCGGGTCGCCGCGGACGGACGTTTCGTCACCAAGATCGTCATCGCGATCAACCTGGCGCTCTTCATCGCCGTCCAGGCGGTGGGCGACCGGCTCGTCGACGACCTGGCGCTCATCGGCTACGCCTTCCTCCCGACCGGCGAGCTGGTCGGGGTGGCGGTCGGCGAGTGGTACCGGCTGCTGACCTCCGCCTTCCTCCATCAGGAGATCCCGCACTTCCTCTTCAACATGCTGGGGCTGTGGGTGATCGGCGGGATCGTCGAACCCGAACTGGGGCGGATCCGGTACGTGGCCCTGATCCTGCTCTCCGGACTCTCCGGTTCGGCGCTCGCCTATCTGCTCTCCCCGCAGAACCAGTTCTCGCTCGGCGCCTCCGGGATCGTCTTCGGGCTGATCGGGGCCTGGGTCGTGCTCGCCCGCCGGCGGCGGCACGACATGCGGCCGGTCGTCCTCTTCGTGGCGCTGTCCCTGCTGCTGACCTTCACCCGTCCGGGGATCTCCTGGGAGGCCCACATCGGTGGTCTGGTCGGCGGCGCCCTGGTGACGTACGCGCTGGTGCACGCGCCGCGGGCCCGCCGGAACCTGGTGCAGTACACAGCCTGTGGACTGGTTCTCCTGCTCGACCTGGGGATCGTGCTCTTCCGCTCGGCCGCGCTCGCCTGAGCGCACAGGGCTGTGGATGAGCTTCCGGGACGGCTTTCCCCAGAGTTATCCACAGCGTGTGGCGGTCTCTGTCCGCTCCGCACTAAAACAACGCGCCCCTCACCTCTGACCTGGGTTTTTACCAGGGAGGTGAGGGGCGCGACGCATGGTGCCGATGGTGGACGCGGTCATACCGGCGTCAACATCGTGAGAGTTATCCACAGATCTTCTTAAGTTATCCAGTGCTGTGCACAACGCTGTGGATAAACTCAGGGGAGAGCTTGACGGGCCCCCGGTGCGGGCGCTACAGCCCCCGCCGCACGTGTCGGACCGCCGCTACTTCCACTGCGTGGAGACGCCGAAACCGGCCGCGATGAAGCCGAAGCCCACCACGATGTTCCAGTTCCGGATCGACTCGACCGGCATGGTGCCGTCGGTGACGTAGAAGACCACGATCCACACCAGTCCGATGGCGAACAGCGCCAGCATCACCGGCGCCACCCAGCTGCGGTTGGTCAGCTTGATGTTCGTGGCCTGCTTGGCGGGCGGAGGCGTGAAGTCGGCCTTCTTGCGGATACGTGACTTCGGCACGAGGGACTCTCCTGTCGATGCGCTGCGTGACCGCGCAGGGAACTGTGGCTGGCGCCGGGATGTGACGAAGGAGGACGTCTGCGTCCCCCAGGCGTCCGTTAGCGTAGTGGTTCCGCGGCACCGAAGGGGATCAGGGTACGTTGAGCAATTCCGCCGGCACTCCCGAAGGGCCGGGCCGCACCACCAGGTGGCGCCCCGTCCGGCTGCTCACCCTCGCCGTTTTCGCCCTCGCCGGTCTGATCTTCGTCACGAGCTTCAACACCGCCAGGGGCACCAACCTCCGCACGGACGCCTCCCTCCTCAGGCTCTCCGACCTCATCGAGGAACGCAGCCACAAGAACGCCGGACTCGACGAGGCCGCCGCCGCCCTCCGCTCCCAGGTGGACTCCCTCGCCGCCCGTGACGACGGCTCCACGCGCGCGGAGGACGAGAAGCTGGCGGCGCTCGAAGCGGCGGCCGGCACCACCGAGATCTCCGGCTCCGGCCTCACCGTCACCCTCAACGACGCCCCGCCGGACGCCCGGGCCGCCCCCGGCTACCCCGAGCCGCAGGCCAACGACCTGGTCATCCACCAGCAGGACCTCCAGGCCGTCGTCAACGCCCTCTGGCAGGGCGGCGCCGAGGGCATCCGGGTCATGGACCAGCGGCTCATCTCCACCAGCGCCGTGCGCTGCGTCGGCAACACCCTGATCCTCCAGGGCCGCGTCTACTCACCGCCGTACAAGATCACTGCCGTGGGCGACCGGGGAAGGCTGAGCAGGGCGCTGGCCGACTCCCCGGCGATCCGGAACTACCAGCTGTACGTCAAGGCGTACGGGCTCGGCTGGAAGGTCGACGAGCACCGGGCGGTCACCCTCCCCGGGTACGCGGGCACGGTGGACCTCCACCACGCGACGCCGGCCGGCTGACCGGATCCCGACCGGGGCCCCTCCCTTCCGGTCCGGCCGCGAGCCCGTCCACGACCTGTGGACAACGGGCCGCGATTCCGGGGCGCCACCCGTTGTCCACAGGCTTTGGACAGGCGGCCCCTCCCGGCCCCCTCGCCCCGTACTCTGGTCCCGTAACGAACGGAAGGGGCGGTCGACGTCATGTACGGCTGGATCTGGCGGCATCTGCCGGGCAACGCGTGGGTGCGGGCGCTGATCTCGATCGTGCTGGTCCTCGCGATCGTCTACGTCCTCTTCCAGTACGTGTTCCCCTGGGCGGAGCCGCTGCTTCCGTTCAACGATGTGACGGTGGACGGCCAGTGAGCGCGCGAATTCTCGTCGTCGACAACTACGACAGCTTCGTCTTCAACCTCGTTCAGTACCTCTACCAGCTCGGCGCCGAGTGCGAAGTCCTGCGCAACGACGAGGTCGAGCTGAGCCACGCCCAGGACGGCTTCGACGGCGTCCTCCTGTCGCCCGGACCCGGCACGCCCGAGGAGGCCGGCGTCTGCGTCGACATGGTCCGGCACTGCGCGGAGACCGGTGTGCCCGTCTTCGGCGTCTGCCTCGGCATGCAGTCGATGGCCGTGGCGTACGGCGGCGTCGTCGACCGCGCGCCCGAGCTGCTGCACGGCAAGACCTCGCCCGTCACGCACGAGGGCCGGGGCGTCTTCGCCGGCCTGCCCTCGCCCTTCACCGCGACGCGCTACCACTCGCTGGCCGCCGAGCCCGCCGCCCTGCCCGCCGAGCTCGAAGTCACCGCGCGGACCGAGGACGGCATCATCATGGGCCTGCGGCACCGCGAACTCCCGGTCGAGGGAGTGCAGTTCCACCCCGAGTCCGTCCTCACCGAGCACGGCCACCTGATGCTCGCCAACTGGCTGGAGGAGTGCGGGGACAAGGGGGCGGTCGGCCGGTCGGCGGGGCTCGCGCCGGTGGTGGGCAAGGCCGTCGCGTGACGACGGGCTCGCCGTGGTTCCGGGCGAGGCACGAGCCGGGGCAGGAGCCGACGACGGGGGACGGGTACGTACCGGAGGGCGGACACGTACCGGAGGGCGGGTACGCGCCGGGGAACGGGTACCCGTCGGGAGACGGGCACGCGCCGGGGAGCGGTTACGCGCCGGAAAGCGGTTACGTACAGGGAGGCGGTTACGCGCCGGAGGCGCAGCCGCACGGACCGGCCGCCCCCTACGCGTCCGCCGACCCGTACGCCTCCGCCACCGATCCGTACGCGCACGCGGAGCGGTACGCGGCGCCCGCCGACCCGTACGGGGCCCCGGGGACGTACGCCCCCGCGGAGCCTTACCCGCAACAGGCCGGGCCGTACGCCGACCCGTACGCGCCCGCCGAGCCGCACGCGCAGCCCGGTCCCTACGCACCGCCCGATCCGTACGTAACGGACAATTCCCACGTCCCGGCCCAGTCGTATCCCCGAGAGCGGCCCTCCGGGCGCGGGACCGCCTCCCCCGAGGGCCCCTACGAGGCCCGCTACGGGCCGTACGGGGCCGAGGAGGGTCCGGCGTCGCGTCCGGACGGGGCGGCCGTCCTACCGGTCTCCGAAGGCCCTCCGGAGCCCTCGGAGAAGGAACCGGAGAAGCAGGCGGTCGAGGAGGCCGAGCAGGCGGCCCCCGGGCCCGGGCGGGCCGAGCGCCGCCGTGCCGCCAAGGGCGGCCGGGGGAAGGGCCGCCGGGGCGCCCCGCCCGCCACCGCCCCGCCCGCCACCGCCGGGGCGAAGCCGGCCGCGCCCCTCTCCCGGGTCGAGGCCCGACGGGCCGCCCGCGACGCCAAGGACAGCGCCGGCGTCGTCGTCAGCCGGGCCGTCGGCGAGCTCTTCATCACCTTCGGTGTCGTCATGCTGCTCTTCGTCGCCTACCAGCTGTGGTGGACGAACGTCCTCGCCGGCCAGGAGACCGACCAGGCCAAGGAGCGGATCGAGGACACCTGGGCCAAGGGCGGGAACGAGGACGGGCCCGACGTCTTCGCCCCCGGCGAGGGCTTCGCCATCATGCACATCCCCAAGCTGGACGTCGTCGTCCCGATCGCCGAGGGCATCGACAAGACCAAGGTCCTCGACAAGGGCATGGTCGGCCACTACGCCGAGGGCAGTCTCAAGACGGCCATGCCCTCCGACAAGCAGGGCAACTTCGCGGTGGCCGGCCACCGCAACACGCACGGCGAGCCCTTCCGGTACATCAACCGCCTGAAGCCCGGAGACCCGATCGTCGTCGAGACCCGGAACACGTACTACACGTACGAGATGGCGAGCATCCTGCCGCAGACCCCGCCCTCCAACGTGGCGGTGATCGACCCGATTCCGAAGGGTTCCGGCTTCACCGAGCCCGGCCGGTACATCACGCTGACCACGTGCACGCCGGAATTCACCAGCACCTACCGCATGATCGTGTGGGGCAGGCTCCTGGAGGAGCGTCCGCGCAGCAAGGGGAAGCCCGAAGCGCTCGTAGGCTGAGTCCCCACACCTCCGGACAGGACGACGGGACGACCTAGTGGCACGAGCGCGCAACCGGATCGCCGGGATCATCAGTGTCTTCGGCGAACTCCTCATCACGGCGGGCCTGGTGCTCGGTCTCTTCGTCCTCTACTCGCTGTGGTGGACCAACGTCCTCGCCGACCGCGCCGCCGACAAGGACGGCGCCCAGGTGCGCGACCACTGGGCCGACGACGCCCCGGGCGCGCTCGACACCCGGGACGGCATCGGCTTCCTGCACGTGCCGGCGATGGGCGACGACGAGGTCCTGGTGAAGCGGGGCACCGATCCCGCCGTCCTCAACAACGGCGTGGCCGGCTACTACACCGACCCGATCAAGTCCGCCCTCCCGCAGGAGAAGCAGGGAAACTTCACGCTGGCCGCGCACCGGGACGGGCACGGGGCCAAATTCCACAACATCCACAAGGTGAAGACCGGGGACGCGATCGTCTTCGAGTCCAAGGACACCTGGTACGTCTACAAGGTCTACAGGACCCTGCCCGAGACCACGAAGTACAACGTGGACGTCCTCCAGCCCGTCCCGAAGGAGTCCGGCAGGACCGAGCCGGGCCGGTACATCACGCTGACCACCTGCACCCCCATGTACACCTCGGACTACCGGTACGTCGTCTGGGGCGAACTGGAGCGCACGGAACGGGTCGACCGCGACCGGACGCCCCCGGCGGAGCTGCGCTGACCCCTCCGCCCTCCGCGCGCGACAACGGGAGAGCCCCGGCGTCCGACCTTCCGGATGCCGGGGCTCTCCCGTTCGTACGGGGGGCGGGATCAGTCGAACCAGCCGCCGATGCCGCCGTTGTCGTTGCCGTTGTTGTTACCGCCGTTGTTGTCCCCGTTGTTGTTGTCGCCGGGGTTGCTGGGGAGCCCGCCGCCCGCGGTGTAGACCTCCACCGTGGAACCGGTGTTGACGGGGGTGTTCGCGGGCGGGTTGGTGCCGAACACCAGCGCGTCCTCCTTGTCCGAACCCTTCTGGACGACCGTCAGGCCCATGCCCTCGAGCTGCGCCTTGACGTCCTTGAAGGGACGGTTCCCGAGGTCGCCCGGGATCGTGACCTGGGTCTGCTGCGGGCCCTTGGAGACCTTGAGCTTCACCTCGGAGCCTCCCGCGACCGAGGCGTTGCCCTCCGGAGACTGCTCCAGGACCTCGCCCTTCGGCTTGTCGGAGTCCACGTCCTCGGTGACCACCACGAAGCCCAGGGCCTTCAGCTGCTGCTCGGCCTGCGCGAGCTGGTTGCCGACGACCGGCGGAACCGTGCTCAGCTTCTTCTTCGCGATGGTGATCGTCACCTCGGAGTTCTTCTCCGCCTTGGTGCCGCCGCCCGGGTTCTGGCGCAGGACCGAGCCGGGGTCCTCGTCGGACTCCTCCTCCTCGACCTTGACCTTGAAGCCCTTTTCCTCCAGGGACTTCGTGGCCCGCTCCTGGGACTGCTCCTGGACGTCCGGGACCTCCACGAGCGGCGCGCCCTCGGAGAGGAACACCTTGATCGTGCTGTCGGGCTCCAGCTTCGTGACGTTGTCCGCGACCGGCTCCTGGCGGCAGATGGCGCCGGTGGGCTGCTCGCAGCGCTCGGTGCCCGCCTGCTGGACCTTCAGGTTCACGTTGGCGGCGCGGTTCGTCGCGACGTCCAGCTTCTCGCCGACCAGGTTCGGCACCGTGACCGGCTGCGGGCCGTCGTTCTTGTCGAAGACCCAGACGCCGATGAAGATCGCCCCGACGAGCACCAGGATGCCGGAGAGGGCCAGCAGGATCGTCGAGGTGTTCGACTTCTTCTGGCCGCCGCCGCGGCGCCGGTCCGGGCGGTCGTCGTAGCCGTAGCCGCCGTCGTTCGGGTTGATCGGGGGGAGCATGGCGGTCTGGCCGCCCGGGTCCGCCTGGCGCAGGGCCGTGGTCGGCTGGTCCTCCGGCGGGTAGCCGCCGTAGCCCCCGCCGTACGCGGGCGCGGCCGCCATGCCCATCGCGGCGGCGGCCGCGACCGGCTGCCCGTCGAGGCAGGCCTCGATGTCCGCGCGCATCTCGTCGGCGGACTGGTAGCGGTAGTCGGGGTCCTTGACCAGCGCCTTGAGGACGATGGCGTCCATCTCGGGCGTGATCTCGGGGTCGAAGTTGCTCGGCGGCTGCGGCTCCTCGCGGACGTGCTGGTACGCGACCGCGACCGGGGAGTCGCCGATGAACGGGGGACGGACGGTGAGCAGCTCGTAGAGCAGGCAGCCGGTGGAGTACAGGTCGGAGCGGGCGTCGACCTGCTCGCCCTTGGCCTGCTCCGGGGAGAGGTACTGGGCCGTGCCGATCACCGCGGCGGTCTGCGTCATGGTCATGCCCGCGTCGCCCATGGCGCGCGCGATGCCGAAGTCCATGACCTTGACCTGGCCGGTGCGCGTCAGCATGACGTTCGCCGGCTTGATGTCGCGGTGCACGATGCCGGCGCGGTGCGAGTACTCCAGCGCCTGGAGGATGCCGACCGTCATCTCCAGGGTGCGCTCGGGAAGCAGCTTGCGCCCGGAGTGAAGAAGCTCACGCAGGGTCGAACCGTCGACGTACTCCATCACGATGTACGGGATGGAGACCCCGTCGACGTAGTCCTCGCCGGTGTCGTAGACCGCGACGATCGCCGGATGGTTCAGCGAGGCGGCGGACTGTGCCTCACGGCGGAACCGGGCCTGGAAGGACGGGTCACGGGCCAGGTCGGCCCGCAGCGTCTTCACGGCGACGGTGCGGCCGAGCCGGGTGTCCTGGGCGAGGTACACCTCGGCCATGCCACCACGGCCGAGCACCGAGCCCAGCTCGTACCGGCCGCCGAGGCGACGCGGCTCTTCCATAGCTAATCCAGCCCTCTCCGTCTGTCCCGACCGCACCCATGGGTGGTCCGGCGGTGTGTGCTGTTCGCGCATACGCTACCGGCCCCGGGCAGGCGTTCCGCCCGGGGCCGGTAGCTGATACCCGACCGGTACCTGGCCCGTACCGGGTCGGGACCGGGTCCTTACGGGGTCCCTACGGGGACGGGGAATCAGCCCCGGGTCTTCAGGACCGCCTTCATCACGGCCTTCGCGATCGGGGCGGCCAGACCGCCACCGCTGATGTCCTCGCGGCTCGTGCCCGCCGAGTCCTCGACGATCACCGCGACCGCGACCGGGGAGCCCTCGGAGGTCTTCGCGTACGAGATGAACCAGGCGTAGGGGCGCTTGGCGTTCTTCTCGCCGTGCTGGGCCGTACCCGTCTTGCCGCCGACCTTCACGCCGTCCATCTTCAGGTCGGCGTTGCCGCCGGTGCCGTTGGAGACGACGTTCTCCATCATCTGCTGGAGCTGCTGGGCGGTCTCCTGCGAGACCGGGCGGCTCATCTCCTCGGGCTCGTTCTTCTTGACCAGGTCGACGTTCGGGGCGCGCAGCTCGTCGATCATGTACGGCTTCATCAGCTTGCCGTCGTTGGCGATCGCCGCCGTGACCATCGCCATCTGGAGCGGGGTGGTGGCGGTGTTGAACTGGCCGATGGACGACTGGGCGTTGCCACCGCGGTCCATCTTCTTGTCGTAGACGGAGGCGGCGGAGCGGACCGGCACGTACTGCTCGGCGTTGAAACCGAACTTCTCCGCCATCTCCACCATCTTGTCCCGGCCGACCTCGTCGCCGAGCTTGGCGAAGACCGAGTTGCAGGAGACTTCCAGCGCACGGTTCAGGGAGGCGTTCTCGCAACCCTGCGCGTGGTTCTTCATCGGCACCGTGGACAGCGGCAGGATGTACGGCTCCGGCGTCTTCGTCGGCGCGTTGATGTCGGTGACCTTGCGGTTCTCCAGGGCGGCGGCGGCGGTGACGACCTTGAAGACGGAACCGGGCGGGTAGATCTCGCGGAGCGCGCGGTTCAGCTTCGGCTTGTTCTTGTCCTTCTCCAGCGCGATCCACGCCTTCTCGTCCGCGCGGGAGTAGCCGGCGATGGAGGAGGGGTCGTACGAGGGGGTGGAGGCCATCGCCAGGATCTTGCCGGTCTTCGGCTCGATGGCGACGACGGCACCGGTCTTCTTGCCGAGACCCTCGAAGGCGGCCTTCTGCGCGGCGCCGTTCAGGGTGGTGACGACGTCGCCGCCCTTCTTCTTCTCGCCGGTGAACATGGCGAGGGTGCGGTCGAAGAAGAGCCGGTCGTCGTTGCCGGTGAGGATGCCGTCCTCGATCTTCTCGATCTGGGTGGCGTCGTAGGCCTGCGAGGCGAAGCCGGTGACCGGGGCCCACATGGGGCCGTCGACGTAGGTCCGCTTGTACTTGTAGTACTCGTCCTTGGAGTCGACGGAGCCGGTGATCGGCTTGCCGTCGACGATGATGTTGCCGCGCTCGTTGGCGTACCGCTCGATCTGGACCCGCCGGTTGGTGGCGTGGGTGCTCAGTTCGTCGGCGCGGACGAACTGGATCCAGTTGTCCCGTACGAGCAGGGCGAGGACGAGCAGGCCGCAGAAGATCGCGACCCGGCGCAGCGGCTTGTTCACGGACGGACCACCTGGGTCATCTCGGCGTCGGGGGACGGGGCGGGCGCGGGCGCGGGACGGCGCGCGGTGTCGCTGATCCGGATCAGGATGCCGATCAGGGCCCAGTTGGCGATCACGGAGGAACCGCCGTACGCGAGGAACGGCATGGTCATGCCGGTGAGCGGGATGAGGCCCATCACACCGCCGGCGACCACGAAGATCTGGAGTGCGAAGGCGCCGGAGAGGCCCATCGCGAGCAGCTTGCCGAAGGGGTCGCGGGCGGCGAGGGCGGTACGGATGCCGCGCTCGACGATCAGCCCGTAGAAGAGCAGGAAGACCATCACACCGGTGAGGCCCAGCTCCTCGCCGACCGTGGCGAAGATGAAGTCGGAGTTGGCCGCGAAACCGATGAGGTCGGAGTTGCCCTGGCCGAGGCCGGTGCCGAGGATGCCGCCGGAGCCGAAGGACATCAGCACCTGGGTCATCTGCTGGCAGGCGGCGACGCCTTCCGTGGCGCAACTGAAGGGGTCGGCCCAGGCGTCGACACGGGCTTGCACGTGGCCCGCGAAGGACGCCACGCCCACCGCTCCCGCGACGGACATCAGGAGACCCATGACGATCCAGCTGGTCCGCTCCGTCGCCACGTACAGCATGATCACGAACATGCCGAAGAACAGCAGGGAGGTGCCGAGGTCGTTCTCGAAGACCAGGATGAGGAGGCTGACCGCCCAGATCGTCAGGATCGGGCCGAGGTCGCGGCCACGGGGCAGGTAGAGCCCCATGAAGCGGCGGCTGGCCAGGGCGAGCGCGTCGCGCTTCACCATGAGGTAGCCGGAGAAGAAGACCGCGAGCACGATCTTCGCGAACTCGCCCGGCTGGATCGAGAAGCCGGCGACCCGGATCCAGATCTTGGCGCCGAAGCTGTCCATGCCGAGGCCCGGGACGAGCGGCAGGAGCAGGAGGACGAGGGACACGGCCATGGAGATGTACGTGTAGCGCTGGAGGACCCGGTGGTCCTTGAGCAGCAGCAGCACGCCCACGAACATGGCGATGCCGATCGCCGAGTACATCATCTGGCTGGGGGCGTCCGGGCTGAAGCTGCCGTACCGCCGCATCGAGGTGGCGATCAGCCGCGGCGACTGGTCCAGGCGCCAGATCAGTACCAGGCCCATGCCGTTCAGCAGGGTCGCGAGGGGCAGCAGCAGCGGGTCCGCGTACGGGGCCCACTTCCGGACCACCAGGTGCGCGACGCCCGCGAGGAGGGCCAGGCCGAGCCCGTACCCGAGCATGCCGGCCGGGACCTTGCCGTCGATGGCCAGGCCGACGTTGAGGTACGCGAACACCGGGATGACGACGGCGAACGCGAGCAGCGCCAGCTCGGTGTTGCGCCGGCTCGGCGCCTCGATCGCGCCGATGGTGGTCGTGTTGGTGACAACGCTCATGGTGGTGAAAGGCCCCCCTACGGGTGCTTACTGCTTGCCGCAGTTCGAGGCCAGCTTCTGCTCCTCCCCCGTGAGGGTGGGACCCGGGGACGGAGCGGCTGTGGTGGGCTTGGAGTCGGGGGCGGTGCCGTCGGGCTTCTGGGCCGGCGGCTTGCTCGCCTGGTCGGCGGCCTGCTCGGCGGCGGCACGGCGCTGCTCGGTCTTCTTGCAGGCGGAGGCCTGCACGGCCAGCTCGGCGATCTTCGTACGGGCCTTGCCCAGGCTGCCGCCCGCGATCGTGTCCTCGACCTGCTTCCGCTGGTAGGCGGGGAGGTACTTGAGTTCGATCTCGGGGTGGTCCTTCTCGACCTTCGACAGCGAGATCCACGCCAGGTCCTGGCTGATGCCCTGGTAGAGCGCCACGTGCTGGTCCTTGGAGCCCACGAAGTACTGGGTCTGCGTCCAGCGCCAGCCGCCGTAGAGGCCGCCGCCGAGGAGGGCGAGGACCAGGAGCAGGAAGAAGGAGCGCTTGAGCCACGTGCGGCCCTTGCGCGGCTTGACGAAGTCGTCCTCGGTGTACGACTCGAAGGAGCCCTCCGGGGGCATCCCGTCGTAGCCGTGGTCGTCGCCGCTGCCGGGCGGGCCGAAGCCGCCGGCCGGGGGCTGCCGGTGGGCGGCGTGGCGGCCGAGCCCGGAGGCGCGGCCGGCCGGGGTCTGCATGGCCCCGCCGTCGTTCAGCTGGGCCTGGTTCTCGGCGACCGCGCCCACGATGACCGGGGTGTCGCTGAGGTGGCCGGCCAGGGTGTCGCCGCCGTCGACGTCGAGGACGTCGGCGACGATCACCGTGATGTTGTCGGGGCCGCCGCCGCGCAGCGCGAGCTGGATCAGCTCCTGCACGGTCTCCTGCGGGCCCTGGTAGCTGGCGAGGGTGTCCTCGAGGGTCTGGTGCGAGACCACGCCGGACAGGCCGTCGGAGCAGATCAGGTACCGGTCGCCGGCCCGGACCTCGCGGATGGAGAGGTCGGGCTCGACGTGGTCGCCGCTGCCGAGCGCGCGCATGAGGAGCGAGCGCTGCGGGTGGGTGGTGGCCTCTTCCTCGGTGATCCGGCCCTCGTCGACGAGCCGCTGGACCCAGGTGTGGTCCTGGGTGATCTGGGTCAGGACGCCGTCGCGGAGCAGGTAGGCGCGCGAGTCGCCGACGTGCACCAGACCGAGCCGCTGGCCGGTCCAGAGGAGGGCGGTGAGCGTGGTGCCCATGCCCTCCAGCTGCGGGTCCTCCTCGACCATCATCCGCAGCTGGTCGTTGGCGCGCTGCACCGCCGTACCGAGCGAGGTGAGGATGTCGGAGCCGGGGACGTCGTCGTCGAGCGTGACGAGGGTGGAGATCACCTCGGAGGAGGCGACCTCGCCGGCGGCCTGGCCGCCCATGCCGTCGGCGATGGCGAGCAGCCGGGGACCGGCGTAGCCGGAGTCCTCGTTGCCCTCGCGGATCATGCCCTTGTGCGAGCCCGCGGCGAATCGCAGCGACAGAGTCATGCGCACCTGCCCTGTCGACGCTGCATCGGGGTACAGCCGGTCTCGACCCACACTGCCCACCCTCCGGTCGCTCCGGTCACTTCAGTCGCTCCGGACGCGTCAACCGCTCCGGCCGGGAGCGCGGCACGTCCCGCGGCGGGGACCGCCCCGGCTCGCTCGCTCCGCTCGCGCCTCTTCATGATGCAGCCACTACTTCCGCAGCTCGATGACGGTCTTGCCGATGCGGATCGGCGCGCCCAGCGGAATCGGCGTGGCGGTGGTGAGGCGGGCCCGGTCGAGGTACGTGCCGTTGGTGGACCCGAGGTCCTCGACGATCCACTGGCCGTCCCGGTCCGGGTAGATCCGGGCGTGCCTGCTGGAGGCGTAGTCGTCGTCGAGGACGATCGTCGAATCGTGCGCCCGGCCCAGCGTGATCGTCTGGCCCTGGAGGGCGACGGTCGTGCCGGTGAGGGTGCCCTCGGACACGACGAGCTTGGTCGGGGCGCCGCGGCGCTGGCGCCCGCCGCCCGTGTTCTGCTGGCCGCGCTGCTGCGGGGGCGCGGCGGCCTGGCGCCCGGCCTGCTGGGGCCGCGCCTCCTGGCGCCGCGAACCGCGCTGGGTGACCCGCGTACCGAAGAGGTCGCTGCGGATGACCTGGACGGCCACGATGACGAACAGCCACAGAACGGCCAGGAAACCCAACCGCATGACCGTCAGGGTCAGCTCTGACATTGCCCCCGCTTCACCCTTCGGCTTGCCGGTAAACGATGGTGGTGCTGCCCACGACGATCCGCGAGCCGTCGCGGAGCGTAGCGCGGGTGGTGTGCTGCCCGTCCACCACGATGCCGTTGGTGGATCCGAGATCCTGGATCGTCGAGGGCGTTCCGGTCCGGATCTCGCAGTGCCGGCGGGAGACGCCGGGATCGTCGATCCTCACGTCCGCGTCGGTGCTGCGGCCGAGGACCAGGGTCGGGCGCGAGATCTGGTGGCGGGTGCCGTTGATCTCGATCCAGCGGCGCACCTGGGTGCCCGCTCCGCCGTGGGTGGCGGGGCCGGGCATGGCGCCGGGGCCGCCGGAGGGGCGGCCCGCGGCGGTCGGCGGCCGGTGACCGGGCGCGCCGGGAGGTGGTGAGGCGGGCATGGGCGGGGCGCCGGCCGGGGGGTACCCGTAGCCGTCGCGGCCCTGCTGCTGTCCGCCCGTGGGCGGCTGCGGCTGTGACGTACTCGACGCCAGCGTGCGGCTGCGGACGCGGTACAGGCCGGTGTCAAGGTCCTCGGCCTTCTCCAGGTGGACCTTGATCGGTCCCATGAAGGTGTACCGCTGCTGCTTGGCGTAGTCCCTGACCAGGCCGGCGAGCTCGTCGCCGAGCTGGCCCGAGTAGGGGCTCAGACGCTCGTAGTCCGGTGTGCTCAACTCGACGATGAAGTCGTTGGGCACGACGGTCCGCTCGCGGTTCCAGATCTGCGCGTTGTTGTCGCACTCGCGCTGGAGCGCGCCGGCGATCTCGACCGGCTGGACCTCGGACTTGAAGACCTTGGCGAAGGTGCCGTTGACCAGACCTTCGAGACGCTGCTCGAAACGCTTCAGGACTCCCATGGGGCACCTCCTCCGTCGTTGCCGTCCTGGCACTGCTTACTGATCGTATCCACGCGTCGGGAAATCGGCTGGTTCCCCTTCTCTGCCCTGTGGACGAGTGTCACCTCTCACAGGTTGCCCCCACGGATCGTAGAGGCGGCCTGTGGACAGTGTCCCGCACCCTGCTGTGGAAGCGGGGGCTCGGTCCGGGGTCCGGGCGGTCCGTCCCTGTTCCTCCCCTCTCCCTCCCCCTCCCTCTCCTTCCCCTCCAGCCTCTCCCCCCTTCCCCCTGTCCCCCTTCTCCCTTCCCCTCCAGCCGTCTCCCTCTCCTTCGGCCCGTCTTCCCTCCCGTCCCTCCGTCCTTCCTGTCCTTCCACCCGTCTCCCCCTCCTGCCGGCCGCCTGCTTCCACCCGCCTCCGTCCGCCCTACCCCTGTTCCGCCTCCCCTCACCCTGGTCACCTTGGTCTCCGCGAGCGGAGCCGAAACAACGGATGTGAATCCACGGTCTGCGACGTGCTAATCTTCTGATGTCGCCAGGCGCTCCCACCGAAAAGTGAGAGAGTCCGGAGCACACCCAATGCGCGGGTGGCGGAATAGGCAGACGCGCTGGATTCAGGTTCCAGTGCCCGAAAGGGCGTGGGGGTTCAACTCCCCCCTCGCGCACCAGGAGCATCGCTCCAGCTGTACCGATGAGAAGGTCGGCACCATGAAAATGGTGCCGACCTTCTTGGTTTTCGCGGTGCTTGCCGGGTCGTTGTGGTGAGGTACTCCGGTTGTGGGGCACTCCGGCTGTGAGGTACTCCACAGGATGCGCGACCTTCGTCGTCGAGGGGTGGGACGAAAGAGGGAAGGCCGGCGGTGGGGCCGGTGCCTAGGGTGCGGGCGTGGACGCTATGTCGAAGTCGGGGGACCGGGGTTCGTACGGGATCGGGGCCGCACTCGCCGCCGGGTGGGCCTGGTTCGCGGTGCCCGGGCAGTGGTCGGGGCGCAGGACCACCGGTGAGGTGGCGCTCGCCGTGGTCGTGGGGCTGCTCGGTGCCGGGGCCGAGGAGCTGCTGGGCGGCGAGGGGTGGGGGTTGGCGGCGGTCGCCGCCGGTGCCGCCGTGCTTTCGCTGCTGCGACGGCGGCTCCCCGCGAGCGTGCTCGTTCTGACGGCGGCGTTCTCTCCCTTCGTCCCCGGGTTCGGGCCGTTGCTGATCGTGGCCGGCTGGTCGGCCGGCCGGTACATCGCGAGCGCGGGGCGGGCGCTCGCCGCGTTCATCGCCGCCTTCGTCCTCGACGTCGGCGGGACGCTCCTGGACACCTGGGACCGGCAGCGGCTCTTCACCGTCGTCTTCATGGCGACCCTCTACTACCTGGGGACCACCCTGGCCCCCGGACTCGCCCACCGCTACTGGACCCAGCGGCGGTCCCTGCTGCACGCGCTCCAGGAGCGCAACGCCCAACTGCTGCGCGAGAGAACCATGGTGGCCTGGCAGGCGCGGCTGCGGGAGCGGCAGCGCATCGCCCAGGACATGCACGACAGCCTCGGGCACCAACTGGCCCTGATCGCCGTGCACACGGGGGCCCTGGAGGTCGACCGCGAGCTGAACGAGCGGCAGCGCGAGGCGGTCGGTGTCCTGCGGAGCGCCTCGGTGACCGCGATGCACGAGCTGCGGGAGGTCGTCGGGATACTCCGCGACGGGACCGGGGCGGCGAACGGCCCCGTGGTGCCCGCGCCCCCGGGGGACGAGACGGGGAGGGCGGCCCGGGGGATCGCCGGCATCGAAGGGCTCGTGGCGGCGGCCCGGGCGGCCGGCACCGAGGTCGGGCTGCGCCGGACGGGGGAGGAGCGGCCGCTCGCGCCGGCGGCCGACCACGCTGCGTACAGGATCGTGCAGGAGGCCCTGACCAACGCCTACAAGTACGCGCCGGGGGCACCGATCGGCGTCGAACTGCGCTACGAGCCGGACGCCTTCGTGGTGGAGGTCGTCAACGAGGAGCCGGCGGACGGACCCGCAGAGGACATGGTGAGCGGCGGGCAGGGGCTGACCGGCCTTGCCGAACGGGCCCGGCTGGTGGGCGGCATGTGCCACGCGGGCCCGGCCGACGACGGCGGGTTCCGGGTGGCCGGGATGCTGCCGTACGGGGCGGCGCCGGTCGCGGAGGAGGTGCCTTTGGTCGATGCGGTCGACGACTTCCGGCAGCAGACCACGAAGCCGCTGGTGGGCGATGGTCGTCCGGTCGTGGTCGGACCGGCCGACTGGACTTTCACCGAGCGGGAGCTGGCGATGGCGATGCGTGGGGGCAGGGGCGCGAGCACGGGCAGGGGGGTCGCGCTGGGCTGCGGGATCGCGTTCGGGGCGCTCGTCCTGCTTCTGGTGGCGGGGGGCTTCGGCCTCTACTTCCTGATCGGTTCGCTGGAGAAGGGGATGATCGATCCGGCGGAGTACGAGGCGGTGAGGGTCGGGGCGAGCGAGCAGGAGGTCCGTGCCCAACTGCCCTCGGGCGACTCGATAGCCACGGTGGGCCTCCAGAGTTCGGGGCCCGCGCGGCCGGAAGGGGCCGAGTGCCTGATGCTGCTGTCCTCGGAGACGAGCGAGAACTGGGACGAGGAGCCCGTTTTCCGGTTCTGCTTCAAGGACGGCAAGCTGATCGAGAAGAAGTCGTACATGGCCGAGCAGCGGTAGCGCGGCCGCTCGTACCGGAGCCGTGGGGGAGAAGCTGTGGCAGGGCAGCCCATCAGGGTCGTGATCGCCGACGACGAGCCGCTGATCAGGGCAGGGATCAGGATGATCCTCACCTCGGACCCCGACATCCAGGTCGTCGGGGAGGCGGCCGACGGGCGGGCTGCGGTCGAGGCGGCGCGGGCGCACGCCGCCGACGTGGTGCTGCTCGACATCCAGATGCCGGTGCTCGACGGGCTCTCGGCGCTGCCGGAGCTGCGGCGGGCGGCTCCCGGGGCCCGGGTCGTCGTCCTGACGACCTTCGGCGAGCGGGAGAACGTCCTGCGGGCGCTGGAGCACGGGGGTGCCGGGTTCCTGCTCAAGGACACGGCGCCCGCGGAGCTGATCGGGGCGGTGCGGGCGGCCGCGGCGGGAGACGCGTACCTGTCGCCGGCGGCGACCCGGCACGTGGTGGAGCGGCTCGCCAAGGGCCGGGAGGCGGCCCGTGCCGAGGAGGCGCGGGGGCGGGTGGCGGCGCTGAGCGAGAAGGAGCGGGACGTCCTGGCGCTGCTCGGGGAGGGGCTCTCCAACGCGGACGCGGGGAAGCGGCTGCACATGAGCGAGGGCACGGTGAAGACGTACGTGAGCCGGATCCTGGCCAAGCTGGACTGCGAGAACCGGGTCCAGGCGGCGCTGCTCGCGCGGGACGCGGGGCTGTAACCGCGTCGTTGTGGCCGTGTCGTCGTAGCCGTGCAGACGCCTCCCGGCGTGCGCGGGTCAGGGCGAGGGACGGTCCGGGAGGTCGTTCGTGCCGGCGTCGTTGTAGCGCAGGAGGTACGCGGCGAAGTGGGCCAGGTCCTCGGCGGACCAGTCCTTGAGGCGCTCCTGGTAGGCCGCCTGGCGGTTCGTCCGGGCGGTGGCGAGGACCTTCGTGCCCGCTTCCGTGGCGTGCAGGACCTGTACGCGGTGGTCGTCGGGGGCCGGCCGGCGCTCCACGAAACCGAGCTTCTCCAGGCCGGCGAGCTGGCGGCTGACCGTCGACTTGTCCAGCAGGTAGTGGGCCGCGAGATCGGTGGCGCGGCAGCCGTGCCGCTCCTCGATGTGGGCGAGGAGCGTGTAGGAGACGAGCGGGAGCTCGGGATGGACCCGGGCCGCCGCGGCGCGGGCCCGGCGGGCGAAGGCCGTCAGCTCGCGCTGGATGACGTCCAGGGACGTCTCGCGGGGTGGCTGCGCGCCGCCGGTCATGGGGGCTCCCTCGTCGTCGTGCGGGCGCTGTTCGCCCACCACGACCTTTCAGTTGTATAGTACAACGGTTCTTTAGTTGTAAAGGCCAACCATGGAGGTCTCGGTGTCCGCAGGACCGAACACCAGGGGAGCGTTGAAGCACGTCCTCGGGCATCTGCTCACCCCCCTGCTGATGTGCGTCGGCATGGGTCTCGCCTACCTCGGCGCCTTCCACGCCCCCGAACCCCACGACCTGCGCGTCGACGTCGTCGGCTCGGGCCCCACGACCCGGGTGCTCGCCCAGTCGCTGCAGGACGAGGGGGCGGGCGCCCTCGACGTGCGTACCGTCGCCGACCGGGAGATGGCCGTCACCGCGCTGCGCGAGCAGCACAGCTTCGGCGCCTACGTGCCCGGCGAGAAGCCCGAACTCCTCGTCGCCTCCGGCTCCTCCGACACCAGCGCCATGGCGGTCGAGAAGGTGTTCACCAAGGTCGCCGCCGCGCAGGACGCCCCGCTGAAGGTCACCGACATCGCCCCCACCGCCTCCGGCGACCCCACCGGCCAGGGCGTCTTCTTCCTCCTTGTCGCCCTCAGCATCGGCGCGTACGCCTCGGTCGCCGTCATCGGCGGCGCCGGGGCCGTCCTGCCCATGCGGATCAGGGTCCTCCTCGCCGCCGGCATGTCGTTCGTCGTCAGCCTGATCGGCACCCTCTTCGCCGGACCGGTCTTCCACCTGGTCGACCGGGGACTCGGCGGGGTGTGGGCGATGTCCTGGCTGTACGCGGCGGGCATCCTGCTCGTCGGCGTCGGCCTGCACACCTTCCTGCGCCGCTGGACCACGCTCGGCGTGATGGTCCTCTTCGTCATGCTCAACTTCACCAGCTCCGGCGGCATCTACCGGCCCGAGCTCCAGCCCGGCTTCTTCGGCGCCCTGCACGCCTTCTGGAACGGCGCGGGCTTCGTCGAGGGCGTGCGCGCCCATGTGTACTTCGACGGCCACGACCTCGGTGGGAACGTCCTCGTCCTCGCCCTCTGGCTCGTCGTCGGCGCCGTCCTCGTCACCGTCGCGGGCCTCACGGAGGCGCGGCGCGCGAAGGCGGTCGCCGGGCCTTCCGTCGAGGGGTCCGCGGAGGAGAAGGCCGAGGCCGAGGAGGAGATGGAGGAGGCCGTCGCGGTCTGAGGCCTGCCCCGTCCCGGTCCGCCCTGTCCCGGTCCGCCCGTCCCGGTGCGCCCCATACTGGTCCGCTCCACCCCGGTCCGTACGGCCGGGACGCGTCCGGAGGGGTTGTCCACAGGTGCTTGTCCACAGGGGAAGACGACCGATCCGCGACGGATGTACGGTCGGGGCCGAGCGAGGACGGACAACGCATCGGGGGAGGGCGTCCCATGGACGTGATCACGGCTGTCGCGCCGGAACAGCGCGGTACGGGCGGTACTGGCAGTACTGGCGGTACGGACGGGGTGCGGGACGCGGCGCGCATCCCGTACGTGCCGGGGTTCGCACGCCGGGTCGCCCCCGGGTCCGGCGCCTCCCCCAAGGAGCGGGGCAAGGCGCTCCGTGAGCGGGTCCCCCGCTCCTCGCACGCCCGGCAGGACCCCGTCCTCGACCGCCCGGACGCCGTCCGCGCCGTCGAGGAGTCGAACTTCGGCCGGGTACCGGAGCTCGCGCCGATCCGGGTCGGCAGGATGGCGGCGAGCCCGTTCGCCTTCCTGCGCGGCTCCGCCGGACTGATGGCCCAGGATCTCGCCGGGACCCCCGCCACCGGGATCGCCGCGCAGATCTGCGGCGACGCGCACGCCGCCAACTTCGGCCTCTACGGGGACGCCCGCGGCCGTCTCGTCATGGACCTCAACGACTTCGACGAGACCGTCGTAGGCCCCTGGGAGTGGGACCTCAAGCGGCTCGCCACCTCCCTCGTCCTCGCCGGACGGGAGGTCGGCGCGGACGAGGAGACCTGCCGGGCCGCCGCCTTCGACGCCGTCGGCGCCTACCGGCGCACCATGCGCCTGCTCGCCCGGCTCCCCGCCGCCGACGCCTGGAACGCGATCGCCGACGAGGAGCTCGTCTCCCACGCCGACGCCCACGACCTCCTCGGCATCCTGGAGAAGGTCTCCGCCAAGGCCCGCAACAACACCAGCGCCCGGTTCGCCGCCCGGTCGACCGAGGCCGTGACGGACGCCGAGGGCGGAGGCCGCAGGTTCGTCGACGCTCCCCCGGTGCTGCGGAGGGTCCCGGACGCCGAGGCGGCCCGGGTCGCCGCCTCCCTCGGCCCGTACCTGGAGACCGTGTCCGAGGACCGGCTGCCGCTCCTCGCGCGGTACGCCGTCCACGACGTGGCCTTCCGGGTGGTCGGCACCGGCAGCGTCGGCACCCGCTCCTACGTCGTGCTGCTCCTCGACCACCGGGGCGAGCCGCTGGTGCTCCAGGTCAAGGAGGCCCGGCCCTCGGCCCTGCTCCCCCACCTGCCGGCCGCGGGCTTCACCGTGAAGGACGCGGGCCACGAGGGGCGGCGCGTGGTGCTCGGGCAGAAGCGGATGCAGGTGGTCAGCGACATTCTGCTCGGTTGGACCAGCGTCGACGGGCGACCGTTCCAGGTGCGCCAGTTCCGCAACCGCAAGGGCAGCGTCGACCCCGCCGCGCTCACCGCCGACCAGGTCGACGACTACGGGCGGATGACCGGCGCCCTGCTGGCCCGTGCCCACGCCCACAGCGCCGACCCGCGCCTGATATCCGGCTACTGCGGAAAGAACGAGGAACTGGACGAGGCCGTCGCCTCCTATGCCGTCGCGTACGCCGACCGCACCACGGCCGACCACGCGGACCTGCTCTCCGCCGTCCGCTCCGGGCGGGTGGCGGCCGAGCTCGGCGTCTGACGCGGCGCTGGGCCGGAGTCCCCGCCCCTTACGCTGGGAGGGTGACGAGCCGGAGCGAGGACAGCGACGTGGACCAGGGCCTGGAGCAGGGCGCGGACACCGGGGGCGACGAGCGTCCCGAGGCACGGCTCGCGCGCGCCGTGCGGGCGGCCGAGCAGGCGTTGATCGAGTTCGAGATCGCCGTCGAGACCTTCCGGGTCGAGGTGGAGAACTTCTCCCGGCTGCACCACCAGCGGCTCGGCCCGATGTACGCGCGGCTCGACGAGCTGGAGGCGCAGATCGCCGAGGCCCGGGCGGCGCGCACCGGCGATCCGGAGGACCTGCGGCGGGCCCGGGAGGCCCGGGCGGCGGTCATGCCGATGCCCGGGGTGGAGGAGCTGTTCCACGACTGGATCGACGCCGACGGCCTCTCCCCCGAGGCGGCCGCCATGCTCACCGAGCGGCCGGTCCAGCCGCCGAAGCGGGTCCGGCCCGGCGAGGAGGCCCGCAGGCTCTACCGCGAGCTGGCCCGCAAGGCCCACCCCGACCTGGCCCGCGAGGAGGGCGAGCGGAAGCGGCGCGAGGAGTTCATCACCCGGGTGAACGCCGCCTACGCCCGGGGCGACGAGCGCCTGCTGCGCGAGCTGTCCGCCGAGTGGGAGGCCGGTCCGGCGCCGGCCGAGGAGCGGCTCGACGAGAGCGAGGAACTGTACGCGCGCCTGGAGTGGCTGGCGGAGCGCAAGGACATGCTGTCGGCGCTGGCGCGCGAGCTGGAGGAGAGCGCGATCGGCGCGATGCTGCGGATGGCGCCGGACGACCCGGACCGGCTCCTGGAGGAGATCGCCGAGCAGCTGCTCGCGCAGGTCTCCGAGCGGGAGAACGAGCTGTCCGGTCTGGTGCAGTAGGTTTTTCCGTGCGCCCGAGGCCCTTCGGGCGGTTCTGACGAGAGAAGGCCGGTCCCATGAATGTCTCCCCGCTGCCCTCGGTGGACGCGGCTTCCGTGCCGGCCGATGCCCTGGTGCTGGACGTCAGGGAGGAGAACGAGTGGGCGGCCGGGCACGTCGAGGGCGCGGTGCACGTGCCGATGAGCGACTTCGTGGCCCGCTTCGGCGAGGTCACCGAGTCCCTGGCCGAGCACGGCCGGGCCTATGTGATGTGCCGGGTGGGCGGCCGGTCGGCCCAGGTCACGCAGTACCTGCTCCAGCAGGGCTTCGACGCGGTGAACATCGACGGCGGGATGCTCGCCTGGGACGGCGCCGGGCGCCCGATGGTGGCGGAGAACGGCGCCGAGGCGTTCGTCCTCTGACCCCCGGGCCGGGGCCCGGAGACAGGGCCCGCGCCGTTCCCCGTTCCCTTCGTTCAGATTCCGTCAGCGGTCGAAGTCCAGCTCCACGTCGGCGGTGGTAGGGCGGGACTGGCAGGCCAGGACGTAACCGGCCTCCGTCTCGTCCGGCTCCAGGGCGAAGTTGCGGTCCATCCGCACCTCCCCGCCGACCACGAAGGCCCGGCAGGTGCCGCACACCCCGCCCTTGCAGGCGTACGGGGCGTCCGCGCGGGCCCGGAGCACGGTGTCCAGGAGCGTCTCGCCCCGTTCCACCGGCCAGGTGCCGGACCGGCCGTGCAGGGTCGCGGTCAGGGTGGCGTGCGCGGGGGCGTCGGCCGCCGGAGCCGCCACGGGTGCGGAGCCGTCGTCGACGTGGAAGATCTCCTGGTGGATCCGGCCCCGGTCGACGCCCAGGTCGCGCAGCGCACGCTCGGCGCCCTGCACCAGGCCGAACGGGCCGCACAGGAACCAGCCGTCCACCTCGCCGACCGGCAGCAGTGCGGGGAGCAGCCCCGCGAGCCGCTCGCGGTCGAGCCGGCCCGACGGCAGGCCCGCCTGCTGCTCCTCCCGGGAGAGCACGGTGACCAGCTGGAAGCGGCCGGGGTAGCGGTCCTTCAGGTCGGCCACCTCGTCCAGGAACATCGTGGACGCGGTGGTGCGGTCGCTCCGGACCAGGCAGAACCGGGCCTCCGGCTCGCGGGCGAGCAGGGTGGCCGCCATCGAGAGCACCGGGGTGATGCCGCTGCCGCCGACGACGGCCGCGAAGTAGCCGGGGCGCGGGGCGAGCGTGAAGCGGCCCGTCGGCTCCATGACCTCCACGAGGTCGCCGGCGGCCAGCTCCTTGAGCGCGTACGTCGAGAACGCGCCGCCGTCCACGAGCCGGATGCCGACGCGCAGGACGGGCGGCTCGCCGACCGGAGCGGCGGGGGCGCAGATCGAGTACGTGCGCCGGACCTCCTCGCCCCGCTCGCCGGTGCGCCGCAGCGCGAGGTGCTGGCCGGGCAGGTGCCGGTAGGCCTCGTGCAGCTCGGGCGGGACCGCGAAGGTGACGGCCACGGAGTCGTCCGTGAGCCGCTCGACCTCGCTGACCCTGAGCGGATGGAACCCGGCCCGTCCCGCGCCTGAGGACACCATCTACAGCTCCTTGAAGTGGTCGAACGGTTCGCGGCAGGCCGTGCAGCGGCGCAGGGCCTTGCACGCGGTGGAGGAGAAGCGGCTCAGGAGCTCGGTGTCGGTGGAGCCGCAGTGCGGGCAGCGGATCGCGAGCGTCAGCGGCACGGGACCGCCGGCCGGGCCCTGCGGGCGCGGCGGGGCGATGCCGAACTCGGTGAGCTTGCGCCGCCCCTCCTCGCTGATGTCGTCGGTGGACCACGCCGGGGTGAGGACCGTGACGACGGAGACCTCGGGGACCCCGTGGGCGTGGAGGGCGCTCTCGATGTCCGACGACATGGCCTCGATCGCCGGGCAGCCCGTGTACGTCGGGGTGAGGGTGACTTCGACCCGGCCGGGTCCGGTGACGTGGACGCCCCGCATCACGCCCAGCTCCTCCAGGGTGAGGACGGGCAGCTCGGGGTCGGGGACCGCGCCGGCGATCCGGCTCAGCTCCTCCTCCAGGGCCGTCATGGTCACCACGACGCCCCCGGGTGGCTGCGGTGCAGGTGCTGCATCTCGGCCAGCATCCGCCCGAAGGGTTCGGTGTGCAGGCCCTGGCGGCCCGCGCCCGCGCTCCAGGCGCCGGTGCGCGGCCCGGAGGGCACGGCGAGCGTCGCCCTGCCGAGGACGTCCGCCACCGACTCCAGCCAGGCGCTCTCCAGGGCCGCGTGGTCCACGTCGAGCCCCTCGACCGGCTGGAACAGCTCGCCGGTGTACCGCCACAGGGCCTCGCAGGCCCGGCTCATCCGCTCGTGGCTCTCGGGGGTGCCGTCGCCGAGCCGCAGCGTCCAGTGCTCGGCGTGGTCCCGGTGGTAGGCGACCTCCTTGACGGCCTTCGCCGCGAGACCGGCGAAGGGCCCGTCGCCGGAGGCCAGCCGCGCGTACAGCAGGTGCTGGTAGGTGGAGAAGTACAGCTGCCGGGCGATGGTGTGGGCGAAGTCGCCGTTCGGCTGCTCGACGAGCTGGACGTTCCGGAAGGAGCGCTCCTCGCGGAGGTAGGCCAGTTCGTCCTCGTCACCGACGAGTGAGAGCAGGACGCGGGCCTGGCCGAGCAGGTCCAGCGCGATGTTGGCCAGGGCGACCTCCTCCTCCAGGACGGGGGCGGAACCGGCCCACTCCCCCAGGCGGTGGGAGAGGACCAGGGCGTCGTCAGCGAGGGCGAGGGCCGCGCCGACGGGCACGGCGGCGGTGGCGCTCCCGGAGGTGTCGGGGGTGCTCACAGGTGCTTCACCCCCTCCGGGATCTCGTAGAAGGTCGGGTGGCGGTAGGGCTTGTCCGCCGCCGGGTCGAAGAAGGGGTCCTTCTCGTCGGGCGAGGAGGCGGTGATCGCCGCGGAGGGCACCACCCAGATCGAGACGCCCTCGCTCCTGCGGGTGTACAGGTCGCGGGCGTTGCGCAGGGCCATCTCCGCGTCGGGCGCGTGGAGACTGCCCGCGTGGGTGTGGGACAGTCCGCGGCGCGAGCGCACGAACACCTCCCACAGCGGCCAACCGTCGCTCGTCATGCCTGTGCCTTCCCGTTGTTCCCGCCGGTGTGCTTCTCCGCGTGGGCCGCCGCCGCTTCCCTGACCCAGGCGCCGTCCTCGTGGGCCTGGCGCCGCTTGCTCAGCCGCTGGTCGTTGCAGGGGCCGTTCCCCTTGAGGACGTCCCAGAACTCGGTCCAGTCGATCGGTCCGAAGTCGTAGTGCCCGCGCTCCTCGTTCCACCGGAGGTCCGGGTCGGGGAGGGTGAGGCCGAGCGCGTCGGCCTGGGGCGCGGCGATGTCGACGAAGCGCTGCCGCAGCTCGTCGTTGGAGTGGCGCTTGATCTTCCAGGCCATCGCCTGGGCCGTGTGGGTCGACTCGTCGTCCGGCGGGCCGAACATCATCAGCGAGGGCCACCACCAGCGGTTCACCGCGTCCTGCGCCATGGCGTGCTGGGCCTCGGTGCCGTTCGACAGGGCGAGCAGCGCCTCGTACCCCTGGCGCTGGTGGAAGGACTCCTCCTTGCAGACCCGGACCATCGCGCGGGCGTACGGGCCGTAGGAGCAGCGGCACAGGGGGACCTGGTTGGTGATCGCGGCACCGTCCACCAGCCAGCCGATCGCGCCGACGTCGGCCCAGGTCAGCGTGGGGTAGTTGAAGATCGAGGAGTATTTCTGGCGGCCGGAGTGGAGCTTGTCGAGCAGCTCGTCGCGGCTGGTGCCGAGGGTCTCCGCCGCGCTGTACAGGTAGAGGCCGTGGCCCGCCTCGTCCTGCACCTTGGCCATCAGGATCGCCTTGCGGCGCAGCGAGGGGGCGCGGGTGATCCAGTTCGCCTCGGGCTGCATGCCGATGATCTCGGAGTGGGCGTGCTGCGCGATCTGCCGGACGAGCGAGGCGCGGTAGGCCTCGGGCATCCAGTCGCGCGGCTCGATGCGCTCGTCGGCGGCGACGGCGGCGTCGAACACGGCCTCGTGGGCGGCCGCCTCCACCGCGGCCGCGTCCGCCGCGCCGATCGTGCCCGCGCCGCCCGCCGTACCCGCGCTCCCTGCCGTTCCCGCCGTCACCGCAGTCATCAGATCCCCTACCGACCGATCGTTCGGTTCATTGGCTTCAATGGTGAGACGGCGGCCCGTATGGTGTCAACCCTGTGGATAACCGAGGTGGGCCGATCGGGATCGGGGCGGGATGGACACGGACGTCGAAAAGGGCGCGGCCGGGGCGGACGGGGCGGGCAGGACGGGCGCCGGGATCATGGCCCTCTCCCTGCCGTACCAGGTCGTCGTCGCCGTCGCGCTCGCCGTCACCGGCGTGTTCGCCTGCGTCCACCTCGCGATGGTCTTCCTGCACGTGGCGCCGTCCAACACGCTGACCAAGCAGAACGGCCAGGCCGTCGACGACTGGATCTACCCCGAGTTCGAGCAGAACTGGAAGCTCTTCGCGCCCAACCCGCTCCAGCAGAACGTCTCCGTCGAGGCCCGCGCCGAGCTCGCCACCGCCGACGGCGGCCGCCGCACCACCGGCTGGATCGACCTCACGGCCCAGGACGCCGAGGCCGTCCGCCACAACCCGATGCCGAGCCACACCCAGCAGAACCAGCTCCGCAGGGCCGTGGACTTCTACTTCAACTCGCACAACGACGAGCACCGACCCAACGGACTGCGCGGCCGCCTCTCGGAGCAGTACATGCGCCGGATCGCGGTGCAGCGGCTCGACGCCCTGCCCTCCCTCGGCGGCTCCGACGTCCGGCGCGTCCAGCTCCGCGCCGTCACCCGGCCCGTCCCCGCGCCGCGGTGGGGCACCGAGAAGCCGAAGACCTCCGCCCCCACCTACCGCGACTTCCCGTGGTGGCGGATCACCGACGCCGACCGGTCCCCCGGCGCCGGCGCCGACCGGAACCCCGCGGACGCGGCTCCGAACCGTACGGAGGAGGCCCGATGAGCGCCCCGGCCCCGACGCCCGTGTCCGCGCCCACGCGCGCGCGTGCCCGCGAGCCCTTCGACCGCCGGCTCACCCGCGCCGTCCAGACCGTCACCGGCCGCTCCCTCGGCCCGTACCAGAGCGCGATCGTACGGATCGGCTTCTCGCTGACCTGGCTGCTCTTCCTGCTGCGCGAGCTGCCGCACCGGCACCAGCTGTACGGCTTCGAGAGCCCCTGGTCATGGGGGATGGCCGAGCGGCTGATCGCCGACAACCGGGCCTTCACCGTGCTCCTCTGGTCGGACGGGCGGATCTGGTTCGAGATCGTCTACGCACTCGCGGTGCTCTCCGCCGCCCTCCTCCTGGTGGGCTGGCGCACCCGGGCCGTCTCCGTGGTCTTCATGGCCGGGGTGCTGTCGCTGCAGAACCGCGCCGTCTTCGTGGGCGACGGCGGCGACAACGTCCTCCACCTCGCCGCGATCTACCTCGTCCTGATCCGCTGCTCGCAGGTGTGGTCCCTCGACGCCCGGCGGGCGGCCCGCGAGGACCGCGCCGCCCGCGCCGGGGAGCCCCCGCGCCGCGACCTCACCGGCCCGCTGCTGTGGGTCGTGCTCGGCGGCTTCCTCGTGGCCACCACCTGGTTCGCCGACGTCACCGGCGAGTGGTGGATCCCGGTGCTGCTGTGGGTGCTCTGGCTGGGGAACGGGCTGTGGTGGCTGGTCTGCCGGTACGCCCCCGGGGAGCCCCGCACCCTGCTCGACGCCCTCGCCAACCTCGCGCACAACGGCGCCCTGCTCGTGCTCATGGCGGAGGTCTGCCTGATCTACGCCACGGCCGGCTGGTACAAGGTCCAGGGCTCGCGCTGGCAGGACGGCACCGCGCTGTTCTACCCGCTCCACCTCGACTACTTCACGCCTTGGCCCACCCTCTCCGAGCTGCTCGCCGCCAGCGGGATCATGGTGATGGTGCTGACCTACGGCACGGTGATCGTGCAGGTCGCCTTCCCCTTCACGCTCTTCAACCGCAAGGTCAAGAACGTCCTGCTCGTCGCGATGATGCTGGAGCACGCCGGGATCGCCGTGCTCCTCGGCCTGCCGGTCTTCTCGCTGGCGATGATCTCCGCCGACGCGGTGTTCCTGCCGACGGTGTTCCTGGTGGCCCTGGGCGCGCGGGCGACCCGGATCCGGGACCGGCTGCTGCGACGGGCACCGGAGAAGGCACTGCCCGAGCAGCGCCGTACGGACGCGCAGGGTCCCGCGGACGAGCAGCGCCATACGGACGCGCAGGGCCCCGCGGACGGGGAGCGCCCTGCGGGCGGGGAGCACGGCCCCCGTACCCTCGTCGGGTGAGCAGCACCGAAGAGAGGCCCGGGGCCGAGCAGGAGCCGGTCCAGTACGACGAGGGGTTCGGCACCGAGGTCGGCGTCGGACCGCACCCGGAGCCGTGGCCCGAGGGCGAGCGGTACGACCCCGAGCTGCTCGCCGGCGGCGACCGGCGCAACGTCGTCGACCGCTACCGGTACTGGACGCGCGAGGCGGTCGTCGCCGACCTGGACACCCGGCGCCACGACTTCCACGTGGCGGTGGAGAACTGGGGCCACGACTTCAACATCGGCTCGGTGGTGCGGACCGCCAACGCCTTCCTGGCCAAGGAGGTCCACATCGTGGGCCGGCGGCGCTGGAACCGGCGCGGCGCCATGGTCACCGACCGCTACCAGCACGTCCGCCACCACCCGGACACCGCGTCGCTGACCTCGTGGGCGGCGGCCGAGGGCCTGCCCGTCATCGGCATCGACAACCTGCCCGGCGCCGTGCCGCTGGAGCGGACCGTGCTCCCCCGCCGCTGCGTGCTGCTCTTCGGACAGGAGGGCCCCGGGCTCACCGAGGAGGCCCGCGCCCACGTGGAGACGGTCTGCTCGATCGCCCAGTTCGGCTCCACCCGGTCGATCAACGCGGGGGCCGCCGCCGCCATCGCCATGCACGCGTGGATCCAGCGGTACGCGGAGATCGAGACCCCTTAGGGCCCCGGGGCGGCGGGGCCTTGAGGGGCCCCGCCGCACACGGCAGGTCAGGCCTGGCGGCGGACCTCCACCACCCGGAAGCGGTTGGAGACGAAGGCGCCGTCGCACAGCGCGGCGTTCGCCGCCGGGTTCCCGCCGGAGCCGTGGAAGTCGGAGAACGCGGCCGTCTGGTTCACGTACACCCCGCCCGTCAGGTTCAGCGACAGCTGGGCCGCCTCCTCCAGGCAGACCTCCTCCACCGCGCGCTCGACCTCCTCCGAGGTCGTGTACGCGCCGACCGTCATCGCGCCCTTCTCGCGGACCGTGCGCCGCAGCAGCTCCAGGGCGTCGGCGGTGGAGTCCACCGCGACGGCGAAGGAGACCGGGCCGAAGCACTCCGAGAAGTACGCGTCCTGCGCCTCCGGCTTGGAGCCGTCCAGCTTCACGATCACCGGGGTGCGGACCACGGCGTCCGGGAACTCCGGGTTGGCCACCTCGCGGGACGCCAGCGCCACCTCGCCGAGGTCGGCGGCGGCCTCCAGGCGCGCCTTCACGTCCGGGTTGACCAGGGCGCCCAGCAGGCCGTTGGCCCGGGCGTCGTCGCCGAGCAGGCCGTCGACCGCCGCCGCGAGGTCGGCCACGACCTCGTCGTACGACTTGGGGCCCTGGTCGGTGGCGATGCCGTCGCGGGGGATCAGCAGGTTCTGCGGGGTGGTGCACATCTGGCCGCTGTAGAGGGACAGCGAGAAGGCCAGGTTGCCGAGCATGCCCCGGTAGTCGTCGGTGGAGTCCACCACGACCGTGTTGACCCCGGCCTTCTCGGTGTAGACCTGGGCCTGGCGGGCGTTGGCCTCCAGCCAGTCGCCGAAGGCGGTCGAACCGGTGTAGTCGATGATCCGGACCTCGGGGCGCACGGCCAGGGTCTTGGCGATGCCCTCGCCGGGACGCTCGACGGCGAGCGCCACCAGGTTGGGGTCGAAGCCCGTCTCGGCGAGCACCTCGCGGGCGACCCGGACGGTGAGCGCGAGCGGCAGGACCGCGCGCGGGTGGGGCTTGACCAGGACCGGGTTGCCGGTGGCGAGGGAGGCGAACAGTCCCGGGTAGCCGTTCCAGGTGGGGAAGGTGTTGCAGCCGATCACCAGGGCGACGCCCCGGCCGACCGGGGTGAACTCCTTGCTCAGCTCCAGGGGGTCCCGCTTGCCCTGGGGCTTGGACCAGCCGGCCCGCCCGGCGGGGGTGCGGGTCTGCTCCGCGTACGCGTACGCCACGGCCTCCAGGCCGCGGTCCTGGGCGTGCGGGCCGCCGGCCTGGAACGCCATCATGAACGCCTGGCCGCTGGTGTGCATGACGGCGTGGGCGAACTCGTGGGTGCGGGCGGAGATCCGGGCGAGGATCTCCAGGCAGACCAGGGCGCGCGTCTCGGCCCCGGCGTCGCGCCAGGCACCCATGCCCGCGCGCATGGCGGGCAGCAGGACGTCGAGGTCCGCGTGCGGGTACTCGACGCCGAGCTCCGGCCCGTACGGCGAGACCTCGCCGCCGGTCCAGCCGTCCGTGCCGGGCTGGTCGAGCTCGAAGCGGCCGTTCAGCAGGGACTGGTACGCGGTCAGGCCGGCCGCCGCGTCGAGCGAGCCGTCCGCCCCGTAGGCCTTCGGGTGCTCGGGGTGCGGCGACCAGTAGGCGCGGGTGCGGATGGTGTCGAGCGCCTGGTCGAGCGTGGACCGGTGCTTCTCGGCCAGACGGTCGGTGGTCGGCTGAGCGGTGGCCATGGGTGGACCAACTCCTCGTCGAGCTGGGCAGGGAGACACGTACGGAGTTAGAGTAACCGAACGATCGGTCGGGACAAGGGGGTCCGCCGATCCTGTGGAAAACCCATCGGGGAGGATCACTCCCATGAGTGCCGACGTGACCGTCAGGGGGAACGACGACGTGACCGCCAATGAGCCCGCCGCCGTGGAGCAGGACCGCGTTGCAGCCGTGGGGACGGAGGGCGCCGGGGCCGTGGAGTCCGTCGGGCGGGGCCGTGTCGTCGCCGTCGTCGGCACCGGGACCATGGGCCAGGGCATCGCCCAGGTCGCCCTGGTCGCCGGCCACCCCGTGCGCCTCTACGACAGCGCCCCCGGCCGGGCCGGGGAGGCCGTGGCCGCCCTCACCGCCCGCCTCGACCGGCTCGTGGAGAAGGGCCGCCTGGACGCGGGCGCGCGCGAGGCGGCCGTCGGACGGCTGCACGCGGCCGGAGAGCTCGCCGAACTCGCGGACGCGGCCCTCGTGGTCGAGGCGATCGTGGAGGACCTGGAGGTCAAGCGGCGGCTCTTCGCCGACCTGGAGGAGGTCGTCGGCGACGACACCGTCCTCGCCACCAACACCTCGTCGCTCTCCGTCACCGCCATCGCCGGAGGCCTGCGCCTGCCCGGCCGGTTCGTCGGACTGCACTTCTTCAACCCGGCGCCGCTGCTCCCGCTGGTCGAGGTCGTCAGCGGCTTCGCCACCGACCCGGACACCGCCACGCGCGCGTACGAGACGGTGAAGGGCTGGGGCAAGACGCCGGTGCGCTGCGCGGACACCCCCGGCTTCCTCGTGAACCGGATCGCGCGCCCCTTCTACGCCGAGGCGTTCCGGGTGTACGAGGAGGGCGGCGCCGACCCGGCCACCATCGACGCGGCCCTGCGCGAGAGCGGCGGCTTCCGCATGGGTCCGTTCGAGCTGACCGACCTCATCGGCCAGGACGTGAACGAGGCCGTCACCCGCTCCGTCTGGGACGCCTTCCACCAGGACCCCAAGTTCACCCCGTCGCTCGCGCAGCGCCGGCTGGTCGAGTCCGGGCGCCTCGGCCGCAAGACGGGCCACGGCTGGTTCTCGTACGCGGAGGGCGCCGAGTGTTCCGAGCCGCACACGGCCCCGCCGGCGAAGGCGCCGGAGCGGATCACCGTCCGGGGCGACCTGGGCCCGGCCGAGCCGCTGGTGGGTCTCTTCGAGGAGGCTGGGATCACGGTCCGGCGCAAGAAGCGGGGGAACGGCTTCTTCGAGCTGCCGGGCGGCGCCGTGCTGCTGCTCGCCGACGGGGAGACCTCCTTCGAGTACGGCCGTGACGAGGTCGTCTACTTCGACCTGGCCCTCGACTACGCGCGCGCGGACCGGATCGTGCTCTCCACCGCGGAGGAGACCGAGCCGCAGGTGCTCGCCGAGGCGGTGGGCCTCTTCCAGGCGCTCGGCAAGCGGGTGTCCGTGATCAGCGACGTGCCCGGCATGATCGTGGCCCGTACGGTCGCGATGCTGGTCGACCTCGCGGTCGACGCGGTCGACCGGAGGGTCGCCACCGCCGAGGACGTCGACACCGCGATGCGGCTCGGGGTCAACTACCCGGCCGGACCGTTCGAGTGGGCCGAGCGGGTGGGCTACCGGCGCGTGTGCGGCCTGCTCAAGTCGCTGCACGAGCGGTACCCGACGGGTCGGTACGCGCCGGGCACCGGTCTGGTACGCCGGGCGTACGCCGAGGAGACCCGCGACGAGGAGGGCTCCCGATGACCACGGCGAAGCGCGACACGTACACCCCCGAGACGCTGCTCTCGGTCGCGGTGCGGGTCTTCAACGAGCGCGGTTACGACGGCACCTCCATGGAGCACCTGTCGAAGGCGGCGGGCATCTCCAAGTCCTCGATCTACCACCACGTGTCCGGCAAGGAGGAGCTGCTCCGGCGGGCGGTCAGCCGGGCGCTGGACGGCCTGTTCGCGGTCCTCGACGAGCCGGGGGCCGGGCAGGGCCGGGCCGTCGAGCGGGTCGAGTACGTCACGCGCCGCACGGTCGAGGTGCTGATCGAGGAGCTGCCGTACGTGACGCTGCTCCTGCGGGTGCGCGGCAACACGGCCACCGAGCGGTGGGCGATGGAGCGGCGCCGCGAGTTCGACCACCGGGTGGCCGACCTCCTGAAGGCGGCCGTCGCCGAGGGCGACCTGCGGGCCGACGTGGACATCCGGCTCGCGACCCGGCTTCTCTTCGGCATGATCAACTCGCTGGTGGAGTGGTACCGGCCGCATACGGACACGGCGGCGGAGCGGCAGCGGATCGCCGGGACCGTGGTCCACCTGGCCTTCGACGGGCTGCGGACGGCCGGCTGACGCCCTCGGCGGGCCCCTGGCCCGGGCGCCTCAGTGGTCCGGGGGCCCCTGGCCCGGGCGTCCCAGCGGTCCGCGCCCCGGCCCGGGCGGTCTCAGTGGTCCGGGTCGAGGTCCGTCTCCTCGAAGACCAGCAGCGTCCGGGTCGAGAGCACCTCCGGGATCGACTGGAGCTTGGTGAGCACCAGCTCGCGCAGGGTCCGGTTGTCCGGGGTGTGCACCAGGAGCAGTACGTCGAAATCGCCGCTGACCAGCGCGATGTGCGCGGCCCCCGGCAGGGCCTGGAGCTGCTCGCGCACGGTCCGCCAGGAGTTCTGGACGATCTTGAGCGTGATGTAGGCGGAGGCGCCGTGGCCGGCCCGCTCGTGGTTCACGCGGGCGCTGAAGCCCCGGATCACCCCGTCGTCGATGAGCCGGTTGATCCGCGCGTAGGCGTTGGCCCGGGAGACGTGCACCCGCTCGGCCACGGAGCGGATCGACGCCCGGCCGTCCGTTTGGAGTATGCGCAGGATGTCGCGGTCGATCGCGTCCAGCGGGCGCGCGGGCGGGCCCTGCAGCGCCGCCGCCGGGGCCGGGGAGACGACCTGCTCCCAGTCGTCGGCCATTTGTTCATCCGCCATGTGCCCCCGCCTCTCTCCGGTGGACGACCTGTTCTTATCCCAGGCTGTGGAGAACCGTTTGTCCACAGGCTGGAGGTGCCTGTAGCCAAAATGCCTCCACGACCGAACAATCGGTAGGTGAGGCGCACCACACTCGCGCCGCCCGCCTTCGGGCTTCATGCCCGCTCCCACGAGGAGGTGGACTCGTTGCAACAGCGCAGTTCGACAGTCCAAGAGCCGCCCGGTGCCGCCCCCGCCCGCCGGACCACCCCGCCGGAGTGGCGGCCGCGCACCGACCCCGCGCCGCTGCTGCCGGACGCCGAGCCGCTGCGCGTGCTCGGCACGGACGCCATGGCCGACGCCGATCCCGCGCTGCTGCTGCGGCTCTACGCGGAGCTGGTCCGCGGCCGCCGGTACAACACCCAGGCCACCGCCCTCACCAAGCAGGGCCGGCTCGCCGTGTACCCGTCCACCACCGGCCAGGAGGCATGCGAGATCGCCGCCGCGGCCGTCCTGGAGGACCGGGACTGGCTCTTCCCCTCGTACCGCGACACCCTGGCGGCGGTGGCCCGCGGCCTCGACCCCGTCCAGGCCCTGACCCTGCTGCGCGGCGACTGGCACACCGGCTACGACCCGCACGAGCACCGGATCGCCCCGCTCTGCACGCCCCTGGCCACCCAGCTCCCGCACGCGGTGGGCCTCGCCCACGCCGCCCGCCTCAAGGGCGACGACGTCGTCGCCCTCGCCATGGTCGGCGACGGCGGCACCAGCGAGGGCGACTTCCACGAGGCGCTGAACTTCGCGGCCGTCTGGCAGGCCCCCGTGGTCTTCCTCGTGCA
This sequence comes from Streptomyces bikiniensis, assembly GCF_000716625.1. NCBI lineage: Bacteria > Bacillati > Actinomycetota > Actinomycetes > Kitasatosporales > Streptomycetaceae > Streptomyces > Streptomyces bikiniensis. Next base: position 29,929 of record NZ_JNXJ01000011.1, on the reverse strand, counting down.
GAACAACGGCTTCGCGATCTCCGTGCCGCTCGCCAAGCAGACCGCCGCCCCCTCCCTCGCCCACAAGGGCGTCGGATACGGCGTGCCGGGCCGGCTGGTGGACGGCAACGACGTGGTCGCCGTCCACCAGGTGCTCACCGAGGCCGTGGCCCGCGCGCGGCGCGGCGGCGGGCCGACCCTGGTCGAGGCCGTCACCTACCGGATCGACGCCCACACCAACGCCGACGACGCCACCCGCTACCGCGAGTCCGCCGAGGTCGAGACCTGGCGGGCGCACGACCCCGTCCTGATCCTCGAACGGGAACTGACCGAACGCGGCCTGCTGGACGAGGACGGCAGGCGCGCCGCGGCCGAGGCCGCCGAGACCATGGCCGCCGACCTGCGCGAACGGATGAACGCCGACCCGGTGCTCGACCCGATGGACCTGTTCTCCCACGTGTACGCGGAGCAGACCACGCAGCTGCGCGAACAGGCGGCGCAGCTGCGCGCCGAGCTCGAAGCCGAGGGTGAGGCGTGATGACGACCGCGACGACCGGACCCAAGGCGTCCGGGGCCGGCGGGAAGGCCGGGAAGGCCAAGCCCGCCACGATGGCGCAGGCGCTCCAGCGCGCCATGCGCGACGCCATGGCCGAGGACCCGACCGTCCACGTGATGGGCGAGGACGTCGGCACCCTCGGCGGGGTCTTCCGGGTCACCGACGGGCTCGCGAAGGAGTTCGGCGAGGACCGCTGCACGGACACCCCGCTGGCCGAGGCCGGCATCCTCGGCGCGGCCGTCGGCATGGCCATGTACGGCCTGCGGCCGGTCGTGGAGATGCAGTTCGACGCCTTCGCCTACCCGGCGTTCGAGCAGCTGATCTCCCACGTGGCCCGCATGCGCAACCGCACGCGCGGCGCGATGCCGATGCCGATCGTCATCCGGGTGCCGTACGGCGGCGGGATCGGCGGCGTCGAGCACCACAGCGACTCCTCCGAGGCCTACTACACGGCCACGCCGGGCCTGCACGTCGTCACCCCGGCCACCGTCGAGGACGCCTACGGCCTGCTGCGAGCGGCCATCGCCTCCGACGACCCGGTGGTCTTCCTGGAGCCCAAGCGGCTCTACTGGTCGAAGTCCGACTGGTCCCCCGAGGCGCCCGCGCCCGTCGAACCCATCGGCAGGGCCGTCGTGCGGCGCCGGGGCACCGGCGCCACCCTGATCACCTACGGGCCCTCGGTGCCGGTCTGCCTGGAGGCCGCCGAGGCCGCGCAGGCGGAGGGCTGGGACCTCGAAGTGGTCGACCTGCGCTCGCTCGTGCCCTTCGACGACGAGACCGTCTGCGCCTCGGTGCGGCGCACCGGACGCGCCGTCGTGGTCCACGAGTCGACCGGCTTCGGCGGCCCCGGCGCGGAGATCGCCGCCCGGGTGACCGAGCGCTGCTTCCACCACCTGGAGGCGCCGGTGCTGCGGGTCGCGGGCTTCGACATCCCGTACCCGCCGCCGATGCTGGAGCGGCACCACCTGCCCGGCGTGGACCGGGTCCTGGACGCGGTGGCCCGGCTCCAGTGGGAGGCGGACAACTGATGGCCCAGGTCCTCGAATTCAAGCTGCCCGACCTCGGCGAGGGGCTCACCGAGGCCGAGATCGTGCGCTGGCTGGTCGCCGTCGGCGACGTCGTCGCCGTCGACCAGCCGGTCGTCGAGGTCGAGACGGCCAAGGCCATGGTCGAGGTGCCCTGCCCGTACGGCGGCGTCGTCACCGCCCGGTACGGCGAGGAGGGCACCGAACTGCCCGTCGGCGCACCGCTCCTGACGGTCGCCGTGGGCGGCACGGGGGGCGCCGGCCCCGCGACCGCCCCCGTCGCCGCGGAGGAGGACGCCGGGACCGCCGCCGCGCAGGCCGGGTCCGCCGAGTCCGCCGTGTCTGCTGTGTCTTCTGAGTATTCAGGCAACGTCCTCGTCGGGTACGGAACCGCCGGGCCCGCCGCCCGGCGCCGCCGGGTGCGGCAGACGGCTCCGGCCGCCGCCCCGGCACCGGTCGCGGTCCCCGCGCCCGTGCCCGCGCCCGCGCACCGGGGACCCGTTCCCGTCATCTCCCCGCTCGTACGGAAGCTGGCCAGGGACGGGGGGCTCGACCTGCGGCAGGTGCGCGGTTCGGGGCCCGAGGGGCTGATCCTGCGCGCCGACGTGGAACTGGCCCTCGCGGCCGCCCGGGACCGGCAGGTCACCGCGCCGGAGCCCGCCCCCTCCGCCCCCTCCGTCACCTCGGCGGGCGAGCGGGTCCCGCTGCGCGGGGTGCGCGGCGCGGTGGCGGACAAGCTGTCCCGCAGCCGTACGGAGATCCCCGACGCGACCTGCTGGGTCGACGCCGACGCGACCGAGCTGATGGCCGCGCGGGCGGCGATGAACGCGGCGGGCGGGCCGAAGATCTCGCTGCTCGCGCTCCTCGCCCGGATCTGCGTCCACGCCCTGGCCCGGTTCCCCGAGCTCAACTCCACGGTCGACACCGCCGCCCGGGAGATCGTCCGGCTGCCGGACGTGCACCTCGGGTTCGCCGCCCAGACCCCGCGCGGCCTGGTCGTCCCCGTGGTCAAGGACGCGGGCAGGCGGACGGCCGAGGCGCTGACGGAGGAGTTCGGGCGCCTGACCGAGGCCGCCCGGCAGTCCGCGCTCACCCCGGCCGATCTGACGGGAGGCACGTTCACCCTCAACAACTACGGGGTGTTCGGGGTCGACGGCTCCACGCCGATCATCAACCACCCCGAGGCCGCCATGCTCGGCGTCGGCCGGATCATCCCCAAACCCTGGGTGCACCGGGGCGAACTGGCCGTCCGTCAGGTCGTGCAGCTCTCGCTCACCTTCGACCACCGCGTCTGCGACGGCGGCACGGCGGGCGGCTTCCTGCGGTACGTGGCGGACTGCGTCGAACAGCCGGCGGTGCTGCTCCGCACGGTCTGACGGCACCCGTCACCGCCCGGTCCGTCTCTCCCCGTGGGACGGGCCGGGCGCCCGCGGCCCCCGGCGGCCCATACTGCTGGGGTGACCACCGCACACGACGCCGTCGTACTCGCCGGGGGCGCCGCCCGGCGCCTCGGCGGCACGGACAAGCCCGGGGTACGGGTCGGGGGCCGGACCCTCCTCGACCGGGTCCTCGCGGCCTGCTCCGGCGCGGGCCGGACCGTGGTCGTCGGGTCCCCCCGGCCGACCGGCCGGCCCGTCCGCTGGACCAGGGAGGACCCGCCCGGCGGCGGCCCGGTGGCCGCCCTCGACGCGGGGGCGCGGGAGACGGAGGCGGCCGTCCTGCTCGTCCTCTCCGCCGACCTGCCCTTCCTGGACGGCGCCACCGTACGGAGACTCCTCGGCGCGCTGGACGGGGGTCCCGGGGCCGAGGCCGTCCTCCTCACCGACGCCGAGGGGCGCGACCAGCCGCTCGTCGCCGCGTACCGGACCGGCCCGCTGCGCCGCGAACTGGACCGGCTCGCGCACGAGCACGGCGGCCTCGCCCACCTGCCGCTGCGTCACCTCACGCACGGACTCCGGCTCGCCCGGCTTCCCGCGGGTCCCCTCGCCTCCTTCGACTGCGACACCTGGGAGGACGTTGCCACGGCCCGCGCCCGCATCAGGGAGCATGGGAGCGTGCTGGATGAATGGATCACCGCAGTCAAGGACGAACTGGGCATCGAGTTGGACGTCGACACCGGCGTCCTGCTCGATCTGGCCCGCGACGCCGCCCACAACGTGGCCCGCCCCGCCGCACCCCTGACCACCTTCCTGGTGGGGTACGCGGCGGCGCGCGCGGGCGAGGGCGGGCCCGAGGCGGTCGCGGAGGCCGCCCGCAAGGCCGCGGCGCTCGCCCTGCGCTGGGAGGCCGAGCAGGACGGGGCCGGATGAGCCTGAAGGAGCCCGCTCCCATGGCCCCCGAACCCGCCGCCGCCGGACCCGGCCCCGCCGGGCCTGCCGCCGACGCGCCCGGTCCCACCGGCCCCGCCGGGCCCGCCGGCGGTGCGAAGGCCGGTCACGTGCACCGGGCCACCGCCTGGCCCGAGGCGCGGGCCGCCGCGCGCCGCGCCGGGGCCGGGGCACGGGTCGGCCGGAAGCCCTCGGGGCTCCCGCTGGGGGAGGCGCTGGGCCGGGTCCTGGCGGGGCCGCTCACGGCCCTCGCGGACCTGCCGTCCTTCGACACCTCCGCCATGGACGGCTGGGCGGTCGCGGGACCCGGCCCCTGGCACGTGCGCGAGGAGACCGCCGTCCTCGCCGGGCACGTGCCGGCCGCCGCCCTGGCCGCCGGGGAGGCGGTACGGATCGCCACCGGCGCCCCCGTCCCGCCCGGGACCACGGCCGTCCTCCGTGCGGAGCACTCCCGGACCGAACGGCCCCGTACCGAAGGCCCCGAACACCCCCGCACCGACGAGCCCCCGCACGACGGGCGGCTTCTCCTGCGCGCCCTGCGCGAGGTCGTCGCCGGGCAGGACATCCGGCCCCGGGGCCAGGAGTGCCGCTCCGGCGACGAACTGCTGCCCGCCGGTACCACCGTGACCCCCGCCGTCCTCGGCCTCGCCGCCGCCGCCGGGTACGACGAACTCCCCGTACTGCCCCGTCCCCGCGTGGAGATCCTGGTCCTCGGCGACGAACTCCTCACGGCCGGCCTCCCCCGCGAGGGGCTCATCCGGGACGCCCTCGGCCCGATGCTCGGCCCCTGGCTGGCGGCGCTCGGCGCGGACGTCCTCGACACCCGCCGGATCGGCGACGACGCCGAAGCGCTGTACGCGGCCGTCACCGGCTCCGCCGCCGATCTGGTCGTCACCACCGGAGGCACCGCCGCCGGACCCGTGGACCACGTCCACCGCGTGCTCGACGAGGCCGGTGCCGTGCTCCTGGTCGACGGGGTGAAGGTACGGCCGGGGCACCCCATGCTCCTCGCCCGCCTCGGCGCCGACCCCGCCCGCCCGCACCACGTGCGCCACCTCGTGGGCCTCCCCGGCAACCCGCTCGCGGCCGTTTCGGGGCTCCTCACCCTCGCCGCGCCCCTGCTCGACGCCCTGACGAAGCCCGAGCCCGCCACGAAGCCCGAGCACTCCGCAGAGCCCGAGCCCTTCACGGCGCCCGAACACCCTGCAGAGCCCGAGCCCTTCACGGCGCCCGAGCACCCCGCAGAGCCCGAGCACCCCGCAGAGCCCCGTACCCCCGCGGAAGGCGGGGCCGGAACAGACCCCCGTACCCCCGTGCCGTACCGTGTGCCCGTTCGGGACGAGGTGCACGGGCACCCCCATGACACACGACTCGTCCCGGTCGTCCGCCGCAGCGGATCGGCCGTTCCGCTGCGCTACAACGGTCCGGCCATGCTCCGCGGCATCGCCGCCGCGGACGGCCTGGCCGTCGTCCCGCCCGGCGGGGCACGGCCCGGACAGGAACTGGACGTCCTCGATCTTCCCTGGCCGCCGGCGGCGGGGGCCGTACCGGCCCAAGGAGCGTGTTTCACGTGAAACTTCCCAGCCGTGACGTGATGGCCCGCCACGCGGACGAGAAGATCGCCGGCCCCCGGGTCACCCTGCCCCGCCGGGAGGTGGAGCGACCGCTGCGCCAGGTCGGCAAGCGGCTGCTCATGGCGCTCGGCGTCCTCGTCGTGACGATCTTCCTCGTCTACTTCGACCGTGACGGCTACCACGACAATGCCGACGAGACGCTCGACTTCCTCGACTGCGCCTACTACGCGACCGTGACGCTCTCCACCACCGGATACGGCGACATCGTCCCGCACAGCGACACGGCGCGGCTCGTCAACATCCTGCTGGTCACGCCCCTGCGCGTGCTGTTTCTGATCATCCTGGTCGGCACCACCCTGGAGGTCCTCACCGAGCGGACCCGGGAGGAGTTCCGGCTGAACCGCTGGAGGTCCACCTTGCGCGACCACACCGTCATCGTCGGGTTCGGCACGAAGGGGCGGTCCGCGATCCAGACCCTCTGCGCGACCGGTCTCAGCAAGGAGCAGATCGTCATCGTCGATCCCTCCAGCAAGGTGATCGAGACGGCGAACGCGGACGGTTTCGTCGGTGTCATCGGCGACGCGACCCGCAGCGCCGTCCTGCTCCGCGCCGAGGTGCAGCGCGCCCGCCAGATCGTCATCGCCACCCAGCGCGACGACACGGCCGTCCTGGTCACCCTGACCGCGCGCCAGCTCAACCGGGGCGCGAAGATCGTCGCCGCCGTCCGGGAGGAGGAGAACGCGCCGCTGCTGCGCCAGTCCGGCGCGGACGCGGTCATCACCAGCGCCAGCGCCGCCGGACGCCTGCTCGGCCTCTCGGTGCTGAGCCCCAGCGCCGGTACGGTGATGGAGGACCTGATCCAGCAGGGCTCCGGCCTCGACCTGGTCGAGCGTCCCGTGACGAAGAGCGAAGCGGGCAAGAGCCCGCGGGAGACCCAGGACCTGGTGGTGAGCGTGCTCCGGGGCCACCGGCTGCTCAGTTACGACGACCCCGCGGCCAACCCGCTCCAGCTGACCGACCGGGTGATCACCATCGTGCGCGCCACGCCCGTGACCCGGCTCTCCACCCCGCCGGAGGACTGAGCCCGCCCGCCGGCCGCGATCGCCTCCGCGGCGAACCCGCCCCGGTGGTGATCGCGGCCGGCGGTGATCGCGGGAGTAGCCTCGCCGCCATGTATGCGATCACGATTCCGGAACCCGGTGGACCCGAGGCCCTGGTCTGGTCCGAGGTGCCCGATCCCGTGCCCGGCGAGGGCGAGGTGCTCGTCGAGGTGGCGGCGAGCGCGGTCAACCGCGCCGATCTGCTCCAGCGCCAGGGCTTCTACGACCCGCCGCCCGGCAGCTCCCCGTACCCCGGTCTGGAGTGCTCGGGCCGGATCGCCGCGCTCGGTCCCGGGGTGTCCGGCTGGGCCGTCGGCGACGAGGTGTGCGCGCTGCTGGTCGGCGGCGGCTACGCGGAGAAGGTCGTCGTCCCGGCCGGTCAGCTCCTGCCGGTGCCGGAGGGCGTCGACCTGGCCACCGCCGCCGCCCTCCCCGAGGTGGCGTGCACGGTCTGGTCCAACATCTTCATGATCGCCCATCTGCGGCCGGGCGAGACGCTGCTCGTGCACGGCGGCGCCAGCGGGATCGGCACGATGGCGATCCAGCTGGCGAAGGCGGTCGGGGCCCGGGTCGCGGTCACCGCCGGCAGCGCCGGGAAGCTGGAGCGCTGCGCCGAGCTGGGCGCGGACGTCCTCATCGACTACCGCGAGCAGGACTTCGTCGAGGAGCTGGCCAAGGCGACGGACGGGGCCGGGGCGGACGTCATCCTGGACATCGTCGGCGCCAAGTACCTGGAACGGAACGTGAAGGCGCTCGCCGTGAACGGACGCCTGGTGATCATCGGCCTCCAGGGCGGGGTGAAGGGCGAGCTGAACCTCGGGGCGCTGCTCGCGAAGCGTGGCGCCGTCATGGCGACCACGCTGCGGTCCCGCCCGCTGCGGGAGAAGGCGGCGATCGTCGACGCCGTCCGGGAGCACGTCTGGCCACTGATCGAGGCGGGCACGGTCCGGCCGGTCGTCGACCGCACGCTGCCGCTGCCGGAGGCCGCCGACGCGCACCGGGCGCTGGAGTCCGGCGACCACGTCGGCAAGGTCCTGCTCCTCGCGCCCGGCGCCTGAGCCGGTACGCACGGGGGCCCGGCACACACCGTGTGTGCCGGGCCCCTCCGCGTACGGCCGCCGTACGGCTCCGTACGGCCGCCGTCCTACAGGTACGGCCCCGAGCGGACCGCGTGGCCCGGGCCGTGGTCATCGTCATCGTCGTGACCGGCGCCCGGCGGCAGCGCCCGGCGCATCTGCTCCAACTGGGCGCGGGCCGCCATCTGCTGGGCGAACAGCGCCGTTTGGATGCCGTGGAAGAGGCCTTCGAGCCAGCCCACCAGCTGCGCCTGCGCGATGCGCAGCTCCGCCTCGGAGGGGATCGCCTCGTCCGTGAACGGCAGGGAGAGACGTTCGAGTTCCTCGACCAGTTCGGGCGCGAGCCCGTCCTCCAGCTCCTTCACGGAGCTGGCGTGGATGTCCTTGAGCCTGACCCGGCTGGCCTCGTCGAGAGGTGCCGCGCGTACTTCTTCCAGGAGCTGCTTGATCATGCTGCCGATCCGCATGACCTTCGCAGGCTGCTCGACCATTTCCGTCACCGGGACCTCGCGGGATTCGTCGTCGCCCTGAGTGCCGCCGAGCGCCATCCCGTCCTGTCCCACGATGAGGACCTGGGGGCTCTCCTGCGACCTGTCATTCCTCGGCATCTCCATGCCGCCATTCTCTCGTACACGTGCCTCACCACGGGGTGTGCCCCTGTACGAGGGTGATCCACCCTCGTACAGGGGCACAGATGGGCCACGAAGGACGTCAGGTCGCCGCGCGCCGGGCCAGCGCGCCGCGCGAGCGGGTCACGAGGGCGGCGAGCAGGGCGGCGCCCAGCGGGACGGCGACGAGCAGGACGGCCAGCGTCTCCCAGGGGACGACGATCGGCACGTCCGGCGGCGCCGTGTCGGTGCCGGTCCAGCCCTCGGCGACGCTCATCTCGTGGTAGCGGAGCCGGTCGCGCTCCTCGGTGAGCCGGAGCCCCACGGCGGGCAGCAGCCCGGCCGCCGAGCCGAGGACCACGCCCATCGCGGCGACGACTCCGCACTGGAAGCCGCTGAGCGTGCGGCGGACCCGGGGCGGGGCGCCCACGGCGGCGAGCGTCTTCAGATCGGCCTCGGCGTCGGCCTGGGCGAGCCCGGTGGCGATGCCGGCGGCGCCGATGGTGACGAGGCCCGCGAAGATCGCGAGCGAGAGCAGGACGATCCCGTACTCGTTGACGAAACCTTCCTCCACGTGCAGTTCGACGTTGCTGCCGAGCTTGGCGATCTCGCCGTCGAGCTTCTGCCGCTGCTCGCTGTCCGCGAGCCGGTCGGTGGCGGCGTACATGCCCAGCGGCACGGTGGAGAGACCGGCGGCCTTGGCCGCGGCCGGGGTGATCAGGGCCCGGACCCCGTAGGACTTCTCGTCGCCGGGCACCAGGTAGGCGGGCACGGAGCTGACCTTGCCGGGTACGGGGCGGCCTTCCTCCATGGCCTTGTCGGCGGCGGCGGTGTCGGTGATCTGCTTGAGCCCGACGGTGCCGTTCTTGTCGATCTGGGTGCGGTCGAAGGTGACGACCTTGCCGTCCGCGAGGGCCTTCACGGCCCCGGGGTCGTCGACGCCGAGGACCTGGAGGACCTTGGCGTCACCGACGAGCAGGCCGCCGTCGACGTAGATCCCGCCGTGGGAGGACTCCTTGCAGCGCCAGTCGTCGGTGACCATCTTCCGCCGCTGGTCGGGCGTGAACCTCTCCGTGGGGTCGCCGCCGCCCGGGAGCGCCGCGTACAGCGGGCACTCGTTCGCCGGGGGCACGACGACCTCGAAGCGGCCGCAGCCCGCGGCGTCGCCCCACGGGGAGCAGCCGGGCCTGCCGACCGAGACGCGGTCGACGTCGGCGCGCAGCTCGACGGGCAGGTACCGCTGGACGGCCTCGCGGACCGCCGGGACGTCCCGGCCGCCCTCTTCCCGGACGAAGGCCGCGACGGCGCCGTAGGGCAGCTGGGGCTCGTACGAGGCCCTGTTCTCGGCCTCCCTGCTCGCCATGTAGGTGGAGACGGCGACCGTTCCCGCGACGGCGGCGAGGACGGCGGCGACGGCCGGAGCCGTACGGCCCCGGTTGCGGACGGCGTCCCGCAGCGCGAGGCGCGGCGAGAGCGGCAGCCAGCGTCCGCTGCGGCCGAACAGGCCCACCAGGGCCGGGGTCATCGCGACGACGCCCAGCTCGGCCAGGGCGGAGCCGGCCGCCACCACGGCGACCTGCTCGGTGACGAGGGAACCGAAGAGGGCGACGGACCCGCCGAGCAGGAGGGCCACGAGGCCGATGACCGGCAGGACCCGGTTGCTGCGGCGGACACCGCGTCGGCCGGTGAGCGAGGAGAGGACGCTCTGCCGGGAGGCGGTGACGGCCGGGACGATCGCGGCGAGCAGACCGGTCAGGACCGCGAGCAGCGCGATGGCCAGGATTTCGAGCGGCCGGACGTCGAAGGAGCCGAACCGCTGGCCCATCGCCTGTTCGAGGAGCGGCTGGAGCGCCAGGGTCAGGACCACGGCGAGCACGGTGCCGACGACGGCCGCCGCGATGCCGATGACCAGACCGCCGCTCAGCACGATCGCCCGGATGTGGCTGCGGGCACCGCCGTTGGCACCGACGAGCCCGAGCTGGCGGCGCGAGCGGCGGGCGCCGACCGCGAAGGCGGGACCGGCGAGGAGGCAGATCTCCAGCATCGCCAGGCCCACGACGGTCGCGGCCGCGGCGAGTTCGGCGGCGCGGTCCGTGGGCCCGGCCTCGTAGTTGCCCCAGCCGTCCTTCTGGTAGAGCGGGACGTCGGCGTCGGCGGGCGGGGAGAGCAGCACGGCGCGCGAGGCGACGAGAACGCCCTTGGTGTTGATCTCCTGGACCGTGTTCCACGTGAAACCACCGGGCTTCCGCACCAGGTAGGACACGGAGGAGTCCGGGGCCGACAGACCGGCCTTCTCGGCGGCCTTCCCGTACGGGGCGAGGAAGGCGCCGGGGAGCGCGTTGACCTGATCCGCCTTGAGCGAGTCGGGAAGTTCGTAGGAGCCGACGATCCGGTACGGGCGCTCGAAGTTGCGAGCGGAAAGGGTCGAGCCGATCGACAGACCGCTGGTCTCCAGGAAGTGCGAGGTCGCCATGACCTCGTCGTTCTTCTCCGGGTAACGCCCCTCCAGGAGCGGCATGATGCCCCGGGCGACGGGGTCGGACGCCTTCAGCTCGCGCACCTCGGTCATCAGCAGACCGTGGGACGTGGTCAGCTTCGCCGATCCGACGCGGTCCGTGAGGACGGTGGAGCCCGCCGGGAAGGTCTTGGTGACGTCGGTGGGGCCCGACGGCCACCGTTCGTCGTCCTCCTTCCTGGCCGGCGCGCTCATCTCACCGGCCGGGTCCTGGAGGATCGGCACGCCGGCCATGTCGGCGTCCCGGAAGCGGGCGTCGGCCGCGCCGATCGTCCGGTCCAGCTTCTCGGCGGGGGACAGCTCCGCGCTGCGGAAGGTCAGGTCGAAGGCGCTGACGCCCAGGATGGGCAGGGCGATCATCGCGAGGACGAGGGCGCTGCGGCCCTTGGCGCGCCAGGCGTCACGGCGGGCTATGCGGATCGCGGCCCGCCAGGAGTGGAACCAGGTCTTCACGCCTCGGCCACCCGACCTGAGAGGAGGGAGTCGGCCTCGCTGCGCACGGTCTGGTCGACGATGGCGCCGTCCCGCAGGAACACGACGCGGTCGGCCCAGGCGGCGAACCGCGGCTCGTGGGTGACGAGGACGCCGGCGGCGCCCGCGTCGCAGCGGGTGCGGAGCAGGGCGAGGACGGACTCGCCGGTCTCGGAGTCGAGGGCGCCGGTCGGCTCGTCGGCGAGGACCAGGCGGCGGTCGCCGACCAGGGCGCGGGCGATGGCCACGCGCTGCTGCTGGCCGCCGGACATCTCGTCGGGGAAGCGGTCGGCGAGGTGGCCGAGCGACATCTCCTCCAGGGCGGCGAGGGCCTCGACGCGCGCCTTGCGGGCCGGGGTCCCGTCCAGCTCGCGGGGCAGGGCGACGTTCTCGGCGGCGGTCAGGGCCGGGATGAGGTTGTAGTCCTGGAAGACGTAGCCGATGCTGCGGCGGCGGAGGGCCGCGAGCTCCTTGATGCCGACCTTGGTGATGTCGGTGTCCTCGACGATCACCTCGCCCGAGGTGGGGGAGTCCAGACCGCCCGCGATGGTGAGCAGGGTGGACTTCCCGGAGCCGGACGGGCCCATGACGGCGACGAGTTCACCGGGGTACACGGCGAGGTCGATGCCGCGCAGGGCGTGCACCTCGGTGGCGCCCGAGCCGTGGACCCGGGTCAGGTTCTTCAGTTGCAGCACGGGCTGCTGTGCGGACATGGAAGGGTTCCCCCCTTGGCGTGCCGGGCGGTCGGCCGGGCACGGAGCGTGCGGTGGAAGGTGGTGCGTCGGACGTACGGGCGGGGCGCGGGCGAGCGGTCGGCGCGCCCCGGCGTCAGGGGCGGTCGGTGCGGGCGCCCGCCCGCGCGACAGGGGCCGGGGCGGGAGCCGGGGCCCCGGCGGCGGGCGCGTCCGGCTCGCTCTGCGCGTCCGGGGCGTCCGGGGCCGACCGGGCGGTCGCCGAGAGGCGGATCAGCCGGGACTCGCAGTGGTCCAGCCAGCGCGCCTCGGCCTCCGTCTGGAAGATCAGCTGCTCCAGGACGAGCAGCCAGGCCACGTCGTCCCGTTCCCGCGCCCCGCCGCTCTCGACGGCCAGGAGCGCCTGGGCCTTGAGCCGGGTGTAGTCCTGCATCGCCTTCACGGTGTGCCGGCGCTGGGACTGGATGACGTCGCGGATGTCGACGTTCGGCGCGCCCACCGCCATGGCGAGCTTGATGGCCAGCTCGTCACGGGCGGGGCTGGTGCGGTCCACCGGCTTCTCGAACCAGGCCCTCAGCTCGGCGCGGCCGTCGTCGGTGATCGTGTAGAGCGTGTGCCCGGCCCCGTCCTCGCCGCCCTGCGCGACCATGCCGTCGCGTTCGAGCCGGCTGAGGGTCGTGTAGACCTGCCCGACGTTGAGCGGCCAGGTGGAGCCCGTGCGGGACTCGAACTCCGTACGGAGCTGAGAGCCGTAGCGCGGGCCGCGTTCGAGGAGGGCGAGGAGCCCGTGGCGGATGGACATACTCAGTATGTATACCGGGTATATCGTCGCGGACAACCGACCTGAGGCGGAAGCGGGGGGTCCCCCTCAAGGGGGACGCCGGCCCTCCGCCGCGGCTCAGCGGCGGCGCATCCGGAGCCCCAGGAAGCCGATCCCGAGCCCCATCAGGGCCAGCCCCACCCCCAGGGTGAGCACGGGAACCCGCTGGTGGACGAGGCCGGAGGCGGACTCGCCCTCCGTCCGGGGCACGGCGGCGGGCAGGCCGGCGGAGGCCGCCTCGGGCGACGCGTCCTCCTCCTCGCGTACCGCTCCGCCCTCCTCCTCCCCGTCCTCCCGCGACTCGGATTCCGTGACGGTTTCGGTACGGGAACGGCTCTCCGAGGGCGTCGGGGCGGTCTCGGTGCGGCCGGGCCTGGTCCTGCCCTCGGCGGCGGGCCGCCCCGCGAGGGAGGCGGAGGACTCCGGGGCGGGGGCGCCGGAGGGCCCGGCGGGCCGCACGGCCGGGGAGGCCGGTCCGCTGCCCGCGGGCGCGGGAGCGGGCGGGACGGCGCTTCCGGCGCGCCCCGGGGAGGCGGAGGCGGGCGCAGAGGCCGGGACGGAACCGGACGCGGGAGCGGGAGCGGAGGGGGAGACCGGCGGCGGGGCGGTCGTGGAGGGCGGGCCCGGCGGGGGCGCCGGAGGGGTGGTGCCGGGGGGCGTGGCGCCCGTCCTGGTGTCCGCCGTGGTGTCCGTCGGGGCGCTCGCCGTGGTGCCGGGGGGCTCCGCCGGATGGGCGAGGGGCGCGGCGTACAGGGCGCAGGCGCAGGCGAACGCGCAGGTGAGCGCGGGGCGCAGGGCTCGCGCCCGTGCCCCGCGGAGTACTGGAGTCACCGGGTGACCCCCTCCCGTACCGAGCCGCCGAGGTGTTCGACTCAGCGTCACATGCCGGGACGATTCCGGCACCCGGTGGGCACCCGGTAGGCGTCCTTCAGACGCCCGCAAGCGCCCGACGGGCCCCCGGTGGGCGCACGGCAGGAGGGGGCGGGCCCGAGGGGGCTACTGCGGCGGGTTGCCCGTCGAGATCTTCAGCGTGAACTCCGCGTCCTTGGCGCTGATGTCCGTACCGGACGGCGGGTACTGCTCCAGGACCGTCCCGTCGCCGTACGTCGCCTCGTCCACCGGGGTCTGGACCTTGATCTTCCAGCCGGCGGCCCGGATGCAGTCCTTCACCGACTGGATGTTCTTGTAGTTGAAGTCGGGCACCTCGAACTTCTCGGGGTCGTCGCTCGACTCCCTCGGCTGGGTGCACTTCTTCGTGTCGATGGTCTTGGTCAGGTCGGGGCCCTTGTAGCCCGGCTTCGCCGTCTCGCTCTGCTGGGTGCCCGTGCCGCCGGTGCCGCCCGCCTGCGGGTCCTTCTCCTCGCCCTTGTTCAGGTTGAGCGCCAGGACCAGGCCGCCGATCGCGATCACGGCGACCGCGATCGCGCCGACGATCACCGACGTGTTCCGCCGGGAGCCGCCGCCCGCCGGGGCGGGTGCGTGCGTCTGGGCGTGCGTCTGGGCGTACGGCGCTGGCGTGGGGGCCTGCTGGCCGTAAGGGGCGGGCGTCGGGGCCTGCTGCGGGTAGCCGTACGACGGGGCGGGCGCGGGGGTCGCGGGGCCGTACGGGCCCGGCTGCGGCGTCGGCGGCAGGTACGGCTGCTGCACGCCGTGCGGGCCGGGCGGCGGGGCCTGGCCGACCGGCGGGAAGACCGCCGAGCCGACGCCCGCGCCGCTGCTGACGGGCCCGCCCGCGACGATCACGGGGGCACCGGTCTGCCCGGCCGACAGGACCCGCAGGCACTCGTCGCGCATGGCCGCCGCGCTCGGGAACCGCTCGTTCGGGTTCTTCCGGAGCGCGCGGGCGACGAGCGCGTCCATCGCCGGAGTCAATGAGCGGTTGACGGAGGACGGGGCGACCGGCTCCTCCTGCACGTGCGCGTACGCGATGGCGAGCGGGGAGTCGGCGTCGAAGGGGAGCCGGCCCGTGAGCAGCTGGAAGAGCATGATGCCGACCGAGTAGAGGTCGGAGCGGGCGTCCACCGCCCGGCCGAGGGCCTGCTCGGGGGAGAGGTACTGGGGGGTGCCGACGACCATGCCGGTCTGCGTCATCGAGGTGACCCCCGACTGCATGGCCCGCGCGATGCCGAAGTCCATGACCTTGACCACGCCGCGCTTGGTCGTCATCACGTTGCCCGGCTTGATGTCCCGGTGGACCAGGCCCATCTCGTGGCTGACCTCCAGGGCGGCGAGCACGTCGGCCGTGACCTTCAGCGCCTTGTCGGCCGGCATCGCGCCGTACTGCCGCACGTCCGCGGCGAGCACCGAGCCGAGCGGTTGCCCCTCCACGTACTCCATGACGATGTACGGCATGACGGCGCCGTCGAGGGTGTCCTCGCCGGTGTCGAAGACCGAGACGATGTTGGTGTGGGAGAGCTTCGCGACGGCCTGCGCCTCGCGCCGGAACCGCTCGCGGAAGGACTGCTCCCGGCCCAGCTCCGTGTGCAGCGTCTTGATGGCGACCTGCCGGTCGAGGGCGCTGTCGTACGCCAGGTACACCGACGCCATGCCGCCCTCGCCGAGAAGATCGCGCAGCTGGTACCGGCCGCCCGCGACCGAACCGCCCGCGTAGCGGCCCTGTGCGCCGTCCTGGCTCATCTGTGCTTCCCCCTACGTACGCGCGCGTGCGGCGTCGACCCGTGATTTTCCCGGCCAAGTCTGCCCCAGGGCGGTGACACGTCAAGCCGGGTGCCCGTTACGTGACCCTCCGCACAGGAAGCGTTTCCGAACCGGTGCGGGAATGCGTCGAATTTGCACAGGTGTACGTGAACGGGATTGGATGGCCGGTCCATCTCGGACCGCGATGTCGTACGGAGCCTGTAGCGTGACGACTGGACACGGCACGACAGACGACGGCGAGGACTGATGGCACCCGAATCCGGAGCAGGTGGCGGTGCGCCGGACGCGGCCGCGGAATCCTGGGGCGTCGGCGGCGTCGTCGGCGACGGGCGCTACCGCCTGACGCACCGTCTGGGACGCGGCGGCATGGCCGAGGTGTTCGCGGCGGAGGACGTACGGCTGGGCCGCACCGTGGCCGTCAAGCTGCTGCGCGCCGACCTCGCCGAGGACCCGGTCTCCAAGGCGCGCTTCACGCGCGAGGCGCAGTCGGTCGCCGGCCTCAACCACCACGCGATCGTCGCCGTGTACGACTCCGGCGAGGACCTGGTGGGCGGCCGCCCCGTGCCGTACATCGTGATGGAGCTGGTCGAGGGCCGCACCATCCGCGACCTGCTGCTGAGCGCCGAGGCACCCGGCCCCGAGCAGGCCCTGATCATCGTCTCCGGGGTCCTGGAGGCGCTGGCCTACTCGCACCAGCACGGCATCGTGCACCGCGACATCAAGCCGGCGAACGTGATCATCACCCACGGCGGCGCCGTCAAGGTCATGGACTTCGGCATCGCCCGCGCCCTGCACGGCGCGCAGTCGACGATGACCCAGACCGGCATGGTCATGGGCACGCCGCAGTACCTCTCCCCCGAGCAGGCGCTCGGCAAGGCCGTCGACCACCGCTCCGACCTGTACGCGACGGGCTGCCTCCTCTACGAACTCCTCGCGCTGCGGCCCCCCTTCACCGGCGAGACCCCGCTGTCCGTCGTCTACCAGCACGTCCAGGACGCGCCGGTCCCGCCGTCCGACGTGACCGGGTCCGTGCCGCCGGAGCTGGACGGCCTGGTGATGCGCTCGCTCGCGAAGGAGCCGGACGACCGGTTCCAGAGCGCCGAGGAGATGCGCGGGCTCATCCAGTACGCCCTCCAGATGCTCCAGCAGCAGGGCGGCTACACCGGCACGTGGAACACCGGCCCGATCGAGGTGCACGACGGCGGCCGGACCCCGGCCGGCGGCGTGGCCGCGACGACCGCGATGGGCCACCCGGCGCACGGCGAGACCGCGCAGCGCCCGATCCTCCCGCCGATGAACCCCGACGACGGTGGTTACGACGGCGGTGCGGGCGGCGGGGGCTACGGCCAGGGCGGCTCGTACGGGTCGCAGGGCGGCGGCAACGGCGGCCGGGGCAGGATGTGGCTGTTCGCCGCGCTCGCGGTGGTCGCGGTGGTCGCCGGGGTCGCGTTCGCCCTCAGCAAGGCGGGCGGGAACGGCGGCGGCGGTACGGAGAACAAGACGCCGACCGTCACCACCTCGCCGTCCACGAAGGCCTCGGAGGAGCCCACGGCCTCGCCGGAGCCCACCCAGGACCAGACGCAGGACCCGGGCACGTCCAGCGGCGGTTCGACGCGGGAGCCGTGGACCGAGCAGCCGACGCGGCAGCCGAACTGGCCCACGGGCAGGCCGACCACCGAGGCGCCGACCGAACCGGCCACCACGCCGCCGGTCGACCCCACGGACACGCCCACGCACACGGGCGAGCCGACGACCCGGCCCACGGGGGGCACGCCGACCACCGACCCGACCGGCGACCCCTCCGGGGGCGGCGACGGCGGGGACGGCGGCGGCGACGACAGCGGCGGCACGGGCACGCAGCCGACGGCCACCAGCGGCGCCTCCGGCTGACGGAGGACCCGGCGGCGGGGCCCGGCCGAGGAGACGCCGTCGGGGTGACGGCGGGGCTCGGGACAGGCAGGGTCCGGTGACGGGCGGGCTCGCCCCTGCGAAGGGCGGGCTCGCGCCTGCGAAGGGCGGGCTCGCCCCTGCGAAGGCCGAGCTCACCCCGCGAAGGCCGGGCTCACTCCGAGAACGCCGGGCTCACCCCGCGAAGGCCTCCCGCACCGCCTCGTACTCGCGGGTCCACCAGACCGCCAGGGCCGACACCGCGGGGAACTGCGCGTCGGCCCTCCGGTCGTGGAGCTGGTAGCGCCAGCGCAGGGTCCAGAAGTCGTTCAGGCGCTCCCACCACACCCGGTGCGCCGCCGCCGCCAGCTCGGCGCCGTCGGCGCCCGTCGCCCGCCGGTACGCGCGCGCGTAGGCCCGTACCTTCCCCAGGGCCAGCTCGCCCCCCGGCCGTACGAAGAAGATGGCGGCGGCCCTGACCGCCTCCTCGGCCCTCGGGCGGAGCCCGAGCCGGTCCCAGTCGACGATCGCGGCGGGCTCCGCGCCCCGGTAGAGCAGGTTCAGCGGGTGGAAGTCGCCGTGTACCCAGTCGGCGCCCGAGGCGGCCGGGGGCCGGTGGTGGGCGTGCTGGGTGAGCAGCCTGCGGCGCTCCCTGAGCCGGTGCTCGGCGAGCACATCGAAGCTGTCGCGGGGGCGGTGCGCGCGGACGAGGCGGATCAGCTCGTCGATGGCGCGGAAGGTGTCCTGGGGGTCCGCGCTCGCGCACGCGTCCGCGTCCGTCCCGCCGGGCGCCCCGTCGGCCCCGGCGGCCCCGGGGGCGCCCATGACCCTGTCGAGCGCGGTGTGCACCTGCCCGAGGAGGGTGCCGAGGCGACGGCAGCCGCCGGTGGAGAGCTGGCCGCCGTCCCGGTGGCGGCCCTCGACCCAGGGGTGCAGGGCATAGCAGTGGCCGCCGACGACGGCGACCGTGCGCCCCCGGGCGTCGGTGAGCGGCGGGGCGACGGGCAGGCCGAGGGCGTGCAGGCGCTGGGTGGCGCGGTGCTGGCGGGCGACGGTGGCCCGGTCGGCGGTGGCGGCGTCCAGGTGCTGCTTGAGGAAGTAGGTGCCGCGGGTGGTGGTGAGCCGGAACCCCCGGTTGAGCAGCCCCTCGGTGACCGGCACGCAGGCCAGCGGCTCCCCGGCGTGCCGGTACCGGCGCAGCAGGACGTCGACGGGCGGGACGCCGGGGGGGTTCGGTGGGCCGGGGGCCGGCACGGGCCGGGTCCCGGGCACCGGGGCGGTCGGGGCGCCGACGAGCGGTCGGGGCGGGGTGCCGGGAAGCCGGGCGGCCGGGGCGCCCCCGGGACGGGCCCCGGTGGGCCGGGCTCCGGCACCCCCGGCGGACCGGACCGCGGCGGCGGCCCGGGGCGGCAGGGCGGCGGCGGTCCGGGAAGGCGGAGAGGCGGCGGCCCGGGGCGGCAGGGCGGTGGCGGTCCGGGAGGGCGGAGAGGCGGCGGCCTGGGGCGGCAGGGCGGTGGCGGCCCGGGAGGGCGGCGAGGCGGCGGTCCGGGAGGGCAGTGAGGTGGAGGTCCGGGGCGGTGGGGCGGCGGCGGTCCGGGAAGACGGCGAGGCAGCGGTCCGGGGCGGCAGGGCGGTGGCGGCCTGGGAGGGCGGCGAGGCGGCGGTCCGGGAGGGCAGTGGGGTGGAGGTCCGGGGCGGTGGGGCGGCGGCGGTCCCGGGGGGCGGTGGCGGTGCGCCGGTCGGCGGGAGGAGGGTTTCAGATGAGCGCGGCACCCGCCAGATGTTAGATCACGCTACGTGGTGGAGGTGTCGCCGTACGGGACGGGCCGCAGCCGGAACCCCGGGGGCTTCGCTCGGGTAGTCGAGCGCGTGCACCGTCACGAACTGCGGTTCGATCCGCAGGTAGACCGGGACGAACGGCTCGCCGTCCACCAGCTCCGGCTCGGGCCCGAAGGCCGCGCGCTCCGCCGCGGTCGGCTCGACGACCCGCGCGGTGCCGCTGAACTGCACGGACCAGATCCGCTCGGCCCCCGAGCCGAAGTTGTCCGCCCCGTACGCGACCACGCCCCCGTTGCAGGCGCGGTGGTGGCCGAGGCCCTGGTGCATCCGGAGCAGCACCCGGCCGTCGACCACGACGTGCCGGGCCGGGGCGACGAAGGGCATCGCCCGCATGCTCGCCGCCACCCGCCCGTACGACACGCGGTTCAGCAGCTCGACGGCGCGGATCTCTTCGGTGGACATGGCTTCCACTCTCCGTCACCACCGGGTGCCCGAAAAGGGGCCCCCGCCCCCTCGGGACGGGACGTAGGTCCCGAAGCGGAACGGTTCAGCGCCTCTCGGCCTGCATCCGCGCCACGTACGCCGCCGCCTGCGAGCGCCGCTCCATGCCCAGCTTCGACAGCAGGCTGGAGACGTAGTTCTTGATGGTCTTCTCCGCGAGGTGCAGCCGCTCGCCGATCGCCCGGTTGGTCAGGCCCTCGCCGATCAGGTCCAGGATCCTGTGCTCCTGCTCCGTCAGGCCGGCGAGCCTGTCGTCGCCCCTCGGGGCGTTCCCGTCGCGCAGCCGCTCCAGGACCCGGGCGGTCGCCACCGGGTCGAGCAGCGACCTGCCGGCCGCCACGTCCCGCACCGCGCTCAGGAGTTCCGTCCCCCGGATGGCCTTGAGGACGTATCCCGAGGCCCCGGCCATGATCGCGTCGAAGAGGGCCTCGTCGTCCGCGTACGAGGTCAGCATCAGGCATTTGACGTCCTCGTCCCGGGAGCGGACCTCCCGGCACACCTCGACGCCGCTGCCGTCCGGGAGCCGCACGTCGAGCACCGCGACGTCCGGACGGGTCGCAGGGATCCTGACCAGCGCGTCCGCCGCCGTGCCCGCCTCGCCGACCACCTCGATGTCCTCCTCCATGGAGAGCAATTCGTGGACGCCGCGCCGGACGACTTCGTGGTCGTCCAGCAGGAATACCCTGATTTTTCCTTCTTCGCGCACGGGGTCAGTCTCACATACTGGCTCTTCCCGCGCCCGGGGTGCGCGGGATAACGTGCCGCTTGTTCCGGCGGCCCTCCAGGCCGTTGCCGACGCGCTGACCAGCCGCTGTTCCCCCTTTTCTCGATTTACTTGGAAATCCAAGCAAAAACGCAGGTCAAAAGGGGTTTCGCGGGAATGCCGCGCTGTGGGTAACGTGCCTATGACAGGGCGCTCGCCGGGGCACTTGTCACGCCCGACCCCGGCCGCGTCGCACCCACCCCGTGCGAAGGGTACGGATAAGGCGGAGAGCCGCACTGGCCTCACCGGCGAACCCGGGGGCCGGACCGACGGAGGAGCACGCACGTGACCGTGGAGAGCACTGCCGCGCGCAAGACGACGCGACGCAGCAGCGGCACCAAGCGCACCGCAAGCGCGAGCCCGAGCACCACCAAGAAGACGAGCACGCGCGCCGCGGCGGGAGCGACGGAGCCCGAGCTGGTCCAACTCCTGACGCCCGAAGGGGAGCGCGTCCAGCACCCCGACTACGACATCGACCTGAGCGCCGAGGAGCTGCGCGGCCTCTACCGCGACATGGTCCTCACCCGTCGCTTCGACTCCGAGGCCACCTCCCTCCAGCGCCAGGGCGAGCTGGGCCTGTGGGCCTCGCTCCTCGGCCAGGAGGCCGCCCAGATCGGTTCGGGCCGCGCGCTGCGGGACGACGACTACGTCTTCCCGACCTACCGCGAGCACGGCGTCGCCTGGTGCCGGGGCGTCGACCCGACGAACCTGCTGGGAATGTTCCGCGGCGTGAACAACGGCGGCTGGGATCCCAACAGCAACAATTTCCACCTGTACACGATCGTCCTCGGCTCGCAGACCCTGCACGCCACCGGCTACGCCATGGGCATCGCCAAGGACGGCGCGGACTCCGCCGTGCTCGCGTACTTCGGCGACGGCGCCTCCAGCCAGGGCGACGTCAACGAGTCGTTCGTCTTCTCCGCGGTCTACAACGCCCCGGTCGTGTTCTTCTGCCAGAACAACCAGTGGGCCATCTCCGAGCCCATCGAGAAGCAGACCCGCGTCCCGCTCTACCAGCGCGCCCGCGGCTTCGGCTTCCCCGGCGTCCGCGTCGACGGCAACGACGTCCTCGCCTGCCTCGCGGTCACCCGCTCGGCCCTGGAGCGCGCCCGCCGCGGCGAGGGCCCGACGCTCATCGAGGCCTTCACCTACCGGATGGCCGCCCACACCACCTCCGACGACCCGACCCGCTACCGCCGCGACGCGGAGCGCGAGGCGTGGGAGGCCAAGGACCCGATCCTGCGCCTCAGGGCGTACCTGGAGAACGAGGGCCACGCCGACGCGGCCTTCTTCGAGGAGCTGGAGGCGGAGAGCGAGGCCCTCGGCAAGCAGGTCCGCGAGGTCGTCCGCGCCATGCCCGTACCGGAGCACATGGCGATGTTCGACAACGTGTACGCGGACGGGCACGCGCTCGTCGACGAGGAGCGCGCGCAGTTCGCCGCCTACCAGGCGTCCTTCGCGGACGGAGAGGCCGAGTAATCATGGCTGTTCAGAAGCTTCCCCTCGCGAAGGCGCTCAACGAGTCGCTGCGCACGGCCCTGGAGACCGACCCCAAGGTCGTCGTCATGGGCCTGGACGTCGGCAAGCTCGGCGGCGTCTTCCGGATCACCGACGGCCTCCAGAAGGACTTCGGCGAGGACCGGGTCGTCGACACCCCGCTCGCCGAGTCCGGCATCGTCGGCACCGCCATCGGTCTCGCGCTGCGCGGCTACCGGCCGGTCGTGGAGATCCAGTTCGACGGCTTCGTCTTCCCGGCGTACGACCAGATCGTCACGCAGCTCGCGAAGATGCGGGCCCGCTCGCTCGGCGCGGTGAAGGTGCCGGTCGTCATCCGCATCCCGTACGGCGGCGGCATCGGCGCCGTCGAGCACCACTCCGAGTCCCCCGAGTCGCTCTTCGCGCACGTCGCGGGCCTCAAGGTCGTCACCCCGGCGACCCCCTCCGACGCCTACTGGATGCTCCAGCAGGCGATCCAGAGCGACGACCCGGTCATCTTCTTCGAGCCCAAGCGCCGCTACTGGGACAAGGGCGAGCTCGACACCGAGGCCATCCCCGGCGAGCTGCACAAGGCCCGGGTCGCCCGCGAGGGCACGGACCTCACCCTGGTGGCCTACGGCCCGATGGTGAAGACCTGCCTGGAGGCGGCCGCGGCCGCAGCCGAGGAGGGCAAGTCCGTCGAGGTCGTGGACCTGCGTTCGATCTCCCCGATCGACTTCGACACCCTCCAGGCCTCGGTCGAGAAGACCCGCCGCCTGGTCGTCGTCCACGAGGCCCCGGTCTTCTTCGGCTCCGGCGCGGAGATCGCCGCCCGGATCACCGAGCGCTGCTTCTACCACCTGGAGGCCCCCGTCCTGCGGGTCGGCGGCTACCACGCGCCGTACCCGCCGGCGCGCCTGGAGGAGGAGTACCTGCCGGGTCTCGATCGCGTGCTCGACGCCGTCGACCGCTCGCTGGCGTACTGAGGAGAGCACCGTGACGATCCGCGAATTCAAGATGCCCGACGTGGGCGAGGGCCTCACCGAAGCCGAGATCCTCAAGTGGTACGTCCAGCCGGGCGACACCGTCACCGACGGGCAGGTCGTGTGTGAGGTCGAGACGGCCAAGGCGGCCGTCGAGCTGCCGATCCCGTTCGACGGCACGGTCCACGAGCTGTGCTTCCCCGAGGGCACGACGGTCGACGTCGGCCAGGTCATCATCTCGGTGAACGTCGGCGGCGGCGCGCCCCCCGCCCCGGCGGCCCCGGTGACCGAGTCCGTCGCGGCCCAGGCCGTACCGGCGGAACCGGTCGCCGAGGAGGAGGACGAGCCGCAGGGCCGTCAGCCGGTCCTCGTCGGCTACGGCGTGGCCGCCGGCTCCACCAAGCGCCGCCCCCGCAAGGGCGCCGGGGAGGCCGCCCCCGCACCGCAGGCGTCCGTCGCCGTCTCCGTGCCCGAGCAGCTCAACGGGCACGCGGCGGGGGCCGGCCGGCCGCTGGCCAAGCCGCCGGTCCGCAAGCTCGCCAAGGACCTCGGCGTCGACCTGGCGACGGTCGTCCCGACCGGCCCGGACGGCATCATCACCCGCGAGGACGTCCACGCGGCCGCCGCCCCGGCGCCCGCACCGGCCGTCGAGGTCCCGGTCCCGGCTCCGGCCGCCCCGGCCCAGGCGCCGGCGCCCGTCGCCGCTCCCGCCGCAGCACCCGCCGCGGAGGCGCCCGCCGCGCCGTCCGGCGCCCGGGAGACCCGTGTCCCCATCAAGGGCGTACGGAAGGCCACGGCGGCGGCGATGGTCGGTTCGGCCTTCACCGCCCCGCACGTCACCGAGTTCGTGACCTTCGACATCACGCGCACGATGAAGCTGGTCGAGGAGCTCAAGTCCGACAAGGACATGGCGGGCCTGCGGGTCAACCCGCTGCTCCTCATCGCCAAGGCCGTCCTGGTCGCGGTCAAGCGCAACCCGGAGATCAACGCGGCCTGGGACGAGGCGGCGCAGGAGATCGTCCTCAAGCACTACGTGAACCTGGGCATCGCCGCGGCCACCCCGCGCGGTCTGATCGTGCCGAACATCAAGGACGCGCACGCCCAGACGCTGCCCGAGCTCTCGAAGTCGCTGAGCGAGCTAGTCGCCACGGCCCGCGAGGGGAAGACGACCCCGGCGGCGATGCAGGGCGGCACCTTCACCATCACCAACGTCGGCGTCTTCGGCGTCGACACCGGCACGCCCATCCTCAACCCCGGCGAGTCCGCGATCCTCGCGGTCGGCGCGATCAAGCTCCAGCCGTGGGTCCACAAGGGCAAGGTGAAGCCGCGTCAGGTCACCACGCTCGCCCTCTCCTTCGACCACCGCCTGGTCGACGGCGAGCTGGGCTCCAAGTTCCTGGCGGACGTCGCCGCGATCCTGGAACAGCCGAAGCGGCTGATCACCTGGGCGTGATGCCCGGCGCGGTCACCTGGGCGTGATGCCCGGCGCGGTCACCCGGGAGTGAGGCCCGACTTGCACGGTTTCACGTGAAACCGGCGAGAAGGTGACAGGCGGAGCCCCGTCCATCATGCGGACGGGGCTCTCTGTTGTACCCCTGTTGTATCTATGCTGTGTCCATGTCTTCCGCTCCCCCCGCCGCCGACCGCGTCTACATGCACGTCAAGCAGGCCGTACTCGACCGGCGGTACGAGGGGGGCACCCTCCTGACCGAGGGCGAACTCGCCACGGCCGTCGGGGTGTCGCGGACCCCCGTCCGCGAGGCGCTGCTCAAGCTGGAGATGGAAGGGCTGCTCAAGCTCTACCCGAAGAAGGGCGCCCTCGTCCTCGCCGTCTCCGCGCAGGAGATCGCCGACGTCGTCGAGACCCGGCTGCTCGTCGAGGAGTTCGCCGTCCGCCGGGCCGTGCCCGCCCCCGCCGCCCTGATCGCCCGTCTCGAAGAGCTCCTGGAAGAGCAGAAGCGGCGGGCCGGGGCCGGGGACCTCGCGGAGGTCGCCGTCACCGACCGCTGCTTCCACGCCGAGATCGTCCAGCACGCCGGCAACCAGATCCTCGCCCGGCTCTACGACCAGCTCCGCGACCGCCAGCTGCGCATGGGCGTCGCCGTGATGCAGTCCCAGCCCGACCGCGTCGCCAAGAACATCGCCGAGCACGCCGAGATCCTCGACCGCATCAAGGCCGGCGACGCCGAGGGCGCCGCGCACTGCGTCCGCCAGCACCTCAGCTGGGTCAAGGTCCTGGTGCGGGGTGAGCACCGGTGAGCAACCGCAACGGATACGGCTCCGCCGTCACCCTCCCCGGAGACCCGCCCGGCGGCCGCCGCGCCGCCCTCGTCTGGGGCGTCGGCGTCGCCGTCTACTTCGTCGCCGTCATCTTCCGGACCTCGCTCGGCGTCGCCGGACTCGACGCCGCCGACCGCTTCGACGTCAACGCCTCCGCGCTCTCCACCTTCTCCATCCTCCAGCTGCTCGTCTACGCCGGCATGCAGATACCCGTCGGCCTCATGGTCGACCGGCTCGGCACCAAGAAGGTCCTGGTCCTCGGCGTCGTCCTCTTCACCGTCGGCCAGCTCGGCTTCGCGCTCTCCCCGTCGTACGGCACGGCCCTCGCCTCCCGCGCCCTCCTCGGCTGCGGCGACGCCATGACCTTCATCAGCGTCCTGCGGCTCGGCAGCCGCTGGTTCCCCGCCCGGCGCGGCCCCCTCATCGGCCAGGTCGCCGCCCTCTTCGGCATGGCGGGCAACCTGGTCTCCACCGTCGTCGTCGCCCGCGCCCTGCACGGCCTCGGCTGGACCACCACCTTCGTCGGCAGCTCCCTCGCGGGCGTCCTCGTCCTCGTCCTGCTGCTGCTCTTCCTCAAGGACCACCCCGAGGGGTACGAGCCCCGGCCCGCCCCGCACGCGGGCGCCGCCTACGTGCGCCGCCAGATCGCCGAGTCCTGGCGCGAGCCCGGCACCCGGCTCGGCATGTGGGTGCACTTCACCACCCAGTTCCCGGCCATGGTCTTCCTGCTCCTGTGGGGACTGCCGTACCTCGTCGAGGCGCAGGGCCTCTCGCGCTCCACCGCCGGGACGCTGCTCACCCTGGTCGTGCTCTCGAACATGGTCGTCGGCCTCGCGTACGGGCAGATCATCGCCCGCCACCACGCGGCCCGCGCCCCGCTCGCCCTCGGCACGGTCGCGGCCACCGCCCTGCTGTGGGGGACCACCCTCGCGTACCCCGGCGACCACGCCCCGATGTGGCTGCTCGTCACCCTCTGCCTGGTCCTCGGGGCCTGCGGTCCCGCCTCGATGATCGGCTTCGACTTCGCCCGCCCGGCCAACCCGCCGGAGCGTCAGGGCACCGCCTCCGGCATCGTCAACATGGGTGGTTTCGTCGCCTCGATGACGACGCTCCTCGCCGTCGGCGTGCTGCTCGACGCGACCGGCGACGACTACCGGATCGCGTTCTCCTCGGTCTTCGTCCTCGAAGCCCTCGGCGTCGCGCAGATCCTGCGCCTCAAGGCCCGCACCCACCGCCGGGAGCGCGAACGGCTCGTCGCCAGCCGCGTGGAGGCCGTGCACGTACCCGTGTAGCGCACGGCCAGGGCCTGTCCGACCCTGACCCGCCGGACAGGCCCTAGTTCGGCGTCACCGCGAAGTTGTCGAGGATCGCCCGCGCCAGCCGCTCGTCGCCCTCCACCTTGATCCGGTCGGCCGCGTCGGCCGCCCGGACCCGGCCGCAGGCCAGCCGCACGTACGTCTCCCAGTCCGTCGCCAGCGTCGCCGCCGGGCCGAGCGAGGGCGCGCCGTCGATCGACCCGCGCCCCTCCGCGTCCACTCGCACCGTCCGCAGGAACTCCACCGGGCCGGTCACGTCGAACACCACCGCCGAGGACGCCGGCGCGCCCGCGTCCTTGGCGACCACCTTCGGCAGCGCCTCCAGGAGCACGTCCCGGACCACGTGCGCCCCGGGCGAGTCCAGGTTCCCCGGCACCCCGAGCGCCGTCCGCAGGTCCTGCTCGTGCACCCACACGTCGAAGGCCCGCATCCGGTAGGCCACTTCCAGGGTCTGCTCGGCGCCCAGCGGGGCCCGGATCAGATGGTCGGGCGAGCGGTTCTCGTTGCGGAGCTGCCGGGCCCGGCGAATCAGGACGTACTCCAGCTCCGACGTCATCTCCGGCGCCGTGTGGTGCCGCCGCACATCGACCTGGACCTCCATGTAGCGCGCGAAGTCACTGCGCACGTGGTAGAGGTCGCGCGGCAGCGAGTGGATCGGCCGGGGGTCGCCCAGCATCTCCGTCTCCATGCCGATGACGTGCGACACGACGTCCCGCACCGACCAGCCCGGGCAGGGGGTCCGCCGGTTCCACTCGCCCTCCACGAGCGGCTGCACCAGCTCGGCTATCGCCTCGATCGAGTGCGTCCAGGCGTCGGCGTGGTTCTGGAGGCTGGGATGGACGGTCACGGGACCCCTCGGCGGTTCTTCGGTGCGCGGGCTGAATAACACGACTGGGTGGGAGGCTCGGACGCTAAGTTACGCTGCCCGAAGGCACCCCGGCAGTGCTTTCGTGTGACGATCGTAGGCCGGTGTTGACGGCTCGAATGCCAGGACGGTGGTAGTGTGCGCGCCTCGCTGATCCAGATCGCGGTAGACCCGGACGAACCGGTCGACGCCCGCCGTGCCCGCGCGGCACGTCTCGTACGGGCGGAATCTGGCCGCGCCGACCTCGTCGTCCTCCCCGAGCTGTGGACCGTCGGCGCCTTCGCGTCCGACCTCTTCGCCGCCGGGTCCGAGCCGCTGAACGGCCCCACGCACCGGGCGATGGCCGAGGCCGCCCGGGACGCCGGGGTCTGGCTGCACGCCGGCTCCTTCGTGGAGGCGGAGGCCGGCGCCCTCTACAACACCTCGCTCGTCCTCTCCCCCGACGGCGAACTCGCCGCCTCCTACCGGAAGATCCACCGCTTCGGCTTCGACGAGGGCGAGGCGGTCCTCATGGCCGCCGGGGAGGACCTGGTCACCGTCGACCTGCCGCACCTCACCGTCGGCGTCGGCACCTGCTACGACCTGCGCTTCCCCGAGCTCTTCCGCGGCCTGGTCGACGCGGGCGCCCAGGCCTTCGTCGTCCCGGCCGGCTGGCCCGCCCGCCGCCGCGCCCACTGGACCCTCCTGGCGCGGGCCCGCGCGGTCGAGAACCAGGCGTACGTGCTCGCCTGCGGCACCGCCGGCACCCACGCCGGCATCGAGCAGGCCGGGCACTCGATCGTGGTCGACCCCTGGGGCGAGGTCCTGGCGGAGGCGGGGCCCGGCGAGGAGGTCCTGCGCGTCGCACTCGACCCCGGCCGGGTCGCCGCGACCCGCGAGGAGTTCCCGGCCCTCAAGGACCGGGTCCTGGGCGTGGCGGCGCCGGAGCCGAAGCGGCCCTAGGGCCTGTGCCGAAAGCAGTGCCGTCCGCCCGAAGGGCAGGCGGGACTTTCGGCACACGCCCCGGGACCCGTCCGAAGCAGGGCCCCGGCCGTCACAGCGTGATCGCGTGCAGGGCCGCCCGCACCGGCTCGGGACCCGGCGTGTACTCCGCCCAGGCCGCCGCCAGCCTCCGCACCGCCTCCGTCAGCACCTCCGGGGCCGCCAGGAAGTGCAGCCGCAGGTGGCGGACGCTGCCGCCGAGGGCGTCGGCGGTGGCGCCGGGCAGGACGGCGACCCCGTGCCGGAGGGCGAGCTGCGCGAAGGAGACGCCGTCGCCGTGCGGGAGCCGCACCCACAGGGTCTGACCGCCCGCCGCCGGGGCGCAGGACCAGGACGGCAGCAGCCGGGCCAGCTCGGCCCGCAGGTGGTCGTGGCCCGCCCGGACCGTCCGCACGCGGGCCTCCAGGACCGGCCCGAAACCGTCCAGGAGCCGGACCGCCGCCAACTGGGCCGGGACGTCGCTGCCCAGGTCGTGCAGGGCCTTCAGACGGGCGAGCCGGGCGATCAGCGGGGCCGGTCCGCGTACCCAGCCGATCCGGAGGCCGCCCCACACCACCTTGCTGAGCGAGCCGACCGCGACCACCTCCCCGTACGCCGAGAGCGGCGTCCACGGCGCCCCGGCGTCGAAGGCCAGGTCGGAGAGGGCCTCGTCGTCGACGAGCGGCACCCCGAGCGCGTTCGCCGCCTCCACCAGCCGGCGCCCCGCGAGCGGCGGGAGCACGGTCCCGGTCGGGTTCTGGAAGCGGGCCACCACATAGGCCAGGGCGGGACGGTGCCGCTCCATCAGCCGCACCGCCTCCGCCACGTCGACCCCGTCCGGGCCCACCGCCACCGGCAGCGGCACGGCCGCCGCCTCCCGGAACAGGTCGAGCGCCCCCGGGTACGTCGGCGCCTCCACCAGGACCCCGTCCCCGGGGGCGAGCAGCAGCCGCGCGAGCAGCGCGAGCCCCTGCTGGGCGCCGGTGGTGACCAGGACCTGGTCGGGACCGGTCGGCACGCCCCGCGCCGCGTACCGCGCGGCCACCGCCTCGCGCAGCGCCCCGAGCCCGGCCGGGTGGTAGCCGAGGTCCCCGACGGGCAGTTCGAGGGAGCGGTACGCCTCCGCCAGCGCGTCCGGCGCCCGGTCCGGGGCCGCGCAGCTCAGCAGGATCACGTCGTCCGGCGCCTCCAGGAGGTGCAGGAAGAGCGGGTTCGAGGTCTCCCGCACCCGGGGCGCCCCCGCACCCGCCCCCACTCCCGCACCCGCGCCCGCCCCCGCCCCCGCCGACCGGAGCCGCCTCGCCGACAGTGCGGCCGGCGCCACCCGCGTACCGCTGCCCTGCCTCCGTACGAGCCGCCCTTCCCGCCGCAGCGCGTCGTAGGCGGCGACCACCGTCGTACGGCCCACGGCCAGGGCCGTCGCGAACCGCCGGTCCGGCGGCAGGAGCGTGCCCGGGGGCAGCACCCCCTCGTCGATGAGCCGGCGCAGCCGGGCGGCGAGCAGCAGGTACAGCGGCCCGCGCCCGGCGGACCAGCGCCCGAGCCGCGCGACCAGGACGTCGAGGGCGGGGGGAGGGGGAAGGGATTCGATTGGCTCCATCGCCGGACCAATCTGCCGGGATTGGACCTGGGAAGGCAAGCGCCCCTTTCCCAGACTGACTTCATGACCCGCCCCACCACCCCGTCCTCTGCCCGCCCCACCACCCCGTCCTCTGTCC